>JBICHZ010000437.1:0-8507 GCA_043101355.1 Rhodopirellula sp. JB044
AACGATCACAGCGGGACGTTTGGTGCACATGCTTCCTCTACTAATACATACGGATTCGACGTTGTTGTTAGGCTGAACAACGCACGCAATTGCAATGCCAACCTCCGGCGATGGGGCGTCCCCTTTTTCGCGTGTTGCTCGCCGGTCGGCGGGAGATTTGCGGATTGGCCGGCTCGGTAGCGGCTTAATCGTCCGGCGTCGATCCAGGCACGCTATTGCAGCGCGTCGAAGTGCAGACCTTCCCGATACTCGAGCTCCGCAGACACGGACAATGCGATTTTGAGACTGTTGGTTCCGAGCATGTTCGTCGCCGCTATGCGGAAGGCACTAAAACGAACGGCGGATTGGCTCGTGTCCATCGCGTGATCTCTGAGACGCGTGATCTCTGAGGCCACGTTGGCCTTTGCCGGCGAAGTAATGCTGCTGCGAGCCTATTGGAGTTCGCCGGCTCCGTCGATCGAGGTCGCCACTGAAATCGGTTGGCCATCGTGCGTTCCCGCTGCAGTCGAATTCCTTTGTGATGGAGTGTTTCTTTAAGGTCACGATCGAACCTTGGTACACTTGCATTGTTTTTATCCCGACGATGCAGCCGAAGGTATCCAGACCGCATGGCAACGCAGCGTTCTGCTCATTCTCGCGATCGCGCGGCGCAATTTTCCTGAAGGATTAGCGGTCGATGTGGCTTTTGGCGGGGCAGGGGGTAAGGAATCGCGAGTCTCGGCGGCACCACGGCGCTAGCGGTCGGCATCGGATTGCAAAGCATTCGTAAAGGAGTTGTGCTCCCAATTCCTCGACGCACTGAACGAATGGCGTCGGCGCGGTTGCCTGATTGTCTGTTGTCGATTCGGTGGAACATTCTTTGCGGCGTTGCTCGTCATTAAACAGGCGATCGCGTTCGAGTTGGTCGCAAATCAATCAAGCCCGCAAAGCAGAGAGAGCAGATGACCGATTGGATAAAGGATTTTCTCGAACAGTTCGGTGCGTTCGGAGTTGGTGTTTTGATGCTCGTTGAGAACGTTTTCCCGCCGATACCGTCCGAAGTCGTGATGCCGTGGGCGGGTTATTCAGTCAGCCAGGGACAAAATTCGTTTGCCGCCGTTTTGCTCGCTGGCAGTATCGGATCGTTTCTCGGTGCAATGGTGTGGTACTACGCCGCCCGTTGGGTTGGAAAGGAGCGACTGCAACGCTGGGTAGAAGGCCATGGTGCTTGGTTAACGGTCACACCGAGCGATCTCGATCGGGTGGATGAATGGTTCGAGCGATGGGGAGCCGCCGCGGTTCTAATTTGCCGAATGATACCCGGCGTCCGAACCTTGATCAGCGTTCCGGCTGGTTTCGCCGACATGTCGATTGGGCGTTTCTCGCTCTTCACGGCGATCGGTACCGTGATGTGGACGGCGTTGTTGGCTGGTCTCGGATGGTGGTTGGGAGATCAGTACAGCAATCTTGCGAAACCGCTCGGTTGGGTAAGTACTGCGGTTGTGGTGCTTATGTTCGGATGGTGGATCTGGCGGTTGGTCACGCAGCACTGTGCTTCGCGACAGCCGACGTAGCGACACCGGGGCGACGACGCGGTCATTCATCACTACGTTTGCAGTGCCTCTCGGCGCACTTGTCTTCAACCCATCCCAGAACGAACAAAGTAAACAGTGTTCCTATGGTGATCGCAACAGCGAGCGGCACGCGTTCGACTGCGGTGGCCACACCAATTCCCGCGGTGAGATAGATGGTCGCCGCGGTCGTCAATCCCTCCACACCTCGGTGTTCTTCGTGGACGATCGTTCCGGCACCGAGAAAGCTGATTCCGACCACGATCGCTTGCAAGATGCGAATTGGATCGGCTTTCAAGAGCTTGTCGGATTCTTCGTGTTCGAACTGTCCCACAATCTCTTGGCCCAAAATCATCATCAGCGCCGAACCCGCGCAGACAAAGATGTGCGTTCGGATCCCGGCAGGTTTGCCTGCGAGTTCACGTTCCAATCCGATCACGGCACCACAAACGGCGGCGATCGAGATGGTTTGCAAATTGGCGAGGTCAGCGGCGTCGAGCATCAATGTGTTTTCTACGAGCGGGCAAAGGTAAACGATCATCGAGACCTAGTTTGCTGTCGCTGCGTGGTATCCACGTGAACAGGGTCTCAGTGTTAACGAAATAAAAAGCCCATCGAGAAACCTCGGCGATCGATTCGTCCAGAAAGTGTCGTTTCCGACGATGTTGCGTCTGCTCATCGCCGAGCAAACCAGGTTGGCCTTAGCAAACGCGGTTCGCCCAACCGGACGCTGAGTTCCCAGGAGGGCCTGGGGCTCTGAAGGGCCTGAGTTCTCAAGTGGCTATGTAACGTCACTGCAAAACCGGTGCCCAGAAGGAAGCGTTCCCGGTTGTTTGTCGGAGCCGAATCGATGTTCGCTCACGCGCATGACGCTCGCTACCTCAGCCTATTTCTCAGGCTGTTCAATGTACGGCTCGCCTCTGCCTAAGCTCCGTTGTACCGTCTAGACTCCGCCGCGGCCCACCGATTTTGCATCGACCATTCAAGAGACTACCGCCCACCAACAGAAGGCTTTTGCGACACCGCCCTGGACGAAGCGAACGATGTCTGTACTACGAGAGATTCTACTAAGGTCAACCCGCGTCGCGAAAACAGGGAAGGTGTGTCGAAGGCCTAGCGTAAAAACCATGTTGGCGGTCACTGGGTTGCCGATCGGCCTGCCCAGTATCCGGGGCGCTGACGCTCGTGCGCAATTGCGACGATTTCAATGCGGGCATCGGTCACTCGGAAGACGATGAAGAACGGAAACCCTTTCATCAAGTATCTCTGCGTACCAAATAGATACGCTGGCCAAGTCTGTGGACTGCACGCAATGACCCGGCGTGATCGCTCAAGTTCAGCCTCGAAATCTTCGGCTAGTTCTGGACGCACCTCGAAATACCGATCATGAGCGGCGAGCACCTCAGCATTAGCATCGGGATGAAACCAAAACGGAAGATCATCCACTGCGGCGTTGTCGCATTTCTGACATCACGTCATCCCATGGCCGCAATTCCGCTGTGCCATTGTCGATGGACTCAATGCGTCGCTGGATTTCAGCCGCCCAAGCAGCGTCAGCCTGCGGGTCATCGGAAGGGTCAAGGCTCCTGAGCAGCGACGCCGCCAGAGTCGCACGGTCAGACTCTGGCATACCGAGCGCAGTAGCCAGCAGTTGTTGTGATTGTGTGTCCATATTCCCATTGTAGCGTCCCTGAGACGCTAATCCATACTTGTGTTCGCCAACTGAAGGGTTTTACGACACCGCCGCTACCAACGCGATGATGTCCTGAACTGAATTTGATTGTATAGTGAGTGCGAGGTCTAAACCAAATCGACGGTGTGCCCGTAGGGCTAAGCGTAAAAACCCCGTTGTACGACCGGCAAATCCGCTGGTCAGGTTGAAATTGAGATAGCCATGTGCACCGAAATACCAAGTGATTTGGCCCTATTCGTTCAGCGGATGGTCTCTCAGAAGAGATTACTAAATGAGTCCGACGTATTGGCCGAAGGCCTGCGTATGCTGCAGGCACGTGAGACTCTGCGAGCCGAAGTCAAGAAGGGATTTGACCAGCTTGATGCGGGGAAGGGAATCCAAGCCGAAGACGTTTACCGGAGAGCGGAAGAGCGAATCCGAGAGATTGAGAACGGAAACGTCTGATCGTGAAAGTCATTTACGCACCGGAGGCGGACGACGATATCTTTGGCATCGTCGAGTTCATAGCACGCGACAAGCCGGACGTTGACCGCAACTGGATGCGGAAAATTCGCGAGACGTGCGATGCATCGCAACGCAGCCCAATATGGGTGAAGAACGGCGTGGATTCGGTGTTCCCGGATGCCGTTCATTCAGCTTCGGTAGCTACGTGATCTTCTTTCACGCGATTGAAGATGGCATCGAAGTCGCCCGAGTGATTCACGGAAGTCGCGACATGCGAAACATCTAGGTCGCACAACAGAAGGCTATTGCGACACCGCCCTGAACGAAGCGAACGATGTCTGTACTACGAGAGATTCTACCAAGGGCAACCCGCGTCGCTAAAACAGGGAAGGTGTGCCGAATGCCTAGCGTAAAAACCATGTTGGCCGACGCTATTCACTTTCTTTGGCGTATTCCAGTAATTTGAAAAACGCCTGCTTGTCTTCGCCCGAGTGCGTCTTGAGCCCTAGAGTGCCAAGGAACCCAGCGAATGCGGGTGTTTCGACTGAATAATATTTCGTGAGAGTCGCTACTTCATCGGCCGACATGTCATACAGCCAAACGATGTTGACTAGCGGAACGTCATCGGCATACTTTTCCCAAGCTTCAAAAATGTTCCGTACGAACTCAGCCTGCAACGCCTCCGAACTCCCGTTTGCAGCACCGCTTGGGTAACCGGTTTCGAGCAGATGCACTGGTTTCCCGGCCGCCAATGAAACCAGTTTGCCAATTTCATCATCCACCAAAGACGGCGGCCTAACGTTGAATTCTGCGTCGAGCGGATAGTACGTCACCATCACCGCGTCAGCGCTTGAATTGAGATTGCCGATCAAATGACGCTGGCTGCCCATAATAGCTGAGTACGTTGTTTTCACTCCCACAGGCACGCCGGGTAGTTTTGTCCTGATGTGCTCCCGGACTTCGGCGAAAAAACGAGTGTACTGAGCCCATCGCTCACCGTCGTTGGCAAGGTTGCCGTCAACTTCATTGCCAATTGAAATCGCAACGATCTTCGCATCCGGCAAGCCTGCGATAGTGAAGTCGACAACCTTCATGAAAGCCGAGACAACTTCAGCGTCATCAAATGCTTTTCCCGCAAGGTGAGCAGGAAGACGCAATGCGCTGGTGTCGATGGGATTCAGCGACAAGACGATACCAGTATCGAAGGCCGGGTAGACTTCGTTCGCCATTATTAGAAATGGACTGTTGTAAACCTCTGGAGCTGATTCGATGTCATCCCACTGCTGTGGCAATTCAATGAATTGAATTCCCGCCTTTTGGGCTTCGCCGAAAGCGACTTCGTAGCCAACAGAGCCCTCTGTCACGCCAAAACCAAGTAGGCGATCATGGCCACGTTTTGCAAGCGGACGTGCTGAAAGCTTTGCTTGTCCAGAGCCGGATTCAGGAGAGCATCCTGTCATCGTTACGATGCCAGCGCCCAAGGCAACAAGAAAAATCGAGAAGCCATGCATCTGCGTCGGCCAACGGAAGGTGTTTACGACATCGCCCTAAACGAAGCGAAGGTGGTTTGAATTGCATTTGATTGTATAATGAGAGCGAGGTCCGCACCACGGCGAAGGTGTGCCCGAAGGGCCTCTGCGTAAAAGCCATGTTATGTGCCCCGGCCCACTGGAGTGAAGCCATGAATCTGAACCTGCCAACCGAGATCAATGATTTTGTGAAAGATCTTGTGTCCCAAGGAAGATTCAATTCTGAGCAAGATGCCATCGTCGAAGGTGTCAAGTTGCTGATGGGGCGTGAGCAATTGCGAGGCGAAATTCAAAAGGGTGTTAAGCAATTGGATGCGGGCAAGTACTACGACGAAGAAACTGTTTTTGGCGAGATCAACGCTGAGATCGACAAGGTAGAAACTCAGCAGCAAGGAAGCTGAGGACATGCCAAGACTCCGGTATTCCGCAGATTCGAAAGAAGACCTGAAGCAAATCGCCTGATGCATCGCCCGCGACAAACCCGTTGCCACTCGACGGTGGCTAGCAAAGCTGCGTGAAAAGTGTCGTCTCGTCGCCAATCATCCCGACCTCGGCGATGCGCGTCCAGAGCTGGGTGAGAACATGCGATCAACGTATGTTGGCAGCTACGTGATCTTCTTTCGGCACGTTGAAGGGTTCCTGGAAATCGTTCGCGTCATTCGTGGTGATGTTGATGATCCAGACATCTAGGGGCACATAACGGAAGGTTTTCACGGCACCGTCCTGAACGAAGCGCACGATGTCTGAACTAAGCGAAATTGTACCATGGCCAAGGCCCGTTGCCAAAGAGCCAAGGTGTGCCCGAAGGACCTCAGCGTAAAAACCATGTTGTCCGCCAGTACGGTGTGATGCGAGTGCCGATTACCCAAGCTTGCTGATCGAATCGTGATGGATGCCCAGCAAAATCCCAAATGGGTCACCATTTGCACGATAGGTGGCGAGCAACAAATAGGGGAAAGTAAACATTCCACCAAGGAATACGCTGAGAAATGCAAAGAGATACCCCTTTGCAGTGAAACCTTCACGCCATGAAATCCATGCCGCGCCAAGAAAAAGGTAAACTAAGAAATCGGTGTCAAATTGCGAACGCCAGTTGAACGCCATCAGGTCGTTGATCGCAACGGCCGGCCAATTGAAACCCTGGTCTAGCAAGGCCAACACAGTCATCGTGTAGATCAAAACTGTGGCGACGAGCAGGAATGCTCGCAGTGTGTTCATCATCGCGGCAGTTTCTCTGGCACATAACGGAAGGTTTTTACGACACCGCCCTGAACGAAGCGAGCGATGTCTGAATTACGATTGATTCTACCAAGGCCAGCCCACGTGGCCAAACGCGGAAGGTGTGCCGAAAGCCTAGCGTAAAAACCATGTTGTGCGACCGGAGCATCAGAGCGACCGGTCAAACCATCCGTTTTGGTCTGAAGCGGCGTGGAATACGCCAAGAATCGCGACGTGAGTGTTGCGGTTCTCAAAGATCATGACAAACGGGAAACGGTCAAGAGTCGCGACACGCATTTCGTTTTGGAGGAGCCCAAAAGATTCAGGTCGATCTGCCACATCGCGCAAACGTGCACGAACGGACGCGCGAAACCGGTTCCCAAGATTCGGCGAGATATCATCATAGTAGCTGGCAGCTACTGACAAATCGTCAGCGACCAGCGGATGGTAACGGCGGGCATTAGCCATCAACACGCCGCCAGAGTTCGTCGTCGTCGATAGCTATTGATGGGTCAGCGTCAAGTTCAGCTGAGCGTCTGGACGCTTCGCGCATAACTTCTGGCGGAACTGTGATCGGGTCAGGTGAGGATGCTATATCGTTCCACAACTGGGTCACGATCCTGAGTTTCTCGGAGACGGGCAAGCCGCTAAGGTCTGGAGTATTCATGTGGCTATTGTACACGCGTAGGTCGCACAACGGAAGGTTTTTAAGACACCGCCCTGAACGAAGCGAGCGATGTCTGAACTACAGAAAATTGTACCAAGGCCAGCGAGCGTTGCCAAAGTGCGAAGGTGTGCCCGAATGGCCTTAGCGTAAAAACCATGTTGTCCGCCGATGCGCTAGTTGACGGCCAGCGATTTTGCCAGCGTCTTCAAAATGCTGTCGCGACGCTTTGCGTCTTGGAACACCTTGGGTAGTCGAGACAAGTTGCGTGCATATCGACCGAATGGTTTACGGGAATCGCTATTGATGAATTCGTAAATGTCGTTCGCATGTTCGCGATTCAGTGCCCAAAGCAACTCGCCACGAACGTCCCATTGCCAGAACGCTGTAGCGGGCCAATCGAGGTTTGTGACGGTTAGAGCGTGGCATGAGAAGCATTTTGCGATACCACGTGACCAATAGTCAAAACCGCTGTTTCCGCCGAACGAAATGTGTTGTGACGAGGAGCGCGGTGGTGTCCAATTCCGAATCGAAGGAAATAGCTCGAACACGAGCCACCCTCCCCAACGGTGAAAGGGCTGAGAGCGATCTTCACGCGTCGCTTTTTGTTCGGGCACGAACCGGAACGGGGAATGAAATTCAGCGAGACCGTCGCATTTGGGGCAACGTATGTCGCGAAGCGGGTAACCCATTGCGTCGGATTGCGTGGCCATAGATTTCGTGCGGACAACGGAAGGTTTTTACGACACCGCCCTTAACGAAGCGAGCGATGCATGAACTTCGGGAAATTGTACCAGTGCCAGCCCGCGTGACCAAACGCGGAAGGTGTGCCGAAGGCCCCAGCGTAAAAACCATGCTAGGCGACCGGTTAATCCGTGGGCAGGCGGCGAAAACCCCAGAGTGCAACCGCCGCAACCAACAAGCCCGTTACCAGCGCAAGCCACCATGACACGTTCGCAAGTGTCATTTGAATCGTGTTTGCGTTGTCGATGCCTTGGGCAATCTCTAGGCGGCGTTCGATGGAAACGGTTTCGTCACGAATTTCTGAAGAAATACCGAAAGACGCTAAGTGGGACATGTGGAGAAGGCTGGAGCAAATACCTACGCCGATGCAGCCAAGAACCGCCAAGCCAAGCAACAGACGGCAATAGATAGGTTTCATTGTCGGTAGGTCGCCTAACGAAAGGTTTTTACGACACCGCCGTTGCGATGCCATTCAAGTTTGAACAACGGAAGATTCTACCACCAGATGGAGGCTGGAACAAACGAGAGCGGTGTGCCGAAGGCCTAGCGTAAAAACCATGTTGTGTGACGCTACGCTGCGGATTCGGCCGCAAGTAGATCGAATAGTTGCTGGAGATGCACGGGCAAAATAGTTGAGTCGCCACTAACGTATTCAGACAGTGCAG
>JBICHZ010000438.1:0-18188 GCA_043101355.1 Rhodopirellula sp. JB044
GGTGCCCGGAAACATCGCCTCAACGCTCGCCACAATCAAAGCCGCCGACGGGTATCCGATTCATTTAACGCACGCCCAGTTTCATTGCTACGGAACCGAGGGTCCGTTCAAGTTCTCCTCGGCCGCATCCCAACTCGTCGAAGCGATGCAAAGGCATCCCAACGTCACCATCGATGTCGGCCAAATTCAGTTTGGCCAAACGGTGACGATCAGTGCTGACGCGATGCACCAGTACGACAACATCAAACACGCATCGCCACGAAAGTCAGTGTTAGTGGACATTGATTGCGAAGCAGGCTGTGGGGTCGTGCCGTTTCGCTATCGTCGCCGCCAATTCGTTCATTCACTGCAGTGGGCGATTGGCCTCGAGTTATTCCTGATGGTGAATGATCCGGCGCGGGTGTTTCTCACGACCGATCATCCCAACGGGGGTCCGTTCACCGCTTATCCTCACCTGCTCGCGATGCTTTCAGATCGCACGCTCCGCGACACGGCACTTTCAGAAATTGACGCAGATGCGGCGGCATCGAGTTCGCTGAAAGGTATCGACAGACAGTACTCGCTCGATGACATCGCAACGATGACTCGCGCGGCCCCGGCAAAGATCCTCGGTCTGCATGACCGCGGCTCTTTAGCGCCCGGTCGCATTGCGGACGTGGTGGTCTATCGAACCCAGGATCAGATCGAACCAATGTTTCGCACCCCGGAAATGGTTTTCAAATCGGGTAAACTGATTCGCAAAAAAGGTGACAGTTGCAACAGTAGCGACAACACCTCGCCAGACCGCACCTTAGCCGCGGACGTGCATCAACACGGTTTCGAGTTCGGCCGTAACGAGGTCGCTCAATTCCGAGCTCGATACAGCGAAAACGGAACGATCGAAATGGACCGGCTGTGGATCACTGAGGAAGAAATGGAAACCGTACTCGGCAACCGACTCCATCCCACTGGCATGCGAACATCATCAGGCGAGGGCTCATCATGACCCCAAATATTCCAGGCAACGGGTCTTCCGGCGAACGTGTTCACTGGTCCGATCAATCATCGCTGCGCGTTGCCGGTGTGCCGATCCAGGCGACCTTTGCCGAGGCTTTCGATATGAAGATGACCCGCATCATCGTCACGGCCGCCGACCGCGAGTGGTGCGATCATGCTGCCGCTGCGATGACCGGGTTCGGCACGAGTGTTATTGCCTGCGGCATCGAAACCGCCGTCGAACAAGAGCTCCGTCCGGAGGAAACGCCCGACGGACGACCAGGCGTCGCCATCCTCGCGTTCGCTGTCTCAGGAAAGGAACTCGAGAAACAAATTCCGCGGCGTGCCGGGCAGTGCATTTTGACGTGCCCAACCACGGCGCTTTACGCGGGATTGCCCGGCGATCGGAAAGTTTACCCCAACCGTGTCCCGCTCGGAAAAACACTTCGGTACTTCGGAGACGGATACCAAATCAGCAAACAGGTTCCACATACCCAACCCGATGGGACGCAAGAAACGATCCGTTACTGGCGTGTTCCTGTCATGGATGGCGAGTTTGTTTGCCAACATGACGTGGGTCGGACCGAGGCGATCGGTGGGGGCAACTTCATCCTTCTCGGTCGATCGATGCAGTCGGTCACACTCGCTTGCCGGGCCGCGATTGATACGATCAAGAAATTACCCGGCGTCATCACGCCCTTCCCCGGAGGCGTGACACGAAGCGGATCCAAAGTCGGCTCGAAGTACGCCGCTTTGTTCGCATCCACTAACGAAGCATTCTGTCCTCACCTCCGAACACTGACCGAAACTCACTTGTCGATGGACACTAAGGCGGTCTTGGAAGTGGTTCTCGATGGCGTTGACTTCTCCTCCATCTCCAACGCAATTCATGCCGGCATTACCGCGGCTTGTGAGAGCGTCGGCGCGGAAGGTTTGGTCGGCATCACTGCAGGAAATTATGGAGGCAAACTCGGACGCCATCACTTTCATCTCGAACAAATCATGACGGAGCGTTCCCGATGAAAATGATCACTCTCACACGCAACCACACATGCGAAGAACCCATCGACGTATCCAGTCTGCGGCTCGATCATTTGTTGCCTCTTTCCGAGACCGAGATCGCAAAACTCCGCCTGCCTTCATGCCGCAACGTGGAACTCGGGGAGTTGTTTCAGGTCGAAAGCCGATCGAGTAAAAATGCCGTCCCGAGATTGAACCTTCGTGGAGACTGCCATCGCGTTCATCATCTCGGCCATCAACATCGGGAAGGTGCGATTCACATTGAGGGAGATGTTGGCGACTTCTGTGGCGACTGCATGACCGGCGGAACCATTACAGTCGAGGGGAACGCGGGCGATCATCTCGGAGGTCCAACCGGAACGCGCAGCATCGGCATGAACGGCGGATTGCTCACGGTCCATGGCAGCGTGGGCGATTTCGCAGGCCACCGTATGCGACGCGGCGAGATCCGAATCGCGGGAAACGCGGGCGACTCACTCGGCGCATGGCAGGTCGCCGGAACCATTGTCGTCGGTGGCACGGTCGGCCGACACCTCGCCTATGCAATGCGACGCGGCACTGTGGTGCTGAGCACTCCGGTGCAACTCGCGGTAAACCGCTTCACTGCGGCGATCGAGATCGAAACTCCGTTTCAGCAGCTCTTGTTGCAACGCGGCGATTTGGCGAACAGCTTGCCAGACAGCAACCTCGCCGACTCTACAAACCCGTGGCTCGTCAGCCGAGGCGACCGAGCCGTCAACGGTATCGGCGAGGTTTGGCAACGCGGGCAGTAACCCGCGAGCGGTTGCCACAGCCGACGTGCGTTACAGCCCCGTCGCCGTTAGAACGCGGCGGGCGAGGTCGGAATCGTCGCCCGATTCATCCGCCCAATCGGTCTGTTGAATCAATTCTCGTGCCTCGTCGCTGAGCGGCAATCGCCACTGGTCGACGAACAGCGGTGACAGATCTTGCTTCGCGGCTCGGCAGGCAGTCAACAACCAGATCACCGATTGGCGTTTGGCGTTATCCGGTTTCTGCCCGCGTTCGTTTTCGCCGTACGCAGGCATCTCGTGTAGCGCATGATAAAAACGCTGTACGAACTCGTCGCCGCCATAGTCTCGGCGGAGCCGCAACATCGCCGATGCGTACATCACCGGTTGATCGCATGGGCCGCGATAGGATCGGATCCGCTGTTGCTTTTCACTCAACGAACCCGAATGCGTCATCGCTGTAATGAAATCGAGATCGGATTCGGCGTAGGCATCGATCGCGTTCTCAATCGCCTGACGTGTCCGCACGTCGTTGTCGATCAACTTCAACTCATCCATGCAGCAGTAACGCATGAAAACCGCGTAACCGGTTACAAAACAATCGTGCTTCCTGCCGAAGACGTAATAGTTCCGTCCCATTTCGTAGAAGTAATAGTGCGGCATCGCCTGAGCGTTTTGCCGAACCTCTTTCCAATCCGAAGGAAACTTGCCGACCTCAATGCCCGTGGCGCCGACCATGCCGCAGCCCAATCCACAGGTTAAGGAAGCATTCGGAACCGCCGCGATCGTCGGTTTGCCCTCGTGCGTTTTATAAGGTCTCGGTGTGCGACCGGTGATCTTGTGGTAGTAAGCCCAGCCTCGATCGAGATGTCCCAAGAACACTTTCATCGTATCGGCCGCGAGTTCCTTCTCGGTCGTCAAAAGAACAACCTCTGTCCCCTTCCAAGGATACAATTCGCCTGAAACCTCTTGCTGCGTCCAACGAGCGGGATAAAACGCCATCTTCTGATAGTTGATCGCCTCATCCGGAACGTCGAGGGCGTTCGCCGGTCCGGTGGCGAACGTGCAGATCAGACCGCAAAGCAGTAGCATTTTTTTCATCAGGTGGGCTCTTGTCGACAAAAAGGCGGGAGGTGGGATGTCGACGCGAAACCCTCGCTACGCGGTCAATTGTTCAATCAACTCTGCGTGGAGTGCGGGCGTTGCGGCGACACAGAATTTAGGCGACCAGTCGTCAAATTCATCGCCATCATAGCCGGTCAAAACGGCTCCCGCCTCGCGCGCAATCACTGTTCCCGCCGCCGAATCCCATGCGGCCACATTAGTGGCCCAGTAAGCGTCCAAACGACCGTCCGCCACGTAACACATGTTCAGAGCGCACGACCCGAGACGTCTTAAAGATCGGCATCGACCCAACACCCGCACGAATCGGCCGACTTCCGGCGAGTCGGATGTGACTCCGGCACGAAAGCTACACGCGATCAGACTCTCACCGAGATCTTCCGCATCACTCGCTTTCATCGGCCGGTCGTTGCACTTCGCACCCTGACCATCAATCGCCGTGAACCACTCATCACGCGTCGGATCGAAAATCACACCGAGACGCATTTTGCCTTTCGCGTAGAGCGCGATCGAAACGGCAAAACTCTGCAACCGATGCACGTAGTTCACCGTGCCATCGAGAGGATCCACGACCCAGCACGGCGGAGCATCGTCATCGCCCTGACGAACCGACTCGAGCGGTTCGGTCTCGCCCTCTTCTTCGCCAACGAACGCGTAGTCAGGATATTTCGACTCGAGAATCTCGCGGATCGCTGCCTGAGCGGCCAGGTCGGCATCCGTCACCAAGTCCTTCGGCCCCTTCTCGCTCACCACCCGGTTTTCGTAGCGGGCCATCAACTCGCGTGCCCCCGCACGGGCAGCTTCGACGGCGACGTGCAGGTGTTCGTTATCCATGGAATTCAGTCGTTCTCAAGATGTCGTAGCTCTTCGAGCCAATGACGAATGTCATTGTCGTACTCGGTCGACATGTTACTGAGAGTTAACTGACGATGGAACGCCGCCGCTCCGCCTTGTTCCACATGTTCGGCTTCTTCGGCGCTGATAAATCGTCGCGTCGGGTCGGGAGCGATCAAACCGCGAAGAAAGTTCATCAATAATTGATTCCGCAGCACCTCTTCGGGCAAAATCCGTTCGAGGTTCTTAGGCAACTCCCACTTCGCCTTCAGGAAGTCAGCCAAACTCGTCAAACCCGAGCAAGGGTTCACCCCGGCGAGCAATTCGATGAGCACATACCCGAGGCTGGCGAGGTCGCTCCGCGGAGTCGCTGGTCGATTCTCCAACACCTCCGGCGCGGCATAGATCGGCGTGCACTCCCGATCACTCGGCGGATTGCGATAGTCGATCGACGACCCCATGTCGATCAACTTGGCGTGACCACTGCGTTTGAGCATGATGTTGGCGGGCTTCACGTCACCGTGAACAATGCCCTCGCGGTGCAGTGCGGCTAACGCGGCGAGACACTCACGAACGATTGCCACCGCAACACCCGCCTTGAAACGCGACTGCTCGACGCCCTCGGTCATGATCACATCGTTGATGTAACGCCATCGTTTGGGATGAACGTAATCACGCAGCAGTTCGAGGCACTGCGGCATCACTAACTGACGCAAATCGTAACCGTCGATCCACTCCATCAACATCACACGGATGCGATCCCGCTCGAAGAAGTTCTGCACGTCGAGCAAATTGTCATGCTGGATCATCGCGACGCGAGCAGCAATCGACGCCACCCGGTGCATCGCCTCGTCGTAGGCGCGGGCATCCTTGAAACGCTCAGGCGAGAAAATCTTCATCGCCACCGGAACGGTGAAACTGTCCGTTCCCCGATACTCCGTCAAATACACCTCGCCCTGACCACCACGGCCGAGCATCCGCAGCAACCGATAATGGCCGGTCCACGAAACCTTTCGGTCGCGAGTCAGTTCGTCGTACCGACTGACGAGCTTCGGATCGCTCGTCTGAGACTGAGCACCGAGATAGGTGATCGTCGGAGTGGGTTCGTAACGCGTAGTCGCTGGCATGGCTAATGGGCCGATTGTGGCGGCTTCCCTGACACCGTGTTTTTGTACGCAGCCCACTGACCTGCACAGGAGCATGTGGGGCTACGGATCCTGGGGACAAATGCAACAACTAGACGCGTCGCCGTGGAAAGAAACCCGCAATGACGTCCCGCAGGGTTTGTGCAGTATAGTCACACCTCGCGACGAAGACGAACCAACGTTCACGTAAGCAAATTGATCACTCTTCCCATATCGTCCGGTAAGGGTGCAGTAAACGTCATTTCCTGCTGCGTTTGCGGGTTCACGAGCGTCAACTGATAGGCATGCAGCGCCTGCCGATCCAAAATAACCTCGTTTGGATCACTGTCCGGTTGGCAGTTTCGATCCCCTTGTGCCCCCGAACCGGTTCCGCCTGCCGCCTTCGCCAACCCGGCACGCGTTAAAACGGCATGCCCTGCATAGAGCCGGTCACACAGAATCGGGCAACCAATGTGTGCCATATGAACACGGATTTGGTGCGTCCGGCCGGTTTTTGGTGACACCTTCACCTGAGTCACGCGTCCGTGCCGACTGATCACCTCATAGAACGTCGAGGCGGGTTTGCTCGACTCATGGTTTTCACGAATCGCTTGCTTATCACGCTGATAAGGGTGCCGGCCGATCGGCGCATGAACCCAATCTCGGTCACGATCGAGCCGTCCGGCCGTCAACGCCAGATACGTTTTCTGCACTAACCGGTCGTGCCACTGAGCCGACAGGTGCAGATGCACCGCGTTGTTCTTCGCCACCACGATCACACCGCTCGTGTCGCGGTCGAGACGGTGGACGATCCCAGGTCGAGTGGGACCGCCGACATCCGATAGAGACTGAAAGCGAAAAGCCAACGCGCTGGTCAACGTCCCGGTCCAGTTACCGCGAGCCGGATGAACCACCATGCCCGCCGGTTTATTGATGACGACCATGCCATCGTCTTCGTAGAGAATATCCAGTGGGATGTTCTCCGGGACGGTATCGTCACTCGCCGGAACAGGAAGCCGAAAGCGAACGTTCTGCCCGGATCGCACTTTAAAACTCGGCCGCACAATGCGTCCATCGATCTCGGCGGCGTCATTCTGCACCGCGGCGCGGATTTGCGATCGGCTGTATCCGTCACAAACTTGTGTCAGAAACAGATCAATCCGCAGGCCGTCTGCGGTCTCCGGCACGGTGAAGGAACGTATCGCCTCGCCGTTTTCTTCGATCGGATTGCTCGGCAACTGACCATGCGGCCGAGCGTTTTCATTCTCGGGAGATGCGTTCAAGAATTCGACGCTGCGGAGCCTTCGCCCGCAGCGCTTTCCTCGGTACGGTCGGCCTCGGGCGCCTGAGCGGCTTCTTCGCTCGACTCGGTCAAGGTTTCTTCACTCGACTCCATCGCGGGCTCTTCGCCTGACTCCGCGGCGGCTTCTTCGCTCGACTCAGCCGTGGGCTCTCCCGATGGAGACTCTGTTTCGGTCGCATCTTCCACCGCCGCATCTTCTTCGGTTTCCTGCGCGGTCTCTTCCTCGCTCATTTCTGCTTCGGCGGCTTCGTCTTCCGGTGCGTCGGTGTCGATCTCAGGGAAGTCGAGATCGGGCAAGTCGGGCAGCATCTGGTCCGACGGCAGCGACGGTGGCAAACTCGGATCCGCTGGCGAGAAATCCTGTTCACCGAACCAGGCCAAAAACTCTTTCGAGGCCGGTTTGGACAGAATTTCGATCCGGTTTTGGGCCTCTTCCACCATTGCGTCCGATTCGCTCGCGGCCATCACGGCTTCGTAGTTGGAGATCGCGTCGTCGGTGTTGCCCAACGCTTCGGCGATGCGAGCCAATCCGAAATGAGCTCGCGACTGAATCAAAGGCTCATTGCTGAGCGAAATCGCTTCGTTGTACGCCGAACCGGCTTCATCGAGCAGTTCTTCCGCTTCATCGCGGCTCGTGAACAGGGCGTTCATCCCCGCACCCATCTTCTGGCTGCCCTGATAAAGGCGTGACCACGCGGCCATGGGAGTGTTCGGATAACTCGCCGCAACAGCCGCCAAGATCTCGCTGTCACCTCGGATCGAGCCTTCGATCAGTTGATAGGTTGCATCGCTGCGTTTCTCTGTCTGAGTGCTCGAGTAGAACCCCCAACCGAGCAATCCGATGAACCCAGCGGCAACGGCAGCCGCGATCGGTTTGGAATAGGGATCGATCTTCTTATTGATCTTGTCGAGGGCGTGGGCTAGCTCGTTCTCCTGGAGTTCATGGCGTCGCTCGCTGTTCATGGGTGGTCGGTCCAAAGCCGTTAGAGAAAAATTCCGTTAAATCGGCGCGTAAATAACGCCATTTGAGGTGCGGGAGTATAGAAACGTCGCAAACTAAGCGTCAAGGCAATCATCCGCATCCTACCGATCACGCCGGTCATGCCATCTCTCCGGACACGAGAGCCCAACAGGAACAAAATCGGTGACAGGCGTTTGGCATTACGCTCAGGATGCGCGTTCATTTGTGTTGTAGATTTCTCAGGGCGAATTCCATTCGTTCCATCCTTTTAAAACAACACTTTGCAGCAGCTAGTGGGCATTTTATGGCTTCTGTCTCATCCAGCCGAAACGGCAATCACAAAGATCGCTTCCCTGACGGAACGATGGTGACCGAAATTGTGGTCGCGGTCGTGATGGTGGGCGTGATCACCGCGATCGCCGCCCCGCGCCTCTTCGGCGCGGTTCCTTTTTGAGCGAGAAATCAATGCACCATCCGAACCCGCCTACAATCCTGATCGCCGAGGACGACCCCGTTTTCCGGCGTCTGATGCAATTCACACTCAACCAGGAAGGATACCGTGTTCTCACCGCATCGGACGGGGAACAGGCGTGGCAACGACTTCAGGAAGGCGATGTGGACCTATTGGTGACCGATCACCAGATGCCACGGTGCAGCGGTATTGAACTACTGCACCGGATTCGCACCGCCGCCACCGAGGGCAATTCGCTCGTCTCGACCGCCGTTCTTTGCACGGCAAAGGAATTCGAACTCGACGGCGGGCAACTCCAAGAGGAATTCGGGCTCTTGGCGGTGATGGGAAAACCGTTCAGCCCGAAGCAGCTCACGCGATTGATCGACGGTCATTTCGCCCCCTTGTTGGCGGACCACCCCGGCGCGGTCAACCCGGTCGCGACCAAAACATGGGGGGTGTGGGGGGAGATCTCCACCACTTAGACGCTCTTAGCGGCTATCCGGACGATCCAATCGGTGCCCCCAAACGACAAACTTCGCCATTTCTGGCAATAAAACATCAGCAAACCCCCTACGAGGGGGTGTAGTCGTGATTCTCGCGTAGCTACATTGTGACTCACGTCAATCACACCAGGCTCTCCTTCGGGGGGCTCGACGTGAGCGGTGTTTTTTTCGGTGATTTTTGCCGTCTTATCGGCGACATCCTGATCATGAGTCCACCGGGCTCGTACACCGCCATTTCAGCCTTTTGGGTGAGAGTGATTGCGTGCGTGAGACTGGAAATCACTGATCTTTGAAAGTTGGATGTCTCCCTGATGTGCTTGCTAGCTGTTCAGTATCGTTTGGTCCCCGAAAGTCCCATTCTTGTCGCGGCCAACCGCGAGGAGTACGTCGATCGACCGAGTCAAACTCCGTCGATTCAATCGGGTAAACCTCGTGTTCTTTGTGGGATTGACCAAAAGGCCGGTGGCACTTGGTTAGGGGTAAATCAAAACGGTCTGTTCGTCGGTTTAACCAACCGAGCAACCGCAACGCCACTCTTTGGGCAGCGCTCCCGCGGCCAACTCGCGATGGACCTGCTGCGATGCACCTCGTCGCGTCGAGCACTCGAAAAAGCTCAAACTGAGTTCGCGAAGAATCGTTACGAAGGCTGCAACATCATCATCGCGGACGCCAAAGCGGGCTTCGCGATTCACGCCGACGAACGCCAAGAAGTGGTTGAACTGCAAGAAGGACTCAACATCATCGGGGCCCGAAACCTCAACGACCCGGACGATCCTCGCGTGCAACTCGCACGACGCTTGCTAACCCTTCAAACGCTCGATTCGCCGGTGAAGTTCCTCGCCGTCGCCAGCAAAGTCTTCGCACGTGCCCCGGTGGGCCCCGGCCGGCCGAGCATGGTCGTTCGCAACGGCGACTACGCCACCGTATGCAGCACACTGATCGCACTCGGCGTGAAGCCTCGCGATGCCATCTACCAGTTCAGCAACGGTGCTCCGGATCGCAACAAGTACGAGGACTACTCGCCAATGCTGCGTGACATCCTCAGCCGTGGACTCCGAGAAGCCCGCACGAAGGCAAAGGTCTCCTAAGCAGCGAGAAACTTCTCGCCCAGGCAATTCCGCAAAAGAAATGCCTGCCCCTTTTAGTAGCCGATCTACCAAAAGGGGCCATCCATTTCAGTGGTGGCCATTCACCTGAAAAGCGGTCGGCAATGCTTCGACGACCGCACCCCGTCACTTCTGCAACTTGGCTTTAACCGCCTTCAATTGCTCGCGTTCTTCGCGTGCCTTGTAGAACGGGTCCAACGGATAGCAACCGCTGACAATCCATTCCCGCGGTGCTGTCGTGCAATCACTGAACGTGCGACAGACCTTCTTTCGCTGCCAATCGTTTCCTGCAATCACATCGGCAGGCAAATCAGGATACGAGAGCACCATTCGACCCAAACCGATCGAATCTGCCATCTCCCGCTCCACCACCGCCTGTGCGACGTTTGGCAAATAATCTTGCAGATACGTGTATCCCGATCCGATGAACAACATCTCGGGATGCCGCTTCTTCAACTCCGCCACCGCTAGGATTTGTCGCGCGACACCGACCAATGGGTCTTCCGGTGGTTGGTATCCGTCACTCGGCGGGAAGAACGCCGGCCTTTGGATATGCGGGTTGTAATAGGGACTGCCGGCGGTCGTGCAAACCATGCGAATACCGATCCGGTGCATCAACTCGATCAACCGCGATGGCTCGGACAAATCCATCCCATCGCCCGTCGAATTTCCCCCGAACGTCTTACGTGGTTCGTTGCCCGGTTCAGGAATGCCAATGCGATCCTCGCCGGGACAATACGGGACAAAGTCAAACACGCTCAGTCGAACACCGATGTTCAACCCGTTGGTTGCCCCACGAATCCCTTCGACGATGTCGGTTAAAAAGCGAGCCCGGTTCTCAAAGCTGCCGCCGTAGCGGCCGGGTCGATCCACGCCGGCCAACAACTCATGACCGAGGTAGCCGTGACAGTGCTTCACATCGACGAAGGTAAATCCTGCACGTTCGGCTTCGACAGCAGCAACGATGAAGTCATCGGTCAGTTGCTTGAGTTCATCATCCGTAAAGATTGCCGTATCATCTTCGACCCCCACGCGGCGGTCGAGCACAACATTACGCTGAACCGTTCTCGGTTCCGGGCGTTTCTTTTCGTTCGGGCGGGAATATCGACCGGAGTGCGTTAACTGCAAACCGACCATCAAATCATTGCTGTTCCCAAAGTGCTCTTCGTGCGTCTGGACCAATTCTTGGCGCAGCGATGCGATCTCCCCGCAGTTCGCTTTGGTCATCAACAACTGGTTCGGGTTGGCACGTCCATCGTGGCGTACCGCCACCGCCTCACCGCCCCAAATCAGCTTCGCACCACTGAGACCAAAATTTCGCCAACGGCGACGTGTTAAATCGGTCGGTTTCCCATCGGGTGTCCCGTCCCAACCCTCCATGGGCAGAATGCAAAAGCGATTCCCGATCGATTGGTCATGCACCTGCACTGAACGGCCGAGAGGTGACTGCGGCCCGGTTTGCACCTCCTCGTCAAACGGAAGATCAATGCTCGAATCGGCCAAGTGACGACAGAACGCCTCGCCGTTTTTCAGGCTAGCAACACGTGGGTAACTCATCGGGAATATCGATTACAAAAAGAAAAACGTCAGTCCATACATTTGGTCCAGCATAACCTAACGCAGTTCATTTCTTTAGTGGCGATTGGGGCTAAGATTGAACTAACAAACGCTCAACTCACTAACCTCCTCCGACCCGATGTCTGCATCGAGCGTTTCCAAGATTCGCCGGGCGGCCGCCTGCCCACTATCGATACACCCCGGAACTCCCACGCCGTTGAGGGCGTTTCCGGCCAGCGCGAGCGTAGGGTAGTCTCGCAAACGCGCCTCGACACGCTCAACACGGTCTCGGTGCCCGACATGATACTGGGGCATCGCGTTGGTCTGACGCGTAATGTGTTGCACGAGAGGCTCGCCCGTGACATCGAGCAACTTGGCGATCTCCCAATGTGCTAGCTCCAATAACTCTTTGTCGGGCAATCGCAGCAAACCGCCCTGGCAGGCTCCTCCGATAAAGACACGCATCAAGATGGTGCCCTCGGGTGCACGTCCTTCATACTTTTCGCTCGAAAAGCTGCACGACAAAATCAAGTGATCTTCGATCTGTGGAACAACGAACCCAAACGAACCGAGCGGATGTTTGACCTGATCTCTACGGAACGCCATTGAAACCACCGCGCAGCTCGCATACGGAATCTCACCGAGTTCGTCAGAGATCGCGGCATCCACGGAGGCAAGCATGTCGGACGCGTGTCCGGCCGGGGTGGCGACAATCACCGCGTCTGCGTTGATCGACTTGATTGCCGGATCCTTCATGCGGATCCTCCAACGATCGCCGCGGCGATGAATGGAAGACACCGCCGCGTTCAAATGAATCGCGTCCTCGGGAAGACTATCTCGTAGCGCATTGATCAGTTTCGACATGCCGCCCCGTAGAGTCATGAATTGACTGTATCGAGCACCACCGGCTTTCTCCGCCGGCTTTCCGCTACGCTTGCGTCCGGCCAACATTCCTCGAATCAAACTCCCATGCTCTCGCTCCATTTGCAGGAACCGTGGCATCGTTGCCGCAACGCTGAGTCGATTCGGATCGGCGGTATATATCCCACCGACGAGCGGTTGCACCAAGCGATCAAAAAGCTCTTTACCGAATCGGCGACACACGAACGATTTGAGCGACTCGTCTTCGGCACCTTTCCGCTTCGGAATGAAGAGTTCGAGCCCTGAACGCAGCTTGCCCCAAGGGCTAAGAATCCGCGTCGACAGGATCGGCCAAATTCGCGACGGAGCCATCACCATGAAACCGGACGGAATGGGTTCGAGCCTCCCTTGCGTGAGCACATCGGCGCCGCGGCCAATCGGATTGGTTTTGATCAAATCCTCCGCCAACCCAAGATCCACACACAGTTTGATACCGCTGGGAATCGAGGTGATAAAGTTGTCCGCGGCGCCCTCGATCAAGAAACCGTCCTTTCGAACAGTCTGAATCACACCGCCGAGTCGCGGACCGGCCTCATAGAGATGGACATCCAATGACGGATCCGACTGAACGAGTTGGTGAGCAGCGGCAAGGCCAGAAATACCACCACCGATGATCGCTACACGACGTCGCATTTTTGTGCTCCCTTGGCTGGTTTGGGGATGTAACTGCAATCAGGTTCGGCGGCAAACATATTGCCTGTCACCGCGTACGCACGTGCCCGCGAACCGCCACAGATTTGACGAAACTCGCACTGCCCGCATTTTCCTTCGAGCCGCTCGGAATCACGCAACGAACGGAACACGTTGGACTTTTGATAGATGTCCACGACGTTCTGAGCAGGGAACGTTCCACAAACCACTGGCAAAAATCCGGCGGGATGAACCACACCGGTGTGACTGACAAACATCACCCCTTTGCCGTCGTTGATCCCTGCGGTAATGAACGGAGGCGGCGATGCCACTTTGGCGGCCCCGGTGTCTTTCACAGCATCACGACGATGCTGAATCATGTAGCGGCGGAAATGCATCGCTTCCGTTGTTTTTACCAGATAGGGCTGTTTCTGCGATTGAGCAAACAGACGCGCGAACACCTCTTCACACTCGTCGGCATTGAGACGCGAAGAAGCCTCCGCGCGGCCAACAGGAATCAAGAAAAACGCTGACCACATTGCGATACCATACTTCGCAAAGAGATCTCCCATCTCTTCGATCTGGTTCGCGTTGCTCGGAATAATCGTTGTGTTTACCTGAGTAGGAACACCGAGATCCTTCGCGTCCTGGAGGATCTCTAAACATCGAGCAAAGCTACCCGCAACGCCACGATGTCGATCATGCGTTTGAGCGTCCGCCCCGTCGACACTGACCGCCATGCGTGAAATGCCGGCATCTCTCAGGCGTGCTATCGCTTCACGCGTGACCAACGGAGTGGACGAGGGCGTGATCGAAACCTCGAGCCCGCGACTAACCGCATACTCAACCAACTCAAACAGATCCGCTCTCTTAAACGGATCACCACCGGTCAACACCAACATCGGCGGCTGTGGGAACGTCGTCAACTGATCGATCATTCGCTTCGATTCAGCCGTTCTTAACTCGGCCGGATCACGCAATGATTGAGCGCAGGCGCGACAGTGCTGACAAACCAAATCACACGCCCGTGTCAGCTCATAGAAGACCAACATGGGGCTGTGGTCAAACGACTTCCGCGTCCGCCTCGCCATCGCGGTGGAACCGCCCGGCGCGTTGATGGGCCGTCGCGCTGATCGCTTCGGCAAACCATCCAATCCACCGAGCATGTCACCATTGGTTGGAGCGACCATTTCCATTCACCTGAAATTGCAACTTTCACTGACATTTCAGGCGGCGGACAGCACCCAGCAAATCTTCTACAAAGGCCACAGCAATCCGCCGCCGACCCACCAATTGTATCGAAACGTGCACTGCCGAGTATAGAATCTTTCCTCTCGAATTGGCCGTGTCACATTGTCACGGCCGTCCGTCGCTCAGACACATTGACGCAGTCGCGAGGCCTTCTATCACTTCTCGAGGAAGTCCAACAAGCTTCGGAAATGCTTCTCAAACTCGTAATGGCTTTGATAGGTCTCGTATGCTCGAGCTTGATACTGCTCTCGGTTTGCCAAAATGGAGCCCACCGCGTCCGCGACGTCCTCCACCCGATCGACACCAATACCGCAACCATGCTCCTCCAGGACTCGAGCAATACTCGGATTGTCCACGCTAACGACGGGAACGCCACAACGCAGATAGTGGGCGAGTTTCCCGGATGCCCCGGCTAGCAATTGAAAATTGGGACCGAGCGAACTGTCGTAAATCACAATCCCAACATCGGCCGACGCCATCAACGCATCCAATTCGTCATAGGCGACCGGTTGCGTTGAGATCATCACACGCCCCTGCCCGCTCTCGACGATATCCCGATAGTAGTGCGTGTGCAGATCGATCGGCGTGTGGCTGTGAAAGATCAGCCGCGTTTGATCGGACCATTTCGCCGCAGAGGCAGCGAGGTCGCTCGATCGCATGCCTTCACAGATGGATCCGGCATGAAGAACCACCTTGACCGAATCCTCGAGATGAAACTGCCGATGAAATCGATCGCGGTCGACACCAGGACTCACCTCGCCCCGAGGCGAATTGGGAATCAAAATGGTCGGGCAATTCCACGCCTGGTTTTCATCGCAGAGTGATTTTTGACGTTCCTCGTCTTGGATCACGAGGAGGTCTGCGGATTGGTGACACGTTCGCTCATGACGTTTACTCTGCCGTCTCGCAGGGGACCAGAACTCTCGCAAAAACATGATCTCGAGAGACCAGTAGATCAACGTCGCCTGTTGCTTTTTGGCCAGCGCATGCCCGGCCGCCAAACCCATCGTGTCCACTCCGATGACGGCATCGTACGACTCTCGATCGGCTGCCGCTCGCGCGACGGCGTCAATGAAACCAGAGCGGGCCGTCCAGGTAGCGGGTCGCAGGCCATCCATGACCGCATCTTTTGTCTCGCGCACCGTTTGAATTTGTTCGACAAGCTTTTCCGGCAGTGCAGAACGAATGCGAGATTTCCACGTTGCCTGCGTCGGCTCCTCGGACGACGTGGAACCATGAGAACTCGGCTGCGATGACACCCCATTCGTCGAGGTGTCAACAACCTCTGCTTCGCTCGACGAGGAGCCATTCTCGCCACCGATTCGAACGACCTCGACATGCTCTCCCAAGTTCGGTGGGCTCGCAAACTCATCCGATGAATCTCTCATCAAGACATCGACGGCCCACCCGTTCTCATCAAACAATCTCGCCGCATTGATGAGACTCGGTGCGCATCCCAAATAGGTCTCGTAGAAGACGATCGCTACCCGCTTACGAGAGCCTTGTTTCATGGTCTTTGCTCACTACACCGAAGCCATGATTTGCTTCAACGCGTCGGCAACCTCATCGATTTGATTGTCCGTCAGTCCCAACCCGGAGGGAACATAAAACCCATGTTGGGAGAGGGCTTCCGCGACCGGATAACTCTCGTTCACGAACAACCCTTGCTTTTGAAACACCGGTTGTTGATGCATTGGATAGAAGAAGGGTCGCGTACCAATCTTTCTCTCGCCGAGAGCCTTCATTACATCGCCGGAAGACAACGGGTGTCCCTCTTCCACCAACAGCCCAAATACCCAAAAGATGCTCTTGGCATACCCGGCCTCGGTCGGCGGGAGGACGATTCCCGGGGTGCCCTCAAGGCGATTCAGATACCGCTCACCAATCTGTCGCTTGCGAATGACATGCGATTGCAACTTTTCGAGCTGGGCGAGTCCTACAGCGGCCTGCATGTTAGTCATCCGATAGTTCCAACCGAGCTCCTCATGCACAAACCTTCGTTTGGCCTGGAAGCACAGGTTTCGATAACCGCGGCACTTCTCCGCGATCACTTCATCATCGGTGACCACCATGCCGCCCTCGCCACAGGTGACATGCTTGTTGGGATAAAAGCTAAACGTGCTGATCAACCCGAAACTTCCACACGGACGATCGTGCACATATTGTCCGTGCATTTCCGCGGCATCTTCGATCACGACGAGATTATGTCGACGTGCGATCTCGAGAACCCCCGTCATGTCCACCGGCAACCCATAGATATGCACGACGAGGATCGCCTTCGTCGCCGGCGTGATGCGACGCTCGATCTGCGCCACATCCATGTTCCATGTTTCGGAGCTACAGTCCACCAATACCGGCGTGCCACCCGCACGAACGACTGACGCGGCAGGTGAGATGATCGTGAACGTTGGCATCACGACCTCGTCTCCCGGGCCGATGCCAGCGGCGGCGACAGCGATATCGAGTGCGCCGGATCCGTTCGCACACGCAATCGCATGCTGACGGCCGACCGCATGTGCGAATTCATCCTCGAATCGCTTGACGAATGGACCTTCGCTGCTGATCCATCCCGTTTCAATGCACTCCGCTAGATATGCTTTTTCGTTCCCGTCGAGCAAAGGCGTGTTGACGGGAATCATCAGCGATCATCTCGCGGGGAACGGGCCATCGATAGCGCGAGCCGAACGTTCGTCACGACGACCTCGCCGTATTCTTCACTACGCCGAGGCGGCTTTTTTCTTCGGCTTGAAGATTTCGGTAGCGGTGCCGAAGTAGACTTCGCCGGCATTCATCAACGTTTCGCTGAGCGTTGGGTGTGGGTGAACCGATTCGGTGATGTCGGTGACCTCACATCCCATTTCAATCGCCAGAACGGCTTCGGCAATCAGTTCACCGGCACCGGTTCCCACGATGCCGCATCCGACGACACGGTTGGTCTCGGGATCGATCAACCATTTGGTCAAACCGTTGGTCAGGTTCAACGCCTGTGCTCGACCGCTCGCCGCCCAAGGATAGGCTTCCACGGTGACCTTTCGGCCTTCCCGTTTCGCTTCCTCTTCGGTGATACCTGCCCAGGCGATCTCAGGGTCGGTAAAGACGACCGCTGGAATCGCAATCTTGTCAAACTCGACCTTCTTGCCTGCGATGACTTCGGCGGCAACACGCCCTTCGTGGGTCGCTTTGTGTGCGAGCATTGGATCGCCGGCAACGTCACCGATGGCGAAGATATTCGGGTCGGAGGTTCGCTGTTGGGCGTCGCAAACGACGAAGCCACGCTCGTTGACCTCGACCTTTGTGTTTTCCAAACCGAGACCGCGAGTTACCGGACGACGTCCGACACTGACGAGCACGCGATCGAACCTCTGATGCCCGAACTTGTTTGGGCCCTCGAAGGTGACTTCGATTTGGTCGTCGACTTCGCAAACCGAGCCGACCTTGGTGTTCAGGTAAACGCGACCGTCGCACATCGCGTCGACACGTTTCGCGAGTGGCTTGACGAGGTCTCGATCGGCCCCGGGCAGCAGGCCTTCGGCCAACTCAACGACGCTGACCTTGGAACCGAGGTTAGCGTAAACCGTGCCCATTTCGAGGCCGATGTAACCGCCACCGATGACCAGCAACGACTCGGGGATGTCCTTCAAATTAAGGGCCCCCGTGCTGTCCATCACACGATCGCTA
>JBICHZ010000439.1:0-3263 GCA_043101355.1 Rhodopirellula sp. JB044
GGGTTGGCACAAGTTGGCGAGTTTGCGTTCGTGCTCGTGTTGCTCGGACTGAAATCCGAAGTCCTCGAAGAAATCGAATACCAACGCGTCGTCGCGGTTGCCGTCGGTTCTTTGATCCTAACACCCCCGTTGATGAAAGCCGGGTTGAGGCTGATCGACTCTTCCAAGAGCACGGAAGAACCTGATATTGACGCAGGGCTTTCTCCGACCGCAAACGAGCGTGCGACGATCATCGGTGCCGGTCCGATCGGCGGGCGGTTAACCTCACAACTCGAGACGATGGGCAAAGAAGTTTGCTTGATCGACCTCAGCCCCATCAACTTGCAACCGTACGCACAAGCCGGCTTTCACACCGTCGTGGGCGACGCGAGCGACGTGCAAGTCCTACGCCTCGCCGGAGTCAGCGATTGTCCGCTCTGCGTCCTATGCGTTCCGCAGGATAGTTCGGCGGTCAAGATTGTTCGGGCGATACGACGGATCAACCCGACCACGAAATTGATCGTTCGGTGCCGGTATCAGGCCAGCGTCACGAAACTACAACGTCTCGGCGCCGATCTCATCGTCATCGAAGAAACCGAGGCCACGTTGGCTCTCCTGCGTGCCCTCAGCCGGTTCGACCTTGCGGACTGAACCGGCTGGCGTGACTCAAGTCGTCGTGTCACCGAAACTCTCGACGAGTTTCGCATCCATCGAAAACCAATCGCACTAACGATTGATCTTCGAACTCGCTGGCATGACTGCAGTTCCGTTGCTGCGATCAACAGGCGTGCCCGCATTCGGATTCATGGAGACATCAAAGCCCGTCGTTGTTTTCGACGTCGCAACACTCCACGAAGGTGTGTATGACGGCGGAGTTGAGGTTTCTGGAATCGAACGAGCGGCAGGCGTACTGCGCTGAATCGTCGTCGTCGTCAAACCGCTATTGGGTTTTGAATTGCCGGCGGCGGCGACCTTCCATTCGCGATACTCAGGAGCGTATCGTTGAGCCAACGTTGCCTCGGCACTCTCCTTCTTTCCAGGCAACAACACTTTCGTTGGCGTGCCCTGAACGACTTTGCCCTCTTTCGTTTTGAACGAAGCGACCAAAGAGACTCGCGTCTGCTTGCCACCAACGGCATCCCAGGGAATCCAAACACTGTAAGACGCGCCGAGATCCGATTGGCTGAAGTGCCGCGTGAACTGCTCCGGCGTGAACTCATAACGTTTGACAACAGGCGTTCCGTCTTCACGGGTTTCGGTTTCATCAAACCCGACCACAATGAGCGTTCCTTCGACCGGCACGGCGCGAGATTTCTCATCGTAGAAGAACACCCGTGCGCCGAATCCACGCGTCGGGACACGCCCGGTCTGCGTCAGAGTGTCGGGCACCCAAGTGGATGCGAGCTTCACCGGGTTGGGGTACGGCTCGGGCATTTCGTCTTCGTCTTTTGACCACGGCATCCGCTCGAGCAGACTCTTTTTGGGAGTCGACGAAAGCAGCGACTCGTCCTTCTTCTGGAAGGTCGAACAACCACCGGCCATGGCACCAACGGTGCTAGCCAAAAACGCAAGGGCGAGAGTTTGATTCTTCATGGTGGTTACTTCTTCCCTGAGATGAACGAGCCTAGCTTACCGTTGAAACTCGACCAACGACCTGGCTGGCTCTTTGGAGTCTCGGACGAAGGTTGGCCGGTTGAGATTGTTTTCATGACGCCTTGTTTGGGCGGCACGTTCGCCGATGCACCGGTCGCGGGGATCGACGGCAAGGCTTGTTGAACCGGTGCCGGCAACGCCTCGGCTCCGGGGATTCCGCTGCCTTGAATACCGGACGCGGGAGCCTGCAACTCGGGCATCGGTGCGGGCAGTTCACTGCCGGACACGGATGGTTGCCCAATGACGTTCTCCGACGTCGGTGCGTAGTAGTCCGAACCCAACATCCCGTCATCGGAGATGATGGATTCACCGGGAGCGAGTTCGATTCCGCTGCCCGCCGGTGGCACGATCTGACCGTCATAGCTGCTTTCATGGTAAGCCGGAACGCCGCCGCGAACGGCTGAGTGTTTCGGCATGTCCGCGGCCGGGAACACGTCAACGGTTGGATGCACGTCAGGGTAGATCGTCGGTCCAATCGCAGGCCCCCACAACCCATAACCACCAGACAGCCCCACGTCGCCGTGTGCTTCCACCACGTCGGCCAAGCACCAACTCATGCGACTCGACTCGATTTGTTTGACGTACTCGAGGTCTTCGTTGCCGGTGACCAGCACAGGTGTCATCACGACGAGCAGTTCCGTACGACGCTCTTGTTCGCGGTCGTACTTGAAAAACGTTCCCAACAAAGGCACGTCGGCGAGATACGGCACGCGGCGAGTGAAGTTTTCGCGGCGTTTGGTAATCAGTCCGCCAAAGACCACCGTCTGTCCATCGAACGCCGTCACGGTCGCTTGAGCCGTGGTGGTGTCGATCGCAGGAACAAAAATCGGGTTGTTGTTATTGTCGAAACCAATGTTCTGACCGACGGTGTTGTTGATCGCCGATCGGGTTGCATCAATGTCCATCAAGATCAGACCGTCCGCACCCACTCGCGGAGTGACACGAAGGATGATCCCGATGTCGACGTCTTCAATACCGATCAGGGTTTGGCCTTGCGCGGATTGCGAAATCTCGGTCGGACGCGGGAAGTTTTGCCCCACCTGGACAAAGCCTTCGGTGTTGTCGGCCGTCATGACTTCCGGGCGACTGAGGATCTGCAAACGATCCGCTGTTTGCAAAGTTCGCAGAAACAGGCTGATCGATTCGCTCGCCGCGGAGAACACAAAACCACCATTGTTGGTCGAGTCCAGCACGCTCTGGGCGACACCAAACGTGGTCACTCCCCGTGAAGCGAGTGTTTCTTGCGAGAACGTGTTTTCGTTAGGCGTTCCCGCATCGTTGAAGTTAAATCCAGGGTCGGACGGTGTTCCGGGCAAGCCACGATCGAAGAGTATCGAATCCTGCAGACCAAACTCACCACCGAGTTCGAATCCATCGGAAAGGACGACTTCCGCGATCAACGTCTTGATCAGCACCATCGGTGGACGCCGATCGAGTCGGTCGATCAACTGCCGAACCTCCTCGTACATCCGAGGCGAAACACTCAACAACAAGCTGTTCGTTTGACCCTCCGCAACGACAATCAAATCACGATCCGGCAAGTCGTACGGGCCGAGGCCTTGTTGCAACTGGGGAATGATGTTCTGCGATTGTTGACGCGATGCAACGTACTCTTGGATCGCGGTCGCAAT
>JBICHZ010000440.1:0-6523 GCA_043101355.1 Rhodopirellula sp. JB044
GTCTCGCGTGGCGTTGCGACGACCTGGTCGAGTTTCGCCGGCAAGATCCCTGCCGAGTTCCACGCGTCGGGATCCACGTTGTCGCCGTCAAAGAACATCACCCGGCCGCCCATTGCCAGGTATCGCCCCAACCAACCCGTCCCCTCAACAGACCCTTCGTTCCCCACCGAACTCTCACGCCGCTGCATTTCAGGCGGCGACTTCACGTTGGCAAACACGATCAACTCGGGACACGCGTTGTACCGCTCGACGCTCTCATTGCCGGAGACGCTCTCATTGTTGGAATCGAGCACGCCTTGCCACTGGCTCGCCAACTCGTTTGGACGGACTACTTTTGTCGCAATCAGATCACGACTGCGACCGGCGTCACGATCGAAGTCTTTCGCTCCAAACGCGAACGGACTCAAGGCAACTTGCAAAAAATCGGTCTCACTCTGCAGCGGCTCGTCCGACCAATCACCGTCGACCAACCAAACATCGACCGGACGCCGAACCTGCAGCGCACGCATCCTACGGTTGTCCGCCATCAACGCGTCGGCATGTTCGACCGCGAGCCCAACGCTCGTCCCGCCTGGCTGTGAAAACGATGTCTGCCATGCCAACTCCGTGGTTCCCCGCGGATCAATCGACACAACCTCCGTTTCCACCACCCGGTTGCCGACCAACCAATTCGCTCGGACACCCCTAACCGGAACATCCGAATCGTTTTGAATCGTGGCAACGACAGGGACCGTCTGATCAACCATGACCGCCGACGCGTCGATACGGATCGACTTTACCAACACGTTCGCCAAAGCCGCGTCTGGGTCGGCGTCCGCGTCCGACTCATCGTTCGATAACCCCACGTCGAGAAAGTCGACTTGCGGAGCCGGATCGATCCGAGCCAAACGATCCGAAATCGAATCCAACTCGCTCATCAACGATGCGGCGGAGGCGTACGCCCCATCGGTCCGCGACACCGTCGATTCGCCCAGCACGTTTTCTTGAAAATCCGACACCACGACGATGCGGCGAAACGGATGCGACGCCCGCCGGCACGCTTGCGCCGCCGATTGCACCGCTGCGGTGAAGTTCATCCGCGACGAATCGAACCGCATCTGACGCAGTCGCGATCGGGCGTCATCCGGCGATCCGATCGCAACCGGCGCCGCCAATCTGCTCGCCGGGATGATCATCACCTCATCGCCCCGTGACATCGAATCGAGCAACCGCGTCACCCCCGCGATCGCGTGTGTGGAACGGTTCCCGGCGGACATCGACCGACTGTCATCGATCAACAACACCCACGACACCGGCTGGTCGCCCGCGATCGACTGCACCGAAGAGATCAACGGCCGTGCCATCGCGAGAGCGAGCAAGATCGGGATCGCGCATCGAATCGCGAGCAAGACCCACTGGTGCCATTGCATCCGCCGGCGGTTCACCCGAATCACGTCCTGCAACAAAAACATCGCCCCCCAATCCAACGACCGATAGCGACTGCGAAACAACAAATGAATCGCCAACGGGACCACAAACGCCGCCGCCCCCAACGCCATCACCGCGTTCAAAAACGTCATGACGAAAGACCTTTGACCGCGTCACCCGGCGTTCCCGGAGGAGTCGCCTGCTGGCCGCTTCCCGACAACGCTCCCGAAACCGGCCCCGCCTGACGCATCGCGACAAAGCGAGCCAACGCGTCGACCAAAGGCAGATCGGTCGTCACAAGCAGATGGTCTACTCGGCTGCGACGACACGCCGCCGAAATCATCGCGTTATGTCGCTGCATCGCCTCGACATAGCGACCGCGAACCTGGCGAGCATCGACAACCTCCCGCCTCCCGTCCGATTCGAGATCTCGAAACTCAATCCGATCATCAAACGGGAAATCCAACTCATCGGGATCGAGCACCTGCAGAAAAATCACATCCTGCCGTTCCGCCCGCAGCAACGTCAACGAACGGCCCAACGACTCCACGTCACCCAACCCGTCCGAAATCAACACCACCAAACCACGACGCGGCAGTTTGCTCAACGAATGCCGCAACACCACGCCCAGATCCGTTTCACCGCCACGCGACTCGATCGCGAGCGATCCCAAAATCGTGTTCAGATGCGACGGCAACATTCGCGGCGGAACATGCTCGCGGATCCGAGCATCAAACGTCATCACGCCAACCGAGTCCTGATTGGACAGTAGCAGGTACGAGAGCGAAGCAGCCAACCCACACGCAAACTCTTGTTTGGTCCCTTTCCACCACCACGGAGCAGACGCCTTCGATCCGCCCGCGGCTGACGTTACTTTCCTGCCTGTCCCCTTTTTCGAATGTTTGCCCTTCGAGTCTGCTTTCGAATCTGTCGATACCAGCGGCAACGCTCGCTCACCGCCGTACGCCATCGATCCGCTTTGATCGACCAAAATCATGCAGCGCAGATTGGTCTCTTCTTCGAATTCGCGGATGTACAACCGATCGCTCTTGCCGAACGCCTTCCAATCGATATTGCGAACTTCGTCGCCGGGAACGTAAGGGCGATGCTCCTTAAACTCCACGCTCGATCCCTTCTTCGCCGATCGATGGCGTCCCGCCGCCAATCCCTCGACCGCACCGCGGGCGATCAGGCGCAGCGATTCGATCCGCGACACATCGCGGGCGCGGAACAAATCGGCGAGACGCATCTGGAGTGCTTTCAACAAACGAAACTAACAGCGAAAAATCACATCTTATCTTAACGGTTCCCCCAAACGCCGTCAGGCTTCCCGCCGCGTTTCCATCCCGCCCGCACGCTTTCCCTTCGCCCTCAAACGACTGCGTAAAAAGCGGCGAAAAATTCGAACGTTACGAAGACGCAAGAAAAATGCACGCGAGTCCATCCACTCGCGAGAACCGTTTCGCGGTGCCATGCGTAGCCCCTGAACCCATTGTCGGCCCTGAACAAAACGTTTTCACCGATCGAGTCGCTTTTGCTCAGCCGCCTTTCGCCCCCAAAGAACATCCACTCCTTCAAGGAAACGGTCATGTCCCGTCTCAATTGGCTCGCAAATTCAACTCGCTTCTGCGTCGCGATGACCGTTCTGGCTTACGCGGTCGCCATCACCGGCTGCAGCCAACCCACGTCGACGGACACGCCCACCGCGTCGGAACATGACCACGATCATGATCATGACGATCACGAGCATCATGACCACGATCACGCCGGACACGATCACGACCATGACCACGAAATCGACATCGACAACTTGCCCACGATCGACACCCCCGCCGGCCCCGCCACGCTGAGCGAAGGCATCGAACAACTCGCGTCGATGCGGGACAGCATCGCCAAAGGTTTCGCTGACGACGACGTGGACTCCATCCACGGGCAACTTCACTCGATCGGCGGGTTGCTCGAACACCTCGAATCGATGACCGCATCGAGCGACTTGCCGGCCGAGGCGAAAGAGAAAGCCGGCAAAGCGATCGATTCGCTCTTCGACGCATTCGGCGACGTCGACGCGAAACTGCACGGCGACACCGGCAAAGACTACGCGGACGTGTCCGACAAAATTAACGAGGCCGTCAAGACACTCACCGGCTTGAAACTGCCTTAATGCCCCGGCAACCTAAAAGCGGATTCTTGCGCATAAACCACCCCCTAACGACTTCCCAGTAGGGCGTAGCATTCGCTAACCTAGCCGAAACGTCAAACCCCACACTTGATATATAGACTAGGCAATGGCTCAAAATCCCGGTTCTGTCGCTCCCTCCGCGTCCGTTCGTCCCGTCCGCAAACTGCTGGTCGCCAACCGCAGCGAGATTGCGACCCGAGTGTTTCGCTCGGCCACCGAACTGGGCATCAAAACCGTTGCGATCTACTCCCACGAAGACCGCTACGCGTTGCACCGGTTCAAAGCCGACGAGGCCTACCAAATCGGCGAAGCCGGCGAGCCCATCCGTTCGTACCTGAACATCAACGCGATCGTCGAAATCTGCAAAAAGCACGACGTCGACGCCGTCCACCCCGGCTACGGATTCTTGTCCGAGAACCCCGATTTCGCCGCCGCCCTCGAAGCCGCCGGCATCCTCTTTGTCGGCCCCAGCGAACGGTCGCTTCGTGATCTCGGCGACAAAACGAGCGCCCGCAAACTCGCGGAAATAGCGGGTGTCCCCGTTTTAGGTGGAACCGCCGAATCGGTCACCTCTCTCGGCGAGGCCGAAGCCGCGGCGGAAAAGCTCGGCTACCCGATCATGCTCAAAGCGGCCAAGGGCGGTGGCGGTCGCGGAATGCGGGTCGTCATGAAAAGCGACGAACTCGCATCCTCACTGGACTCCGCACAACGCGAAGCCAAAACCGCGTTCGGCAGCGACGAAGTCTTCCTCGAAAAATTTGTCCAGCGTGCCCGGCACCTCGAAGTCCAATTGCTCGGTGACCGACACGGAAACCTCATCCACCTGTACGAACGTGACTGCAGCGTTCAGCGGCGACACCAGAAAGTCGTCGAACTCGCCCCGGCCCCCAACCTCGATCCGCAAATGCGGGAAGAACTCTGCCAAGCGGCGATTAAAATCGGCCGCGCCGTCGGGGGTGGCAGTGGTTACGAAAACGCCGGAACGGTCGAGTTCTTGCTCGACGTCGACGCCAACCAGTTTTACTTCATCGAAGTCAACCCGCGAATCCAAGTCGAACATACCGTCACCGAGGAAGTCACAGGCATCGACATCGTCCGCAGCCAAATCCTGGTCGCCCAAGGCAACCCGCTCGACAGCGACACCGTCGGGCTCGGTTCGCAAGAGTCGATCCGCACCAACGGGTTCGCGATGCAGTGCCGCGTCACGACCGAAGACCCCGCGTCGGAATTCCGCCCCGACTACGGCCGGATCAGCCACTACCGCAGTGCCGCGGGTCTGGGCATCCGGCTCGACGCGGGCAGTGCCTACAGCGGCGCTGTTGTGAACCCTTTTTATGATTCGATGTTGGTGAAGGTCACCGCGCGAGCCCACTCGCTCGAGGCCGCCGCGTCTCGCATGGATCGCGTGCTGCAGGAATTTCGCATCCGTGGCGTGAAGACCAACATTCCGTTCCTGCTGAAACTCGTTAATCATCCGACGTTTTTGTGCGGCGAAGCAACCACGCGGTTGATCGACACCACGTCGGAACTGTTTCGTCTGCCACGACGCCGCGACCGGGCGACCAAACTGCTCACGTTCCTCGCCGAAACGATCGTCAACGGCAACCCGTTGGTCAACGGACGCCCGCCCGCCACGCGAACCCTGCCCGCACCGCTGCCCGAGTTCCCCAAACTCACGCAAACACCACGCGGCACCGCCGACATCTTCCGCGAAGAAGGCATCAACGGTCTGACCCGATGGATCGGCCGTCAGAAAGGGCTACTGATCACCGACACCACGATGCGTGACGCCCACCAATCGTTGCTCGCCACGCGCGTCCGCACCCACGACATGCTGCAGATCGCACCGGCGTACGCGAACCTCGCTCCGCAGTTGTTCTCGCTCGAAATGTGGGGCGGTGCGACGTTCGACACCAGCATGCGGTTCCTCAAGGAATCGCCATGGCAGCGGCTCGCCGATTTGCGTGCGGCGGTCCCGAACGTGCTCACGCAGATGCTGCTGCGAGCCAGCAACGCGGTCGGCTACACCAACTACCCAGACAACGTCGTGCGACTCTTCGTCCGCGAAGCCGTCCAAACCGGCATGAACATCTTCCGCGTGTTCGACGCGTTGAACTGGGAGGAAAACATGCGCGTCGCGATGGACGCCGTCCTCGCCGAAGGTGGCATCTGCGAAGCATCCATTTGTTACACCGGAGATTTACAGAACCCCGGCCGGACGAAGTACAACTTGCAGTACTACGTCGACCTCGCCAAGAAACTCGAGGCCGGTGGCGCTCACCTGCTCGCCATCAAAGACATGGCCGGGCTGCTCAAACCCAACGCCGCCGTGACGCTGATCCGCGCTTTGCGTGAAGAGATCGGTATTCCGATTCACCTGCACACGCACGACACCGCGGGCATCCAAGCCGCCACGGTTCTCGCCGCAGCCGAAGAAGGCCTGCAGATCGCCGACGCCGCACTCGCACCGCTCTCCGGCGGCACCAGCCAAGTGAACATGAACACGCTTGTTGAAGCCCTCCGGTTCACCGACCGTGAATCGGATCTCCGCAGCGACTCGTTGACGCAGCTCGCCACGTATTGGCAGGCCGCCCGCGAGTTCTACCGCCCGTTCGAGAGCGACGTGTTGCCCGCAACCGGCGATCTCTACGAACACGAAATGCCCGGCGGCCAGTACACCAACCTCTACCAACAAGCCCGCGCGCTCGGCCTTTCCGACCAATGGGCAGGCGTCTGCCGAGCTTACGCGGAAGTCAACGAACTGTTCGGCGACATCGTCAAAGTTACCCCGACCAGCAAAGCCGTCGGCGACATGGCGTTGTTCCTGGTCGCCAACGACATGTCCGCCAAAGAAGTCCTCACCAGCGACAAACAACTCGCGTTTCCCGCCAGCGTTCTCGACCTGATCGGCGGACGAATGGGCCAACCGCCGGGAGG
>JBICHZ010000441.1:0-25158 GCA_043101355.1 Rhodopirellula sp. JB044
ATGAAACCTACGCGCTGTTGTGGATGGCACCTCCGCCGAGCAATCTGCCCATGCCGGGGATTCCACAAATCGACCGCGAAAAATGGATGTCCGAAGCGGCCGCGTTGGAAGGAACCGCAGAATACTTCTACGCCGACCTCAAACGTTTACGACGCTATCTCCGACCGGACGACTACGCGAGGTCGGTCGTCGACCATTCGCACGATGTTTATGAGGCCGCCCGTTCCATTCTCTCGCTCCTCGAAGCCAACCAGCCCTACGAACGCATGCAACGTCCTGCCGCCGATTTGGCGTCCGCCTGGAAAGCACTCTCGTCCGAACTCGAGCACCTGGATCGTCACGGTCTGTCGGGCCAACGCGCGTATGCCTTGCAACAACAGCAACAACAAATGCTGCCGATGGTCGCCTCGTTGACTGCGGGACTTTTGCAGGAGCTGCCATGAGCGTCCGTGTCTTGAAGTGTCCCAAATGCTCCGCCGCGGTGAATGTCCCTGCCGCGATGCATTCGGTCCGTTGTCCATCGTGCGGCAACGTCTTCGCCGCATCGGCGTCGGCCCAGGCGACCGCTCCCGCAGACAATCGCGAGGACGCCGCCCTTCGCAGTGCCGCCGGCCCGCAAGACGACGCGGACAACGAATCGAGTGACCAAACGATGACCATCATCGCGGTCGGTGCCGGACTGGTGTTGGTCGCGATTCTCTGCGTCGTTGGCATCTGGTCGCTGACACGAGGTAGCGAAGAATCCGCCGGGGATGTCGCCACCGAGCCGCCACAGCCGGTCTTCGCGGAGGCCACTGCGGAAGAACTCGCGGCCCTCACGATCGTCGACATCCCTGAACGACAACGACGCGATATCTACAATGACGTTCGCGCCAGTGCTCGGACGACGACCGAAAGAGCGTTGGTTGTGCCGGGCAGCAACCTGCGCGACAAACATGAGAACAAGCTGGACAAAACCCACCAAAACACGCACCGGCAACACGCCGCCCAGCATGACTTGTCGGTCGATCAGGTTCGCGATATCGTCGCCGAAGGGGACACCAAAAACTGGGACACCCGCGCACGAAGCCGCGCCTACCGCGACGGAGAACGGATCTACTCCGACGAAGAAACTCAGGGATACCAACAGAAAAGCCCGCTGCGTTGAACGACCCGACCATCATCTCCCCGTTCGATGTCGAAGCGATCGAACGGCTCCGACAACAACACCGACTCGACCCGCAGCAAATCCGCGTGCTGCGAAATCGGTTGATGAAGCATTTTCGTTCGGACGAAGAAGCAGCCGCTGATTTTCCTCTGCCTCAATCGCTGCGGTTTCACGTCCTCGATCAATACCGCCGATTCGATTCCGACGTCGACGGCGCGACCAAGATGCTCTTTCGAACCGATGCGGGCATGCTGATCGAGGCGGTCATCCTGCGAATCGCAACCGGCCGAACCACGTTATGTGTCTCCAGCCAAGTCGGCTGCGCGGCGGCATGCGACTTCTGCGCGACCGGCAAAATGGGGATCGCGAAAAATCTGCATTCTTTTGAAATTCTCGATCAAGTTCTGCAAGCCGGACAAATTCTCGCGGCCGAACAAACCAGCCTCGACAACATTGTCTTCATGGGAATGGGCGAACCCTTTCACAACGAGTCCAACCTTACCGACGCCATCGACCTGCTGACCGCGACCGATCACTTCAACCGTTCGCCTTCCCGGATTCTCGTTTCCACCGTTGGCGTGTGCGACGGCATGATACGCCTGGCCGAAAGGTTCCCCAAAATCAATCTCGCACTCAGTCTTCACAGTGCCGATCAATCCACCCGCGAAACCATCATCCCGCTGGCCAAACGCTATCCGCTCGATCAATTGCGAGAAACCATTGCACGGTGCAACACCATGCAAGGCCACGAGGTGATGATCGAGTATCTCATGCTCGACGGCGTTAACGATACCGAGGTCGATCGCGAACGACTTTCGCGGTGGCTCGATGGACTCGACGTCCATCTGAACCTGATTCCCTATAATCCGATCGAAGACGCCCCTCACCTTCGAGGAACCGCATCGGACGAGATCACTGATTTTGCGTCCGCGATGAAGTCCCGCGGCATCAAAACAACCGTCCGCTATTCACTCGGTCGGGATATTGATGCCGCCTGCGGTCAGTTGGTCCGTAAAGAAAATCGCACCTTTGCGATCCAATCCCACTCGACCACCGCATCGATCTCAACCGGTTCGCAAACCGGCGACTTTTAAAACGAAACGATGCCCGTGAATGCCCTCGGCGAGCACGCTTGCCGGCATGGGTTGCGAACGTCCCCGCCGAGAAACGCGGTAGCGTCCTATAGGCTTCCTCGGGAGAATCATCCCCGACGCACGTTTGCTCCCCTCCGCAGAGAGTTCGCTTGAGCGAGCTTTCAATTTTTGCGGCATTCCTTGCGTTGTGAGTGTCCCAAATTCATCCGTAAAAGGAACGACCGTCACGTCTTGACGAAGCATCCTATTTTACCCAGTCCAGCTCCAGCGTTTGGCGTGGTAAACCTTGCGGGGCAGGTTATGCCTGATCAAGCGATCGAACGCGAACGTCCGATGCTACCCCTTGTGCCGGTCACTCCGGCTGGCACGTGGCTTCCGTTTTCTTCGGTCGGCTCGGTGGGTGCGGGGATACATGCGTTTTAATTATCAGAATATCGATACTAGTCTCCCCGTTTCGGCGACACGGTCAGTGGGTACGTCACACCGACGTGCTCTGACTCAAATCCGCCGATGGGTGGGTGGCCTCGCCCTGATTGCGATCACAGCGATGGGCACTGCCAACTGCGACCTCGCTTCCGCCGAAGACCTGCAATCGGTCACCGCGACGAGCTACCGCAACTCGGCCAGCGAAAGCCGAACCGCCCACACCGGACGGCGATCCAACCGCGAAACGCCCACAGTCACGGCCATCCGTCGTGCGGCACCCTCGGTCGTGAACCTGCACGGCCAGAAGACGATCCGTCAAACCGCCGCTTCGATGGCAGGTGCATCGGGCGACCTCGCCCGACAAGTTAACGGCATGGGAACCGGCGTCGTCATCGATCAACGTGGCTACGTCGTGACCAACTATCACGTTGTCGAAGACGTCTACGAAATCAACGTCACATTGCACGACGGCTCGACCACCACGGCGGAACTCGTCGCGTCGGACCCGAGCAACGATTTGGCACTCGTGAAACTGCGGGGCGCCGGCCCTTACCCGACCATTCCGCGCGGACACAGCGATGATTTAATGGTCGGTGAACCCGTGATCGCGATCGGCAACGCGTTCGGATACGTGCACACCAGCACCACGGGAATCATCAGCGCACTGCATCGCGACATCCCGGTCAACGAAACCCAAAGCTACCGCGACCTGATCCAAACCAGTGCCGGCATCAACCCAGGAAACTCGGGTGGCCCCTTATTGAACATCGACGGCGAGATCATCGGTGTGAACGTCGCGGTTCGTGTCGGTGCTCAACAAATCGCGTTCGCCATTCCGATCGACCAAGTGCTCGATACGGTGACCGAGATGGTCAACCGACACAACGACCGCCGGTTCGTCATCGGACTGCAGGGCCAATCGTACCGCGAGGGTGGTTTGCAAGTGGTCGACCTGATCGACGGCGGCTCTGCCCAACGTGGCGGCCTGAAACCGGGTGACCGTATCATGAAGGTCGACCAAGATCGAATTAACTCACCTCTGCAATACGCCCTGTCGGTACTCGATGCAACGCCCGGCGATGAACTGCGGGTGGAGTTCCAACGCGGCAACGAAACCTACGAAACGTTTGTCTCGACCGTGCCTTCGATGCAAAACTCGTCCGACCCCACCGCCGCTCTCGCGTGGCAGGTGATCGGGGTTGCCGTGCGACCCGCCGGGGATGCCTTCACCCGCCGGATGAACAGCCAAATGCAAACGAACTATCGCGGCGGACTCGTCGTCACCGATGTTCGCCCCGGGTCGGCTGCCGACGAACAAAGCATCCGCGTCGGCGACGTGCTACTGGGCATTCACTCGTGGCAAACGTCGAGCCTCGCCGATCTCGCAGAGATCCTCAATCATCCAGAGATCCGCCAAGGTCCGAACGCCAAGTTCTACATCGTCCGCCGCGATCAAACGCTCTACGGACACATGCAGCTCGCCGTGCAATCCTCGTCCAAGCGGCGTTAATCGAATCGTCATCTCGATCCGCCGCCGGCACGCAACCACATCTTCTGTTGTTCGGTTGAAAAACGTGTGAGGCGAGATCGAAGTGCGTCCCCCACACCGGCGGTGGACACGTCCTGGGACGAATGTTCTGACTCAACCGTACGCCCGCACGTGCAGCCTGAGTGAGAACATTCGTCGACCCAGCCGGGACTGGTCCATCGCCGGTGTTTTGTTGCGATGCAAGTAGAACGCACGCACGGGGTCTTCACCGCAGTGCCCGCAAGGCAGCTAGCACCATCTCCGTGCCCGCAACTCTGTGCCCGCAACTCTGTGCCCGCGGTAAATCATCCCCGCGACGCCTCATTCAAAGAGACGAGTTTCCACGAAAAACGGGATGAGCCCGGTGAACCCATCCCGTTGTCGTTTCGATTGATTTGGAACGCGACGGGAACTCATCAGGTGCCCCTCATGGTTATCGCGTTCTCCGTTGGGTGACCTACCGAGCACCGGTTCACCGTTGATGACTCAGCGGTAGTGATGCTCGGATCGGTGGATCCTAGTAACGGTCGCCGCCGCGTCCGCCACCGCCTCCGCCGTAACCGCCGCCGCCACCACCGTAGCCGCCGCGACCACCGCCGCCACCGCCACCGTAGCCGCCACGTCCACCTCCGCCGCAGCCACCACCACCGCGTGGGGCACGAGGACGGGCTTCGTTAACAGTCACATTACGACCGCTGATCGCTTGACCATCCAGATTTTCGATCGCGTCTTTTGCACCGTCGGCGTCTGACATTTCGACAAACGCAAAACCACGGCTGCGACCGGTTTCCCGATCCATGATGATGTTGACAGTCGACACTTCGCCGTACTGCTCAAAAGCTCCCCGAACATCGTCTTCGGTCGCCGAGAACGCCAAGTTCCCTACATAAATATTCGTCACAAAACTAACCTTACGAACCGTCACCAACGAGACAAAATGCCTCTCGCATTCAAGGCGGAATCACTGGAAAACGTTTCCAAAACTCAATCACCGCCGAGAGTGTGGTGCTCAACTAGTTCGAAGCGTGAACCAAACCGATACGCCAGTCAATGCCAAGAATGTTAAAAAGCTGCGGTTTGGAACGAATGGCATCTTGAACCACCTCGACGCCGCGCCAACAATTCCCACACGACGGTGCGATTCCTGTACCCTTGTGCATTGAACCGATTCCCAACAGGGAACGTAGTCGCCCTCGGGTAGCCTCGCCAAGGGATGGACCGCGCAGCGCGGATGTTCCCACGAACGTTACCTCCCACGGATGCTGGCTGCCTCCGGTCGCGGTTTCCGATACCGCACCCGGACGTCTCCTCGTCGAAAAACTTTTCTGTCCTGTTGTCACCCAACCCTGTTTTCACCGAAAGAGAAACCATGGATGAACTAATCCAACTGATCACCGGACGCCTCGGCGTCGACTCGTCAATCGCCAATGCCGGACTCGGCAAACTGATGGCTTTGCTCAAAGACCAAGTCGGTGGCGATCTGTTTAGCCAAATCGCCGGTGCTGTCCCGGGTGCCGAAGAAGCCGCCTCGCAGGCCGCTGAAGATCCCGCCCCGGCAGCCGGTGGTGGACTTCTCGGAAAACTCTCCGGCATGGCCTCGGCCGCTCTCGGTGGCAACGCCGGCGGGGGTTTGGAAATGGCTTCCGCACTCGCGAGCACAGGCATCGATGCGGACAAACTGGGACCATTTGTCTCGACGGTCCTCGAATTTCTCAAAGAAAAACTCGGCGATGATGTCGTCGAACAAATCATGAGCAAACTACCGATGCTGAAATCAGTCCTCGGCTAATCTTCATCGAAGATTCAATGACCAGGAAACCGATTCTCGGGGCGACCTCATGGGTGGCCCCTTTTTTTGCGCCCACGCAGCCGCTTTCCTGAGACGAAGCACCGATCCGAAAAACTCGTTAAGCGATTTTGCCAATGCGTGTTAGCTAGCCCGTTAGCTCCGTTTGTGCAGTGCCAACCGCGGCTAACGGTGATCGGCTGATGCGTTTTCGCAATCTTTCACAGCTCTCGCCTTAATCATCGAGCCGTGTTGCCAAAGGAAAGACCAAACTGAACATCGCGGTTACGAACATCAACACCGACGAAACGGTCAACGCTCCTGCCAATTCAATCCGCCCGGCGACTTGGCCCCAGACCAACGAACCCAACGCCATCGAACCGGCCATCATCGTCAAATAGCACCCCATCCCGCGTGCCCGCAGTCGCGGCGGCAATGTGATTTGTGCGGTCGCGTTGAGAGTCGTCAGCGTCGCCATCCATCCGGCTCCCATCACCAACACCATCGGCAGCAACACCGTCCAATGGGGCGAGCGACTCATCACGAACAATCCCGACGCGAACACCGACATCGCCGCTGCCACCAAACGATCCGATCCGAACCGATGTCGTAGCCTCGGCAAAACCGACGCCCCCAACACAGCCCCGGCGCCCACCGCCGCCACCATGATCCCGAACCCGCGTGCGCCCCATCCGAGTTCCGTTTTCGCAAACAGCGGCAACAACGACCAAAACGCGCTGCCGGGCAAGACAAAAAATCCTACGCCGATCATCACGTGACGCATCACCCGGTGCAACGCGACAAACCTCACCCCCTGTCGCATCGACGCAAGGAAAGATCGACCACGACTGCTCTCGGTGGTCTGCCGTTTCCACACGAATAACACCCCGACCACCGCGGCAAAGGTACACGCATTAATTGCAAACGTGCTCCAAATCCCCACCACCGCGATCAAGACACCGCCGATCGCCGGGCCGAGCGTCCGGGCCAAATTAAAACTGATGCTGCCCAAACCCACCGCGCGAGAGATCTGACTCCGTGGAACCAATTCGGGAATCGCCGATTGCCACGTCGGCACGTGCACCACCATTCCCAGCCCCATCACAAAGGTCAGCCCGAGCAATCCCCACGCGGTGATCATCCCCGTCAACGTCAACGTTGCGAGTGTCGCCGTCACACCGAATAGCAACATCTGCGTCGCCATCAACAAACGACGTTTGTCGATCCGATCCGCGAGAACTCCCGCCGGTATCGCCAGGAACACGATCGGCAACGACATCGACGTGCGAACCGCCGCGACCATCTCCGGACTGCCCTGCAACGTCGTCATCAACCAACCCGCACCGACCTCGTGGATCCACGTACCCAGGTTGGATGCGAGCGATGCGATCCAAAAGAATCGAAACAACGGCAACCGCAACGGTTCCCAAAACGCCGCCTTGCGGACCGGAGTCGGTTTCTTCTCAGGCGTTCCCGATCCAACTCCAACAACGGTCGAACCGTTGCTATAGGTCACCTCCTCCCTGCCGAGCACTGCTTTCGCACCATCATCCCGTTCGCCGGCTGGGGCGATCGTCTGCCCACGCCGAACCGGCGCCGGTAACGTGCTGACATCACTGCGGGAGGGATTCGGTAGTGTACGTGAGGGAGTAGACAAAAAAGACAGACGCTTGCTGAAGGGGACGTGGTTGAGGGGACGTGGTTGAGGGGACGCGGTTAAGAGGAAATGCCAGGGCGGAAACAAAGTCCGAACAAACGTTGTTGTCGGCACAACAGGAAGGGTCACCGCAATTATCCGGATCGACCGACGCCCTGTTCGGAGCGATTGCCAGATTGCATGCCCCGGTGTTGTAGCGTTGCAAGCAGACAACCCTCGCCACCGAATCCCGTGCTTTCATGCGAATGATCCAGTGTGATGATTGAGATCACCCATCTTCAAAAACTCTACGACGACACACTCGCCGTCAAGGACATCAGCATCTCAATTCCCGCTGGGGTGGTTTGTGGGCTAGTCGGCCCCAATGGCGCCGGAAAAACCACCACATTACGCTGCCTTGCCGGCTTGATTCGCCCCACTGCGGGCCAAATACGGGTTCACGGGCTGTGTCCGATCGAGGACCAGGTCGAACTGAAACGCAACGTCGCCTACGTTCCCGATGATCCTCCGCTCTTTGATGACCTTTCGGTCGGCCAACACCTCGACTTCGTCGCGCAGCTCTATCGCATCGCCGACCACCGTCGACGCGCCTACGATCTGCTCGAACGATTTGAACTGCTGCGCAAATACGATTCGGCCGTGACGTCGCTCTCGCGAGGCATGCGGCAAAAGCTCGCGATCGCGTGCGCCTACCTGATCGAACCGCCCGTACTGCTTCTCGACGAACCACTCACCGGATTGGACCCGCCGGGAATCCGCACGCTGCTGGACTCGATCACGCAGTACGCCGGCCGCGGCAACACTGTCATCATCAGCAGCCACTTGCTGGCGATGATCGGCGACGTTTGCGATCAGGTATGGATGATGCACGGCGGAACCGTCCGATACCACGGCGCCACCACCGCACTGCGAGCCTCGTTCCCGCAAGCCGAATCGCTCGAACAAGCGTTCTTTGCAGCCATGACGGTCGTCGGATGAGCACCGCATATTCCTCTTCGCTCCAGAAGTCTGACTCAACGCTACGTTCCTTGGCAGGATCTGCGGAGGGCTCCACGTGGAAACACCCGCTCGAAACGATCTGGCATCTCGAAGTCATCCGAGGCACCTACCGACTGCAACGTTTTTGGAATCGGTTGCGTTCGCCTCGACAAGCCGTCGCATCGATACTCGCGATCGCCTTCGTGCTGCTCTACATCCTCGCCGGGTTCACGATCCTGTCACGTCGTGAAGTCGTCGATCCGTCCCGCCTGCAACTGTGGTTGTCCGGCGGCATGGTGCTGTACACGATCTACCACTCGATCAAATACCTCTGGTCAACGCGGCCCGCCGACGCCCCGACTTGTGTTGTCACGACGCCTGCGATGGCGTTGTGGATCGGTGGTGGTCCGATGCCACGCCGCTTTGTCGTGCTGCATGATATCGCCCGCGTCGTACCGGCAACGTTGATGAAGTCCTTGTTGCTGTGCGTCGTCATTTGGCGTGACGTCCCCAACGTCTTTTGCCTGTGGCTCGGTGTGTTTCTCGCATTGTTCACACTCGAATGGATGCGGCGGATCGTCAGCCATGTCATCGACGCAGTAAACCGTCGCGAAAAGAAATTACTGCGTGCCGCCAGCCTCGTCATCGCTCTCGCGTTGGTCGTCGCCCTCGGTCTGCAAACGATTAACAACGCGCCTCCCGGTGGCGATCCCGCGATGTACATGGCGACCGCGATCGGTGAAGTCGCCATGTTTGCCTCCGGAGACGCCGTGCAGTGCCTCGCGTTGCCTCTGCAACCCGCCTCGCACCTCGCCGTCAGCGAACCGATGTGGCCATGGACAACGATCATTCCTGCCGGATTGCTACCACTGCACTGCGCCGTTTTGCTGCTCACGTCACTCGTCGCGATCGTGTTACTCGGCTTCGTCCTGATCCGTTTGGACGATTGGGCGATCGAGCGGCGACACAATGACGAACAAACCCAACTTCGCAATTGGAACGCGACGCCCGAGTCGTCCGGCGATGAACTCCGAGCGGCATTTCCCCAAACCAGCGACACGACCACGAATGTCAACTCCATCGCGGAACACGGCTCGCAAGTTCGCACGCGATACCAAAGCCCTCTGACGCAGTGGCCCGTCGGAGCGATCGTTGCCCGGCAACTTCATTGCATCCGTCGTTACCAAGTCAACGTTATCGTCAGCTTTGCGATCCCGATGGCGGTTTCGCTGTCACCCCTGCTGATGCCATCAAACGGTCTCGCCGGCCAAGTCGCCAAGCAATGGATTTTTGTCATCGGTGGCATCGCCCTCAGTTCGCTGTTGCTCGCACCTCCCGCACTGCAAATTGACTTTCGACGCGACCTCAAACGAATGAGTCTGTTGCGTTCGTTTCCTTTAACGTCGACCGAGATGTGTGCGGGAATGTTGTCTGTCCCCGTGGCAATCACGATTCTGTTCCAGTGGATCACGTTAGCGATCGCCGCGATCATCGCCAGTGTATCGCTGGTGCAGGTCGGTTGGTTGGCACTCGCCTTCCCCGCGTTGGCTTTGCTCACCTTTGCGGTCGAAAACTCCTTGTTCCTCGCGTTCCCTCACCCGATCCATGAACAGGGGATCGCGATGGTGATTCGGGCCAAGATCACGTTCCTGTGGAAAGGCATCGTGCTCGCTTTCGTGCCTGTACTGCTGTTCCTATGGATCACCGCTTGCCACCAGGTCCTTCCCGCCGCGGTCGTGATCCCGGTCGCGTTCGTCGGCAGCCTGATCGGATGCTGGGCCGTCGCGTTGGCCGCATTCGCCGTCTTGGTTAGATGTTGGAAACGGTTCGATCCCGCGTCCGACACTCCGCCCGACTGAGCCGATACAATAGCGTGACGGATCGCTGTTCGACTCACGTTCCGACCGAAGGACGTCCTCCTCGACGATCGAATCATCCATGCACGCACGCCCACTTTTGATCCTGATCGCGATCCTGTTTGGCGTGGTGTTTACCTCGCCGCGTACGCACGCGGGACTCTCCGGCGAAAACGTTGCGTTGATCGTCAACGCATCATCCGTCGACTCGCTAACAATCGCCAATCATTACGTTTCCCTGCGAGAGATCCCCGCCGGCAACGTGATCCTTCTCGACGACGTGCCGTCCGGGCTGACAATCGGTTTGGACGATTTTCGCGACCGTATTCTGCGGCCGATTCTTAAAACGCTCGACCAGCGAGGCCTCGCCCCGCAAATACAACTGATCGCTTACTCGGCGGGTTTCCCAACCTCCGTTTCGATCGGATCGCACACCCGCAAACTCACCGACGAAGCTCAAAAGAAATACCAGAAGCCGACCGCCTCCATCAACTCGCTCACCTATTTCTACCGCTGGGTCCTCAGCGATTCGCATCTCTACCTCGGGTGGTCATCGAACTTTTACGCCCGCGGTCGTTTTGAACGACACTTCATCAATCCCTTCGGAGGCGACCCCGGCGAATCGTTCCAATCCGCATCGGACGCAGCCAAAGCAGAAGACTTCGCCAAGGCCGCCGAGAAGTTTGAATCACTCTCGAACGAGTACCCGACGCTGCACCCGCTGAGCATCCTCGCTGCCGAGAATTGGTTGCGTGCGGGCAACGAAGCGAAAGCCTTCGAACAAATCGGCGAAGCCGTTCGACACGGTTGGATCAACCGGAGGCAGTTGAGCGAAACCGATCCGCTTCGCCAAATGTTCAGCCCAAACGAAGGAGAACTGTCCCCGGCGAGAAAACGTCTGCTCGATCGCTTGCAGGACGTCCCCGTCGCTTGGCAAGGCCCGATCGCGTTCTCCTCTTCGGTCGGCTGGACCACCAACGGTCACCCCGCATCACCCAAAAGGGGCGCGATGACCTACATGCTCTCGTGCGTGTTAGCGGTCATCCATAAAAACGGCAGCACCCTACCGCAAGCAATCGAGATGCTCGAGCGAGCCGCCCAGGCGGACCGCAGTTATCCCTCGGCAACGTTCGGTTTCTCCAAAACGAGCGACGTCCGTTCGACCACCCGCTTCGGCGGCACACCCGACGCGATCGCCTGGCTGTTGTCGCGTGATCAGAAGGTGGAGATCTTTTCGTCTTCGCTGCCCAAAGACCGGCGCCGATACGTCGGCATGATGCTCGGCGCCGCAACGCTACCGCTGGACAACCGAGACTGGTCCTTCGTTCGAGGTGCTCTCGCTGAAAACCTCACCTCGCTTGGCGGCGTGTTCGGCTCTCGATCCCAAACCAAACTCACCGAAATCCTTCACGCCGGTGCCGCGATCAGCTCCGGCGCGGTCGCCGAACCCTATTCGCTGCAACCAAAATTCCCAACCCCGATGATCTATCCGTTTTACTACGAGGGTGTCTCCGCGATCGAAGCGTTCTACCTGACGCTGCAGTCCCCTTATCAAATGCTGATCGTCGGCGACCCCGTCTGCCAACCGTTCGCCCGCGCCCCGAATGACTTTGTCTCGATCAAAGCGAACGACGTGGCCGAGACAACAGACAACGTCGAGGCCGAAGCCTCCGAAAAAGGATCAACCAACACACCTGCCGTGTCGATCCGTTGGCAAACATTCCCAGACACCCCGATGAGCACACCAACGAAAGAAATGGAGATCTACATCGAAGGCAAACTCGCCAACCGCTCGCGACCGCTCGCCGATGTCAGATTGAACCTTCCCGAAACCCTATGCGGCGCAATCGATTTCCGAGTCGTGTTAATCGGCAATCACCCCACCGAACCGAAGATCAGCTTCCGCGAAGAAATCGTCTTGGGCGACTCCGATCGTCTCCCGCGTCTCGAACGACTCCGCAAAGACAAGCAGGAGAAACTAACCCTGTTTGCCGAAAGCCCAGACGCGGAAAAAATTGACATCGTCCACCTCGGCCGCGTTGTTGCAAGCGTCGACTCCGCCGCGGGTCGGATCCAACTCGCCCCAGAAACGATCGGTCGCGGCACCGTGCGTCTGCGAGCGATCGCACACCAGGACGGCCAACAAATCCCCGGACGAACGTTCGAATTCGAATGGCAGTAACCCCAATCGGTGATCGAACCGTTCGCGTCGCAAAGTAGTCCGGATCAAATCGCCACGCGGCGCAGGCCCGGCAACCGCGTAACCTGTCCTGCCGGAACAGAGCTGCGCTCGGTTTGGCCTACAAGCATCCACCCGTTTCCAACGGTTTTAACCCGTTGCGAAAACCGTGAAGGGTTTCTCGAAAACGCATTACGACTCTAGCAACCGCCTGTAGAGTTCGCGGTAGTCGTTTACCATTCTCTGCACCGAAAAATCAGACTCCATGCGACCTCGGTTCGCCAACCCGACTCGATCGGCAAATTCCGCGTCTTCGAGAAACCGATCGACCTTCTGAATAAATTCGACGTCGTTGTTCGGCTCAAAACCTTGCTCGGCATCGTCGCCTATCAGTTCATCGCTCCCCTCGACGCGGCTGCACACGACCGGCTTGCCCGCCGCCATCGCCTCGAGCACGACATTGGGCATCCCCTCGTAGTGACTCGGCAAAACGAAAACACGACACGCCGCGATCAGAGGAGCCACGTCGGGCTGCCACGGCAACACACGGACCCGATCGTGACCGACCCTTTCGGCCCAACTCAAGAGCTCTTCCTGCTGCGGCCCGCCTCCGGCAATGACGAGCTTCCGCTCCGGCCGATCGACGAACCGGTCGACCGTACGCTGCAACAAAGCGAGATTTTTCTGCTCGTGCAAACGCCCGACAAACAACGCGACCCGTGACTCGCGTGACCAGTTCAGCTCGCTCCAATCAAACGGCACCGCGTCCTGAAACCGCTGCGTCTCGACGCCGTTGGCGATCACGCTGAGTCGGGTTGCGGGCAATCGGTATCGGTTCTGCGAGAACGCACGCACCGCCCGACTGACGCACACGACATGATCCGCCTTCCGCAGCGCCATTCCCTCGGCGAGTATGCGCAACCGGTTCGGATCCGCCACGCGAACACCGCCTACCCAAGCTCCATCGCCTGCCCCCTTTTTCCGAGCCCCCTTTTTCCGGGCACCGATCGCATATCCGGTCAGGACATTGGCGTGAAAGAGAAAACTCTGCCGGACCGTGCCCGGACGCTCCGCCAACCATCGTTTCAACTTGCGATAAACCGATGGCAATTGGGCAGCACCGGCCCCTTCACCGCTGGCCACGTCAACGTCATGTTCCAACAGCGAACGCAGCAGTTGATCTTTCCCGTCGCCGGGCCGGTCTTCCCGTGGCAGCGATCCCAAGGAAAACACACGAACGTCATCACCACGTTCCTGAAGCCCGATCGCCAACCGGGTCAACGCCCGCTCGGCACCTCCGACATCGAGTTCGGTGATGACCAGGTCAACCCGCATTAAGTCGCCAACGCGTCCGAGAGATGGAGTGTCTCTTGCACCAATTGATCCACGCGGCCGGCAATGTCTTCATCGGCCAACTGCTCGCCTTCGAAATTCTCGCCCGTTGCGTAGACGAATCGCGGCACGATCATGCAGCGAAAATCCAACATCAAACTGTTCGCGAGCCCCATCACCGACATGTAACTGCCTTGCCCACCGGCGGCCAACATCAACGCCACGACTTTCCCCGTCCATGCTTTCCCGGTTAACTCGACGGCGTTCTTGATCGCGGCGTTGACGTCGTAATTGTAAACCGGCGACGCAACGAATACCGACTCCGCCTCGCGAAGCAACCCGCTCAACGCGATAACCTCTGCGTCACCGTACGCGGTCGCACCGTCACACGGGGGCAGAACCCGCTGCGACAAATCGAAAACGGTGACCTCCCGCCCCTGATCCTCCAACCGGGCACGAACCTCTCTCGCCAAAATACGACTGCGGCTGGTCGGATGGAGCGAAGAGCTAATGATCAAATGCATGTCGAGAATGTGACCGAAAGAGGAAAAAGGAATGCAACGAAAGGGACACTCACGCGGTGAAGAAAAACCGCGTCACATGATAGAAGATCGGTGCGGCAAAACAAATGTTGTCGATCTGGTCCAACACTCCCGCGTGGCCTTGAACGAGCGTGCCCGTGTCCGTCACGCCTCGATCACGTTTGATCGCGCTCATCGTCAACGTACCGACACTGGCCATGATCGTCACGACAACGCCCATCAACAACGCCTCCCACCAAAAGAACGGCGTCGCCCAACGCAGTAGTGCCGCGATGACCCCTGTCGTCATGATCGACCCGAGCACACCCTCCCACGTTCGCGACCCGTTGATGTCCGGCGCGATCACGTGCGAACCGATCCAACGACTCCAAACCCGCTCGAGCGTCAGTGACAACTGCGCGATCAAAACGAAAAACATCAGCAGGTTCGTCGCGCTGCCGTCCCACTTTTCACCGCCTGTACGGACCAACTCCAAGTACAAAAGCGCCGGGGCATGCGAAAGACAGTACACACAGATCAGCAACCCGTACTGGATCTTCGCGCAACGTTCCAAGAACCGTTTGGCGTCACCCGCGATCGCTGCCCGGGCCGGAATGAACAAACTCGCGTACACCGGAATCACGATCGTATAGAACTCGTAATTCTGACTGCCCAAACCGATCAGGATGTACTGCATCGGCGTGAAGACAAAAAAGATCCAAAACAGCGTCCGGTGATCCCCCCGCCGCGTCGGCGTCATCGAAATGAATTCGCGCAACGCCCAAAAGGAAACGAACGCGAACAACACAACCAACCCGATCCGACCGGTCAACGAACCGATTACGAATACCGCGACCATCGTCCACCAAACACGGATCTTCGATTGGTAACGTTTGATCAACGCCGCGTCGGTTCCCGGCGTGTTGCTCCGCCCCATCACCACACCGACGATGGTCGCGATCAACAACGCCGCCAGAATGACGGCGATCAACAGATAGGTCGAGAAATCGGGCACGCTGTTTCAGGCACCTTTACGAGTGTTAGAAATCAACTGGAAACCGAAACGATCACACAGTCGCTCTTACTTGGCAATCTTAGCGACCACGGCCGCACCCATCGCCTCGGTACCGATCGCCGAATCCGAATCCCCACGGGCGAGATCCGACGTACGCAACCCATCGGCCAGAACCTCGGCAACCGCTGATTCGATCAGATCGGCTTCTTCGCTGAGCGACATCGAATGACGCAGCATCATCGCCGAGGCGAGAATCGTCGCCAACGGATTGGCAATTCCCTTACCTGCGATGTCCGGCGCACTTCCGTGAATCGGCTCATACAGCCCCGGGCCCGACTCGCCGAGCGACGCACTCGGCAACATCCCCAACGATCCCGGCAACATTGACGCTTCATCGGTCAAAATGTCACCGAACATATTCCCCGTCACGACCACATCAAAATCAGCAGGTCGATTGATCAGGTGCATCGCCATCGAATCCACGAGAACCACGTCGTAGTTCACATCCGGGAATTCCTCGGCCATCACTTCCGCCGCCACGCGTCGCCACAAACGACTCGGTTCGAGCACGTTCGCTTTATCGACACTGGTCAATCGGTTCGAACGACCTCGCGCCGCCTGCGCCGCCATCCGGACGATCCGCTTCACTTCCGATCGCGAATACGTCATCGACTGGAACGCGGTCTCATCCTCCCCTTCGCCTGAACTGCCTGACTCGCCAAAGTAGATCCCGCCGGTCAACTCACGAAAGAACAGGATATCGGTTCCCTTGACGATGTCCGCCCGCAACGGCGATGCGTCCGCGAGTTGATCAAACAGTTTGATCGGCCGCAAATTAGCAAACAGGCCCAACTCCTTGCGGATCCGCAACAACCCGGCTTCCGGTCGTGTCTTCGCCGACGGGTCGTCCCACTTCGGCCCGCCAACCGCGCCGAGCAAAATCGCGGACGCCGAACGACACGCGTCCACCGTCGCCTGTGGCAGCGGGTCACCGGTCTCGTCGATCGCGATGCCGCCGATCTGCTGCGAACTGAACGTGAATTCGTGGCCGAAACGTTCCGCGATCGCCACCAGAACCAGGCGGGCTTGTTCGACAATTTCCGGACCAATCCCGTCACCGGGAAGCAAGACGATGGAGTGTTTCATGGGGGAAGGGCGTGAATGCGAGAGTCAGACGGGTTACGAAAACGCCCCAGATTAGCCGAATCTCATCGCTTGCCCCAGGGTGCACTCATCCGGGCAAACCGGCATCGAGACAAACCACCCGCGAAGCTCACACGACGCGGCGTTCTCACCGCACACTCGTTCCCATGCCGAGCTTTCCGATCGCGTCTACTCTTCGAACTGCATCTCGATCCCGCCAATCACCCCCGCACACAAGTTGTACAGGAAGGCCATAACCAGACCGATGATGAACCCCAGCACCCCGTAAAACAGCGGCATCAAAATCGCACCAATAAGACCTCCCACCATCCCCGCAGCAATATTGTTTCCCCCCGCTGCCCCCAACAAAGCAACGAACGCGAAAAAAACAGCGAGGACCAATCCGCCCAACAGATACAACGCCCCCATCATCTTCGCACACGACAATGGATCCACCTGCTTGAGCCGCAGTGAACGCATCTGCCCGCGCGAAAACGCGTCCGTCGATGAGGCTGCCGCGGGAGCACCGTAGGGATTGCTTGGAGGAACACTCATCAGTTTTTCCTTGGGGAGAAGGACGCCAATCCAACGACCGACGCGGGTGACAGATAAAAACAACCGAACACGTTGGTGAAAGGCTCCAACTCGACAGAGCCCAACGACACCCCCAGCATACCAATTCGCCAGACGACGGTGCGCGAGTCAGCAACAAAAATGCGGAACCGACAAACCGAATCGCCCACCTCGCAAAGAAACGCCACTCGATCAACACCACAACTCGCTGGTGATCATGCCTCCTCCACCGACTCGCCGCCTACTCAACCGCAACCCAGCCTCGACAAACAAATCCGTCACCTCGACGAGCCTCCGGTTCTCCAACCCGGTTTGCAACCGAAAGAACTGATGCATCGTCCACAACAGCAACTTCGCCCTGCATTGCTGCCAACCCTTCTCGGGCAAACAGAAATCGACGTAGTAAACGACGCCGCCTTCGCGCAAACCGGCGATCCAATCCGGCAGCTTTCGCTCCAACTCATCACGACGAAAACAGTCAAGGAAGAACGGCAACACCAACACATCGTAAACGCCTCGCGGAGGCGTCCACTCCAGTGCATCGGCGCGAATAAAGTCGACGTGCGGGGCCGCGTCCATGGCTTCCACCCGGTGTCGCTGGCGTCGCAACATCGCCTCGCTCTGATCCACGCTGGTGATACTCCCCGCACGCAAACTCCCCGGCGGCTTCGCCTCCCCATCAACAGCACACCGGACCAGACCGCACAACCGCTCGAGCAACCTTCCGTCGCCATCCCCCATCAATAACAACTGATCCCATTTCGGCAGCTCACCTAAAAGCGCTGCCCGCCCACGCTGCAATTGCCCGCCAAACGCCAACCGTTCGATCGTTTGATACGCGGGCGCCAATCGGTCATAGCCTCGACGAGAACGCGACCGGCGATCTCGTTTCAAACCCAACACAAGATCACCGCCGGCGGCGTCCACAACACCGCGTCGACCCACGCACCACGCACGTCAAAAATCGTATTGGCGAGCATCGCCCCCTGATTGCAACGCACCACCGCTCGCGGCGCTTCATCATCCCCCGCCGCGATTGCGATCACCGCCAAACCCATCGCGGCAATCAGAATCGCCGCCCCGACCGGAGTCGGCACGCCCAGCAACACCGCGGTCGGCAACGCGATCACAAACGCAAACACACCCAACGACCGGTTCACCAGCCGCGCCGCCCCACTCTGAGAACGCGTCGCAATCGAACCGAACGACTGGGCCTCGTCGAGATACTTCTCATACCGGGCCACCAAGACACAATTCACGCAAAACAGAACTGCCATCCCCATCGTCACCGCTCCGAGCGATAACAACGTCGGCTCATTAACAACGTCCTGTTCGGCAAACACGCGATCCGACCACGCCGTCAACGAAACCCCCAACGCAAACAACACACCCACGCGAAACTCCTTCGGCACCGTTCGCCGCTCCCTTCGAAACGGCTTTGACGCGAACTCGCGATGGCTCTCGGGATTGCGATCGACCGAGGACGAGGGAAAGTGAACCCCCGCTCCATAAACCAATACCGCCGCCGCGATCACCAAACCACTCCGCAGCACCTCGGGTGACAAAAACCGAACCACCACGAACGTATCCACCAACAACACCGCCACCCACGCCGCGAAAAACAACCGCCGGTGCCGTAGATAGAAAGCGTGTCGCAGAGTGTGCGGTCGGCTCCGATCCAACCGTGACGCATCGAGCAAACGATCCGCGACATAGATCAGCCACACCGTGGTCGAAAGCGCGATCAACTCCGGCCAACTCGCCGCTCGCTGACAAAAACTACGCATCAACAATTGCTGCCACGCGGTGGCAACCAACACCGCGTCGAGCGACAACACGCTCAGCAACGCCGCCACCGGAACACGGTCCCCCGGCGCCTCCCGCTCCGCTAGATGATTCGGCTGATTCTCGTCGTAGTTCAACATGTCCCTGCAACCCAACATTGCTCGAACGACGCGTTCCATTGAAAACGCTTCGGGGTATCATTGCCCCTGCTTCCGACCTCCGCTCTTGTCAACGTCATGGCCAAACTCTACTTCTATTACTCCGCGATGAACGCAGGCAAGTCAACCATGCTGCTGCAGTCGAGCTACAACTATCGCGAACGGGGTATGAACACGCTGATCCTCTCCCCCGAACTCGACACACGTTTCGGATCAGGCAAAGTGGCTTCGCGAATCGGCATCGCATCGGACTCGGTGACGTTCACCCCCTCCGACAACCTCAACGTCGTTTTCGAAAACTTTCTTGCCGCGGAACTCGCTCATTCCCACGACGCAAACGACGACGCGAAAGACGGCGAGACAACACCGGATCCCATACCGTCATCGCACACTTCGTCGTTGCACTGCGTGTTGGTCGACGAAGCCCAATTCCTCACCCGGGCTCAGGTTCGTCAACTCAGCGACATTTGTGATTGGCACAACACACCGGTGCTCGCCTACGGACTCCGCACCGACTTCCAAGGCAACCTGTTCGAAGGCAGCGAAGCGTTGCTCGCGTGGGCAGACAGTCTCGTTGAGATCAAAACCATCTGCCACTGCGGACGCAAAGCCACGATGGTGCTCCGCATCGACGCCGAAGGAAAAACAATCAAAGACGGCAGCCAGATTCAAATCGGCGGCAACGATCGCTACGTGTCGGTCTGCCGGCAACATTTCAAACAAGGCATGTCCGAACGCAGCGACAACGAACTCCCGCTGATCGATTAAGAACCGATCATAAAGCTGCCCCGCTCGGATTATTTCTGACCAGAACATTTCTGCCGACAAACGATTCCGCCGACACCCCTTCCGCCGATCGCCGCGGCCGACAATCGCTGAAACGAAACTTCCTGTTACTCGTTCTCGTCGCCTTGAGCAGTTTCGCTTTCGTCCGCCTCGCTTTCGTCTGCCATGGCTTCTTCGAACGAAGTGAAACGCCAACGCACGATCTGCCCTGGCTTCAATTCAGTTGAACCGATCCCCTCGGTCGCGAACTCGCCGTCGATGGTATAGGTCCAACCGCGTTCGGCATTGGTCTCCACGTCGCCAATACTTTGGACGAACGCCGTCACTCCGCTGCCGGAGATCACCACGTTCGGGTTTTCGATCTTCTTCATCACCGACTCGAGCGTGGTCCCTTCACCGATATCGAAACTCTTTTCAAACAACGGCTCGCGAGCCTCTGCCGATTCGTCACTCGCCGTTTTGTCTGAATTAACGATCGTTATCGTCACCGAACCGATCGTTTGCTCGGCAACATCCGTCGTCGTCGCATCGTCGGCGGACTGCGTGGTTGTTTGAGCGCGACATCCATTCAGCGTGATCGCCCCCACGCACAACACCACCAATCCCCAGCACGTGATCCACTGACGAATCTCGGCCTGCGAAGCCGAAGGTGAAACCAAACGACTCAAAGCAACACGAAGCGGTGACAAATTCATCGACGATCATCCTTAAACGAGAAAGTGAAACGGGGAGCCAACGCATGGCGGAATCATGGCGTCTTGGTTCATCTTGTTATCCAGGCCCAAACGCGTAGTATCTACTACCCACACGAGGCATCCAAGACGGCTGAAACCCCACGCATCTCTAGGCGCTGCCCATCTCTCAACGCTGCCCCCTCTCCCTCCTTTCCCTTCGATGAACATGACCGACTCGCTGTTTGATCATTCGCAACCGAGACGACCACAGAAACATCAACCGGCGACACCGTGGTCCCGTTGGGCGGTGTCAATGACGGCGTTTTGGGTCCTGCCCCTCGGTGCCGCACTTCCTCTTCATCACACGCACGGTCAATCGGCCACCCCCGCCATGACAAAAAACGCACCGATCCAATACCCGCAAACCGCGACCGTGGACGTGACCGATGACTACCACGGACGCACCGTCGCCGATCCCTATCGCTGGCTCGAAGACGTCGAAAGCGAAGAAACCGCCGCTTGGGTCAGCCAACAAAACAAAGTCACCCAGGCCTACCTCGACAAACTCCCTTCACGCAAACCGATGCGTGACAAACTCGAACAACTTTGGAACTACTCGCGGACCGGTCTCCCCGTTCGACGCGGCGACCGTTACTTCTTCTCGCATAACGACGGATTGCAAAACCAAAGCATCCTGTACACGGCCCCCGCCGACATCGCATCGGATCAACTTAGCGAGAAACGAACGGTCTTGATCGACCCGAACACACTCAGTGAAGACGGAACGGTCGCGTTGGGCTCCTGGCGGCCGAGCGACGACGGGAAACTGCTCGCCTATTCGATCGCCGACGGCGGCAGCGATTGGCGAACCTGGCACGTCCGCAACGCCGAAACCGGTGAAGACACCGATGACGTCGTGAAGTGGTCTAAATTCAGTGGCGTCGCTTGGACGCCCAACAGCGACGGGTTCTACTACGCGCGCTACGCCGAACCGGTCGAAGGCGAAGAACTGACCGGCACCAACGAAAACCAAATGCTCTACCTGCATCGTCTCGGCACGCCGCAATCCGAAGACGTCTTGGTCTACTCGCGTCCTGACGAACCACAATGGGGCTTCTCTCCGAGCGTGACCGAAAACGAACGCTACCTCGTGATCGAAAACTGGAAAGGCACCGAACCCAAAACACAGATCTTTCTACGCGATCTACAAAACGACGACGCACCGGTTCGCCCCATCATCACTGGGTTCGATGCCGACTACCGCTTTGTCGCCGCGGTCGAATCGACGCTGTACTTCCTGACCGACCTCGACGCACCCCGTCGACGTGTGATCGCGATCGACGTGGCCGATCATCTATCGGATCCCGATGCGATGCACGAAGTCGATCGCTCGACGTGGAAGTCCATCATCGGCGAAACCGACGATACGCTCGAAGACGTTTCCTTGTTGGGTGACACGATCTACGCGAGTTACCTCAGCGACGCGCTTAGCAAAATCGTTCGCTACTCACGAGAAGGTCAACGGATCGGCGAAGTCACACTCCCCGGGAAAGGTTCCGCGGGCGGTTTCGGCGGACGATCCGACGCGACCGAAACGTTCTTCTCCTTCAGCAACTACGTCACTCCGCCCAGCATCCACCGAGTGAATGTCGCGACCGGCGAAAGCGAACTGTGGCTGCGACCCGAAGTCCCATTCAACGTCAACGATTACGTAACCGAACAGGTCTTCTGCGAAAGCAAAGACGGAACCCGCGTCCCGATCCTGATCACACGTCATCGCGACAGCAACAATGACGGTAACAATCGCACACTGTTGTACGCCTACGGCGGGTTCAACATCTCGTTGACTCCATCGTACTCGCCCGCCGTTGCCGCATGGCTCGACAGCGGCGGAGTCTACGCGGTCGCCAACCTACGCGGCGGTGGTGAATACGGCAGTGCGTGGCACGAAGACGGCATGCGTTTGAAGAAACAAAACGTCTTCGACGACTTCATCGCATCGGCAGAGTACCTGATCAACACCGGCATCACGCGTTCGGATAAACTGGCGATCCGTGGAGGCAGCAACGGAGGACTGCTCGTTGGTGCCGTCATGGCACAGCGTCCGGACCTATTCGGCGCCTGTTTGCCCGCCGTCGGTGTGATGGACATGCTGCGCTATCACAAATTCACGATCGGTTGGGCATGGGCAACCGAATACGGCAGCAGCGATGAAGAAGACCAAATCGACAACCTGCTTTCGTACAGCCCGTTGCACAATTTGAAACCAGGAACCTGCTATCCCGCAACACTCGTCACCACCGCGGACCGAGACGATCGAGTCGTTCCCGGACACAGCTTCAAATTCGCAGCCGCGTTGCAAGCCGCACAATCATGCGACAACCCAACCCTGATCCGTATCGAAACACGCGCCGGACACGGCGCAGGAACCCCCACTAGCAAAAAGATCGACGAGTACGCCGACCTCTGGTCGTTCCTGATCGAAAACTTGCAGTGATCCCTCATTTGCAGTGATCCCTTCTCGCTGCGAACAACACCAGCCTCCTTCGCCCGATCCACCCACGCGTTCACGCCGCACATGTTCCTTCAAGCACCCGATGATTCCCCCTACGACCTGCACTTCATGCTGTTCGGTTTCCCGATCCGCATCGCATGGACGTTCTGGTTGGGTGCCGTTGTGATCGGACACGGCTTCGCGTCCTCGATCGATGACGCCGCCAAAGGACTCAGCCCGGGAATTTTCCCGCTGCTGTTTTTGTGGACCGCTTGCTTGTTCGTGTCCATTTTGATTCACGAACTCGGTCACGCGTTCGCATTTCGCTACTACGGACGCGAATGTTCGATCGTGCTGTATCACTTCGGTGGCTTGGCCATTCCGTCCTCCATGCGCAGCGACGGAAGAGGGTTTGCGGACTCCTTTTCGTCTCATCGATCCAATGAAATTTCCGATTTAGTGATCGCATTGGCCGGCCCGGTCGCTCAGCTCGCATCCGCATTCATCTTTGCGGGCGTGATCACCGCGGTCGGCTACGAAGTCACCGCGTTTTACGCGATGCCTTGGCCGCTCGATCGTCTCGTGAGTTGGTTCCCCGGCGAACCGGTTACCGGCATCGGTTTGAACGCCACCATTTTCTTTTACATGTTCCCAAGTGTCCTTTGGGCGCTGTTGAATTTATTGCCCGTATTCCCACTCGACGGTGGTCGCGTCATGCGTTCGCTCGTGTTGATGAGCGGTGATCGTGGTGACACATGGCTGTGGATCAGCATGGTGAGCGCCGGTGCGGTCGCGTTCTACGCATTAACACAAGGCGGACAACCGATCATGGGCTTGCTGTTTCTCTCGTTGGGCTTTGGCAATTACCAGATGATGCAGAGCCCGTATCGTTAAACGCAACACGTATCAACGTCGACTCTCGGTCGCATCCACGTTGCATCGACAACGTTGTTTTTCATAGAAGCAACACCGTCATGCGTTGCAATGATCATGACAACACACGTATTGATTCAACTCGGACGTCGAACATGACCGACAATGGATCGATGTAACCAACGTTCGAAATCAACACGTGTGGTTGCAAAACGGATTCCTCGTAGCAAAAATCTTTGCTAACGCAACCGCTTTTTTTAGAAAAAGATGTTGCGGAATTTGTGGAAGCGCGTACAGTTACGCGCTAGTGTGTTAACGGTTGCTTTTGCTTGCATGGTCGATGTGGAACATCGAAGCACGCGGGAGTGACCACCAACTTGTGTTGTTGAGCCGTGGCCGGTGGCTTTCAAAGCACTTCGATGAAACGATCGAGCGACCTTCGTGGTCAACCGATTGGATCATCCAAAGCTCTTGCAAAGCCACAATGACTCATCAACCATTTTCTTTCTCGCGGAGGAAGTTGTGGCCAAGAAAAAAGCAACAGGCGTTAAAAAAAGCGTCAAGAAGAGTGTCAAGAAACGGGCAGCCAAAAAGTCGGTGAAGAAACGCGCCACTAAGAAGGCTACCAAGAAGAAGGCAACCAAGAAAAAAGCCACGAAGAAGAAGGCTACTAAGAAAGCTTCGAAGAAGGCTGCCAAGAAGTCCACTCGCAAGAAAGCGACTAAGAAAAAGGCAGTCAAGAAGAAGGTTGCTAAGAAAAAGCGTCGCTAGACGCTCTTCCACGGTTACCCTCCGCAACGAGGGACTCCGACAATCCATTTGCCAAGCCACGCGAGCCCGAATCCGGTCAAACGTGGCTTTTTTTGTGCCCGCATCGCACGACCAAGCTGATAACCTAGTGATCAGGGACAACCAAGGCCCCCGTAGCGAACGTCGCCAAGACATTCGGCCACTGCCCCAACACGCCACCCAACACGCCACCCAACACGCCACCGCCTTCGAATCTCACGCACACCGCCGAAACTCTTGGCGGTTTGTCGATTTAAAGAGTGTCGGGGGGGCCACCCCGGGGGGGGGGGGGGGGGTGTTGCGGACACCCAGGGGGGGGCGGCACGGGGTGGGCGGGAACCGAATGAAAAAAAAAAACCCAGGG
>JBICHZ010000442.1:0-14909 GCA_043101355.1 Rhodopirellula sp. JB044
AGGTCCAGCGTTGGATAGGCGGGATCTCCCCAGGTGTGCTCGCGCGATTTGAGACAAATATCTCGTAATCCCTCTTGGGATAGGCATCGACTGATTAACGCCGACTGATCGGTGATCGACAGTTTCCTTAAGACCACTCACCTTTCTTAAGACAACTAATCGAAAAGAGAGCGGCAGAAATTGCTCGCACACCCAGGTAAACCTCGCACGCCCAGTTAAACCACGTCTACCGAGATAAACCGCGCGCGCCGAGATAGACAAAGTCGCCAGAATTCGAAATTTGAATTCTGGCGACTCAGTCAACGAGATCGGAATCGTTCGATTCCAAATTGTTTTAGATGCCTTCGATCTGATATCCCTCGCGGCTATCGCGAGCGAGGAACGAGTTGGCTTCATCGTCGCCGATGATCTCGCGTTTGTCCGGATCCCAATTCAGTTCGCGTCCCAACCGGATCGAGATGTTGGCCAAATGGCAGGTTTCGAGCATCCGGTTGTGCGACCAGACATCTGAAATCGGTTGTGACCGATCCCGCATCGCTTGGATGAAGTTGTCGGTATGGTTGCGAGCGACCGGGCCGCCGTAGACCTCTTCGATCGCTCCTTCGGGCAACGGATTCGATGCGAGGTCCTCGACAGGTTTGCCAACGATCTTTCCTCGATTGACGAAGAAACGTCCTTTCGTACCTTCGAACATGATTCCGTTATCACCACTGCTGGTGATTACCAACGGGATGTCACCGGGCATATTGACCAAAACCTCAAACTTAGTCGGAACGTTGTAACGATCCTCCACGGTCGGGTAGCCGTCTTTGTATTCGACCGGCAACGAATAACTCACCGGAGTGACTTTGTTAGGTCCGGTCGTGTCCGCGCCCAACGCCCAGGTGGCGATGTCGACGTGGTGGGCACCCCAGTCATTCATTTGACCGCCGGAGTACTCGAACCAATTCCGCCATGCATAGTGACAGTTGGTGTAGCGAGGCACGCCGCCGCCGTAGCCTTTTCGCATTTCAGGCAACGCACGATAAGCAGTCTTCGGTGCCGGTCCGAGCCAAAAATCCCAGTCCAGTCCATCGGGCACGTCGACCTCCGGAAGCACCTCGGAGCTTTCGCATCCGTTGATCCCGCAGGTGATTTTTTTGATGTCACCGATTCGTCCGTCGCGAACCAACGCGACCGCCTGCAAGAACCGATTATTGAATTCGGTTCGCTGCATCGTGCCGACTTGGAAGACACAACCGGTTTGCTTAACGATCTTCTCGATCAGTTTTCCTTCGGCGATCGTCAGCGTCAGTGGTTTTTCGCAGTAGACGTCTTTGCCCGCGAGCATCGCTTCGACCGCGATTTTCGTGTGCCAGTGATCCGGCGTTGCGATCATGACCGCATCGATGTCATCGCGATCGAGGATCTTCCGATAGTCGGCATATCCGTCGGGAGCTTTGCCTTGACGCTTCTTGGCACGTTCGATGTTCTCGCCGAGCACATTGGCGTCGACGTCCGCGAACGCGGCAAAGTCAGCGAACTGGAACGACTTGTTCGTGATCGCCCAACCTTGGTTTCGCAATCCGATCGTGGCGAAGACCGGACGCTCGTTCGGTGATGTATCGGCAAAGGATCTCTGCGACATCGGGAATGCAAAACCAGCAGCACCGATGCCGGCAGCGGTCAAAAACTGCCGACGGGAAGGACTTAGGGAACGAGTCACAGCGGGCCTCATCATGGGACGGAAGGAAGGGTGGGAGACAGAGTGAAATTGGTTCAAAATGTGCGTTTAGGCTACCAAGTGCCGGCGGCTCAAACCACCCTCGGTATCCGGTGCCATTCCCGCACGGCCATTCGCCTGAGGATACGCCGGCGGGGTGTGCGCGGTTCTGCATCGACGCAATTCATTCTTCGAATGTCAACGCCTGGGGGCGTGGAAAGCGGCGAGAAAAAATGGGCTTTGGCATTTTCAATCGAACACGTTCGGCCGATCCGAATAGCTGGAACGGTTACATCTCTCGGTCGATTCGAAAAACGAACGCGTGTTCGAGCTGCAGATCGCTCGGCAATTCGATCGACAAACCTTCGGTCGACTGTTGCCACCGGAGCGAGCCGTCGTATCCGAGCAGTCGAACGTCGTCGATCGTTTCGGACATTAACGCCGATGATAGTTGATGAACTGTGACGGTGTTGCCCGAGGTGGGTTTGCCCAGCGCGATTGCGTACAGGGTGTTACCCTGTGTCGTGAATCGGATGTCTTCGCCCTGGAAGCCTTGGAAATGTTGATCGGCCAAGTGCCCGGTCGGCGTTTGCGACGGACCTTCACCGAACACCAGCCACGGACGCGAACCGTAGATCGCCTCTCCGTTGATCTTCAACCACGCGCCGACTTCTCGCAAAATCTGCTGTTGCTCTTTGGGGATCGTTCCGTCGGGGTGCGGGGCGATGTTCAATAGCAAGCACCCGTTTTTGCTGACGATGTCGACCAAGTCATCGACGATTCGGTTTGCGTCATAGTACGTGATGTCGTCCGCATACGACCATGACGATGCGGAGATCGATGTATCGGTCAACCATGGTTCCGGATAAATGTCAGGCATGCGTGCACGTTCCAGGTCAACGGTGCCTGTCCCCAATTTCATGTCCGGCCGTTTGAACGTAAGCACCGGCTCTTGTCCACCAGCGATCGCGTGATTGTAAAACTCCGACGCCATCTTAAGCCGAACGTCCTCGGTGAGCGTCTGCATGCGATTGTCGAACCACAGCAGGTCGGGCGAGTAACCCTGGACGACTTCGCGAATTTTGTTCAACCATTGTTCCTCAAACTGTGGCGTGGGACGCGGGTGAATCACCATGTTGTTGTCTCGACGTCCGGTCAGTGCCATCTTCTGTGCCGTCGCAGGAAGGATCGGCCCGTAGAGCGCTCGGAATTCGGGATCTGTGGTGTCGGTATTTTCATCCCACGTCGGGAACCACCCCCAATGCCAACTGTGATGCATGCTGGTGACGAACTTCATACCGCGTTTCTCGATCGCCGTTTTCATCTCCGCCACGACATCACGCGTCGGCCCCATTGCCGCCGCGTTGAACGGATTGACCTTGGAGTCCCACATCGAAAACCCGTCGGAGTGTTCGGCGACCGGGCCTGCAAACTTGGCTCCTGACTCGACGTATAAATCCGCCCACTGATCGGCATCAAATTTTTCAGCGGTAAACCGAGGAATCAGATCCTTGTAGCCGTGCTCGGAAACCGGACCATAGGTCTCCTCGTGAAAGAGACGGTTGGGGTGTCCTTTGACATACATGTTGCGTCCGTACCAATCGGTGTTCCGTGTCCCCATCGACGCGGAATAGATCCCCCAGTGCGCGTATATGCCGAACTTGGCATCGCGAAACCACTCGGGACACTCGTACTGCTCAAGTGACTCCCATGTGGGCCGGAAAGGTTGCACAGGAGACTCGGCGTTGACGCAAACGTTTGCTGTCCATCCTGCGAGGATCACGGCCCCGGCGATAGCGTTGGCAAAACGAGAAAACAACGATTCCATCGGTACACTCCAATTCAAAGATAGTCGATCGAGTTAGCTGGTTAATGTTGAACGTCTGCGGCCCCAACCGGCAGCAACGGCCGTATGCCGATTCCACCGCAAACGACGGCGCATTAGTATTTCATCCATTCGTCGGAGCGTGGACGCGACCGCAATGCATTGGCCTCCGCATCATCGACGAATTCTTCTCGTTCAGGATTCCACTGCAACGGACGTTTGAGCTTCATCGCGATGCTGCCGATCAGCAACGTCGTGCTGAGCCGGTGAAGAGCTTCGGCGTCGTAATTTGGTTTCGCCCCAAAACGCACGCAGTCCAAGAAGTTCCGCTGTTCGCGAGGAGGACGCGGCCACATTTGGTTGTCAGGGTGTTTTTCGTCAAAGATCGAGTGGTCATCGCTCATCAACGCGGTGTTCCATTTGTTGTTTCCACACCATCCGTCGGAGCCTTCAAACCGGATGCTCGCCTTGGAGGACTTCACGTGCATGACGACTCCGTTGGCGAATGTGTAGGTCAACTCAAACTTGTTGGGAACGCTGTTCAACGCGTTCTCAGGGATCACGCCCACGCCTTCGACTTTCACCGGGCTGGTGTTCTCGGCAAAGTTTGCGACCTGCGCCGTATCACAGAGGTGCATGCCCCAATCGGTCAGAACTCCGGCGGCATAGTCTTCGATTTGTCGCCAACATTGTGGTTGCGTTCGGTTGGCACAGTACGGAGCGTACGGCGCGGGGCCGAGCCAGAGCCGATAGTTCATCCCTTTGGGCACGGGGGATTCGGGAAGCTTCTGCCAAACCTTTTCCTTGTACGGCAATCCGACATGGATCGTGTGCAGTTTCCCGATGCCGCCATTTCGGACCACTTCGGCGAGTTTGTGATAGCGGGGCAACGACCGGTCTTCCAATCCGACCGTGAACACGCGACCGGTTTTCTTCACGACATCAACCAGTTCGCGACCTTCTTGAATGCTCAGAGTGGGCTTCTCGGAGATCACATCTTTGCCCGCTTCCAAAGCCATCGTCGACATCGGAACGTGCCAATGGTCGGGCGTTGAAATACACACCGCATCGATATCGTCCCGCTGAAGTATCTCGCGGAAGTCATCAGTGACGAAGCAATCCTGGTTCCCGTAGGCGTTGTTGACCGATTGGGCAGCCCGTTGTCGAGCCTCCGGTTTGACATCACAAACGGCAACCGCCCGGCAGTCGCTCTGTTCGAGAAACATCTTTAGGTTGACACCGTGTCCCTGCATTCCGACACCGATGAACCCCATCGTGATTCGGTTCGACGGTGCGTTCTTCCCAAACACGTGAGCCGGCACGAACGCGGGGGCGACGGCCATTCCCGTCGCCGCAATTCCGGTCGCCTTGAGAACGTCGCGTCGGGTTCTTTGAACGGTCATGGGAGTTACTCCTTCGTTGAGTTATTTGAGCTAGCGAGGTCACGCACCCAGATGTTCCGATACGCGACCGGACTGCCGTGACCCTGAAACAGGATTGGCATTCGATCGGGGTGCCTCTCATAGGGAAGTGACTTTTGATGTCGTGTCGGTCCCAGAATTTCCGTGTTCACCTGCACGAAGACACCGTTGTGCAAAACGGTGATCCGCGCCGGAGACACAAGCTGCTCTCCATCGAACTTTGGCGCACGAAAGAAGACGTCGAACGTTTGCCATTTCCCGGGCGGGCGACACGCATTCACCAGAGGCGGTGTTTGTCCGTAGATCGCCCCCGCGGATCCGTCCGCATAGATCTTGCAGGTGTAAGAATCGAAAACCTGTAGTTCGTATTTTTGCATTAAAAAGATGCCGCTGTTCCCCGCATTCATCGGGTTGTCCGTCGGCGGATCAGGGGTTCGCCATTCGACATGCAACTGGCAGTCTCCGAACGCGCCTTCCGTCACCAACGGCCCAGCTCCCGCAATAATCAAACCATCGCGCATCGTCCACTTGGTCGTCTGGAAATGTTCGAGTGAACGACCGTCAAAGAGCACGATCGCGTCCGACGGCGGCGTCTGCGATTTCATGTCGCCCGGGATGACACGCGGCGGCTGCGGCCGATCCGGCTGATGAACAGTGAATTCCGAGCCAGGTATCAAAGGGGTTTGATAGTTGGTATGGCACTGAAGCACATGAAAGTCGTCTTCGGCGGTGATGGATCCGGCGGAGACATGCAGTGCGAGAACGATCAATGCACTTTGCAAGATGGTTTGCGTCATGACGTGACAACCAGGGAGGTGGGGTATCAAGATGCGAGACCGAATCGAAAACTCATCAACAGGTCGACGTTCGCTTGGTTGACGTTTCAACACGCAGTCGATTCATCACACGGTTCGGATAGGTTCCAAGCGAACGATCGCAATCAAGATAATAGACCAGTGTCTCACGTATCAGATTCGTGTCACCTGCCATTTTACCAGTAAGGACAAATCACCACACCGCAAGAACTTACGTCAAAAGTCAATAGAGATGACATGTCGTAATGATGTTCCTGATCAGAAAAGGGGCCACACGACACTTTTGATGCTCCCGGGACTTCGACACCCGGAATTCCGGCGAGTCGAGTTGCGGGATCCAACACCCCAAACCCGAAACCCACGTAGCGAAACTCGCCGAGAGTTCGGGACAGCCCTAGTAACTTCAGCAGCCCGGCAATTTTGCCTGACCGACGTATCACCGAACGTCTTGGCGTCGTTCGCTGCGGGATCGACCTAGATTCTCTGCTGCAATAGAGAGACGTAACCCGCGGCCAAAACGCATCGCAAGGCGGAAGCGATGCAAGAATACACCCGGCGGGATTCGAACCCACAACCTTCGGCTTCGGAGGCCGACGCGCTATCCAATTGTGCCACGGGTGCGGCAGGTGGTCTGCAGAGATGGTTTGCGAGAAGACTGACTGGACCCCCGAAAATTCTTGATTCGCTGCGAAATCGGCGATTCATGGGGGATTTCGGATTTCTCGCGAGCCTTTCGTCTCGGAATCCTCTCCTCGCAGGACGCAGTTTGACCGAAATCTCGCCGCTTTGCCAGATGCGGTCTGCGTCGGCTTGCGTCCCCGGGCGGCGAAATCCACAATCTGGGCCGCCCGATTGTTTCTAACTCGCTCCTTTTAACACGATCCGATCCGCAGTGGCCGACTCTTCCGCACCCAATCCCGACGACAATTCCGACTTGACCGACCCGCACGCCGCACGGCGGCACAAACTCGCGGAGCTGGTCCAACGCGGAATCGATCCCTGGGGGCAACGGTTTGATGACCGTACCCTCAACGGCGAATGCCGATCTCGCGCCGGTGAGGTGAAGTTCGTCACGGCGGACGGCAAAACGATCGAACTGCCGGACTTCGAGAGCCCCGACCTCGATTACCGTCAGTGGAAAAACGACAACGGTCCTGGCGAAGAAATCGGCCCGACGGTTCGCGTCGCAGGCCGCATCATGCTCGCGCGGACGGCGGGGAAGTTGATCTTCCTGAACCTCCGCGATTGGACCGGCGACATCCAAATCTTTATCGGCAAGAAGCAGGTCGGTGAGGAAAACTTCGACCTCGCCAAGCTATTCGACCTCGGCGATTTAGTCGGCGTCGAAGGACGACTCGGACGCACCAACACCGGCGAACTGACCGTGTTCGCCGAAAAGCTGTTCATGCTGACCAAGATGCTCGAGGTGCCACCGGAAAAGCACGCCGGCATGACCAACATCGAACTGCGTCAACGAATGCGATACGCCGATTTGGCGTTCAACGACGGCGTCATCCAGACGTTCCTCGACCGGACCAAGATTATCAAGAGCGTTCGATCGACGCTCGATGAACGCGGGTTCTGCGAAGTCGAGGGGCCGACGCTTCACACCGTCCCCGGTGGTGCCGCCGCCCGGCCGTTCGAAACGCATCACAACGCTCTCGATATGAAGCTGACGATGCGGATCGCTCTGGAACTGCACCTCAAACGACTGATGGTCGGCGGCATGGAACGCGTCTACGAACTCGGACGCGTGTACCGCAACGAAGGCTTGTCGCCACGGCACAACCCTGAGTTCACGATGATCGAGATCTATCAGGCCTACGGCAATTACGAGTCGATGATGGAACTGACCGAGCGGATCATCTGTGACGCTCTCGACCAAATCGGCGGCGGTTACAAACGCGAGTACAACGGCCAAGAGATTGACTTCACCCCGCCGTTCCAACGCGCCACCTATGCGGAACTGTTCGAGAAAGCGACCGGCATCAATCCGACCGATGAAGAGGCGGTGTTGGCGTTGGCAGCGAAACTCGACATCGACACCCAAGACAAACACCCCGATGTCGTTCGCAACGAGATCTTCGAAGAGAAAGTCGAAGACTCGCTGCAAGGCCCGATTTTCGTGATCGATTACCCGGCGAGCATCTGCCCGTTGACCAAACGCAAGCAGGACAACCCGGAGATCGCCGAACGTTTCGAGCTGTTCATCTGCGGCATGGAGCTGGCGAACGCCTACACCGAGTTGAACGACCCGGACCTGCAAGAGGAGCTGTTTAAAACCCAACTCGCCGGGCAGGACGAAGAAGACTCAATGGCCAAGATGGACCACGATTTCGTGCGTGCCCTGCGATACGGAATGCCACCGGCCGGAGGTCTCGGGATCGGGATCGATCGACTCGTCATGGTGTTGACCAACTGCAAGTCGATCCGAGACGTGATCCTGTTCCCCGTGCTGCGGCCGGAGTGATCCAACTGGAATCGCGATTCGCAGGGGTTGCAGCAAAGCAGTCCGGATGAAGCAGGCTTTGCGACGCGCATCCGGCAGTCGCGTGGAATGCCGGAACTGCGCTACGCGTGGTCCGGCCTGCGAACCACGCACTGAAATCTAGCGAACCCAGCTACCGGCATCAGGCACGTCAAATTTCAAAATGCTCTAGCGGATCGCGATTGCGGTTTGCAGCGGTTGCAGCACCGACTCGATCAAATACTCATCGACCAAGTCGCGGCACAGACCTGAGAGACGTTGGAACTCGCTCGCGTAGCTTTCGTTGGCACCTAGCGAATCGTACCGGCGAACCATCATATAAACGCTCAGCGGTTCTTCGCTGAATTCGCCCGATCGGATTTGGAACGCCGTGGTGCGTGTTTCAAAACTGATCCGGCACTGCGTCCGGCAATCATCGTCGAGCGAAAATTGAATCGACGGTTCGTTGGACAGCATCTTCCCGTAGGGCAAGTTTGTGAACTTGTCCAATCCAGGTGCGATCCCGATCGCCTCATGCAAGATTTCGTTGTGGTTTCCTTTGCACGCAAAGTCGAAACCCAACATCACGCTGAGCGATTCGCAATCGAGCGGACTGATCGACAATTCGTAGGGCACCATTTCCAATATCGCGTGGTGCTGTTCGCACGCATCGGCGAACGAATCCGGGTTGACCATCCCGCTGTTGATCCGCTTCGGTTCCGTAGAGACCCATCGGTAGGCGCCGCCGTCTTTCTCTTCCTCGAGGACAAATTCGCCTTTCTCGCGACTGTAGAAATTCGACATCGTCGGATATCTCTTCCGAACCTGCTCGAAATAATGCAGCACCGATTCGCGTCCTTGCGGCAGTTCCATCTCGGTGGACAAATTCATATTGACGTAATATTCGTCACCGAAAACGCCGTAATCGCTCATACAGTTGAATTTGGGTTGAGGGAGGAGGAGAGAAGAGTCAACACTTTTATGCCAGGTCGACCCAACTGGCAATCATACAGGCCCGCCTAGTAATCATACAGGCGCGGGGCGGTTGTTTCGGTTCGTTGGTCGTCCGGGCAGTCGCATTTCAAAAATCAGTTCATTGCCGCGATCGAGTCCGCCGTTAGCGTGGATCCGGAGGCCGCCGCGTCGTCGTATTCTTGCTCGCCAAGGCGATACGGCAGCGTCACCCAAAAGGTGCTGCCTCGACCGAGTTCGCTACGGAAATCAATCTCGCCACCCAGCAAAATCGCCAGTTCCTTCACGATCGAAAGTCCCAATCCGGTACCTGCGAACTCGCGAGTCAGCCCGTCACCGTCGAGCACCTTTTTGCTCTGTCGAAACTTCTGGAAAATGATCGGCTGGTCCTCCTCGGCGATCCCCACGCCCGTGTCGGTAACCGACATCCGAAACCGGCCATCGCCGAGGTCGACCGCTTTGACGGTGATCATGCCGCCCTCGGGAGTGAATTTGATCGCGTTGCTGAGCAAATTGTTGATGATCTGACCAAACTTGTTGGGGTCTTGGTAAGCCATCGGCAAATCGTCGGGAACGTCGACCGACAAGGAAATATTTTTGTCCTCCGAGAGCGACTGAATCATATCGCACTGGGCGCCGATCAACCGCGACAGGGCAAACTCGCTGCGGCGAACTTCCATCTTGCCTGCTTCGACTTTGGCGAGGTCGAGAATGTCGTTGATCATCTCCAACAGCAGTCGACCGCTCTTTTGAATATTGGTCGCGTAACGCCGCTGTTTGTCATCGAGCGAATCGATGCCCTGCAGGACTTCCGAAAAACCGATGATGCTGTTGAGCGGCGTGCGAAGCTCGTGGCTCATGTTCGCCAGGAAGTCCGTTTTCAATCGGTTCGCTTCGTAGAGTTGCAGGTTCAACTGCGCGAACTGGTCGACCCGTGCGTCGAGCTCCCGGTTGACGCTCTGCAATTGCGTTTGGGTTTCGGTCAGGTGCCGCAACATCCGGTTAAACGCGTCGGCGAGTTCGCGGAATTCGTCTTCGGTGTCGATCACCGCACGTTGATTGGTGTCCCCGTGAGTAATCGCGTCGCTGACGTCACGTAGGTGCAGCAGCGGCTGCGGAACCAGATACCGGACGATTGCGTGCAGCACAAACAACGTCACCGCCACGATCAGCATCGCCATCGCGACCACCGTCGCGCGGATTTGTGTCGTGTCGTTGAGAATTTTCTCGTCCGGCATGCTGACGCGCTTGACCCGGAACGGCAGCTGCGCCGCGCGGGTTTCGGGATCGACATCCGGCGACAATGCGATGGTTGCCCCCGTCGGCGTGTGGCAGGCGATGCAGTCCTGCGTGATGAAGACCGGCTCGTAGTAAACGTATCGCCCCTTCACCGGCCCGATGGATTTGAACAGCGGCCGGTTGCCCGGTCCGATTCGGCTCATTGCGGCATCGTCGGCGAGATTGACCGGCTGCGCCAAACCGGGCTGGTCTTCCCGCAAACGGTCCGCCATCCGGGCACGAAACAGTGGTTCGAGTTCCTCCAACAGCATCCGTTCGGCGTCCGAGGCCGGTGGATTGGGCGGGGCCAGGTTGTCGAACGGCTGCGGATCCTCGAGCCCCAAAATGTCGAACTCGATGTCTTCGCTGAGCAACTGTGATCGCAGGGCGTCGACTTTTTGGCGTCGCAGTTCCTGTTCTTCCGACGAATCGCCCTCGTTGTAGATCGCGTTGGAATGCAACAGCATCATTTCAGTCGCCGCCGCGTCCCGGGCTTGCTGCTGCGTCGTCATGCTGACAAACCGGTCGGCGAGCAACAGCACGACGCAAAACGCACCGCACATCAGCACAACGAGAGCCGAGCCAAAGAACAGCAGGCACTTGCGTTCTAGGCTCATCGACGAAAACAGGCCTTGGACGAACCTCAGCATCAGCAATTCGGATCGAGGGAGACGGGGGCGTCGAAACCGGTTTCCGATCGCCAGCTCTAGTTTGACCGAAAGCGGCCGCGGTGACGAGATGAATCCGTCTAATCCGACTTTTTACTACGAAGGGAATATCCATCGAAGTTCTCGCAAATTTCCCACTCCGGAGGGGAAACGACGCCCATTTGATGCTTGTTTGCCTCTTGCCTGATAATTAGGATGCGTGAGTATTGTCAGGGAAGACACCGAGTTAACGTGCCAAATCCGACTACTTTTGAACTTTGCAACTCCTTCCGAGACAATGATGAAGCGTTCAATTCGCCTTGCCATGCGTTGGACCCTCGTGGTCACGTTGGCGACATTCCTCAGTGCCGGCCCCGTTTCGGCTGGCTGGCTGCTCAAACGCATGCGAGGATGCGACCCCGCGCCCGCGTGCAGCCCTGAACCGGTCTGCTGCCCAGAGCCGGTCTGCTGCCCAGAGCCCGCATGCAGTCCTGAACCGGTCTGCAGTCCTGAGCCGGTTTGCTGCCCGGAACCGCCCGCGTGCACTCCCGAGCCGATCTGCTGCCCTGAACCTGTAATGATCGACCCGGCGCCTGTGATGGACGCCGGTTGCTGCGGCGGCTCGGTCGCGATCGAGTCGGTCGTGCCTCACGAAACCATCATTCCGATGGACTCGTCGATCCCATCGCTTGATGACGCCCAAATCGTCGAATCACCGAGCCTCGAATCGGACTCCGGAAAAACTTCCGCCGCCAAACCACCCACCGATGAACCGGCTGGAGACGCTGGCGATTCGGTGATGGATGCGGACGAACCGAGCCCATTCGATGAGGCTCCGCCTGCACCTGCACCCGAGCCGACTCCTGATCCAGCCGTTGATGCGGTTCCGGATGAAGCGATGGCCGAAGAGCCTGCTGCGGAAGTCCCGCCTGCCCCGGTCGAAGAACCGGCTCCGGTAGTTCCCGCCACGCCCGAACCGGCTCCCGAGCCCGAACCGATTGCCGAGCCAGAGATGACTCCTCCTGAACCCGAGGCTCCTGCGGAAGAATCCTCAATCGATGACCTGTTCGGCGGCGAATCGGAACCAGCGGCTGAGGAGACACCGTTCGAAATGCCAACCGAGCCGGAAGCTCCGGCCGAACCCGAAGCTCCCATGACCGATTCGGTTGATGACCTGTTCGGTGGCGATACCGAAATGCCGGAATCGGACCCTGCCGACGCCGGCGGTATTGATGACCTCTTTGGCGAACCAGCCGATGAGCCCGCGATGCCCGCCGACGACGCGTCGGGAATCGACGACCTGTTCGGTGATCCGCCTGCGAGCGAACCGGCCGCTCCCGCAAATGACAGCAGCATCGACGACTTGTTCGGCGATCCTGCCGGTGGCGACATGCCGGAAACGGAACCACAGGGCGGCGGAATCGATGACCTCTTCGGCGACCCCGAGGCGGAACCTGCGATGCCCGACACGCCGTCGGATAGCATCGATGACCTGTTTGGTGAACCACCGGCGGGCGATGCCGGCGACACCGGAATCGAAGACCTCTTCGGCAAGGCTCCCGTTGACGCGGATGCGGCTCAATCGGTCGCTGCCCAGGAAGAAGTCGTCTCCAAGCCAGCCGAACAGTCGCTGACTTCGATGGAACAAACCGAAGTGCGAACTTGGGTCGACAACACCGGAACGTTCCGCACCGAAGGTCGCTTGATCAAGATCGGTGAAGATCACGTTCGTCTGCTGAAGTCAAACGGCAAGACGTGTACCGTGCCGATGAATCGCCTCAGCGAAGAAGACGGCAAGTATGTTCGTCAGGTTGCCGAGCGACTGGAAATCTTCGTCATCGCGATGGTAGCGAACTAAGTCAGCTCGTCCATTATCAAGCCCAACGCTCAGCCAGCACGCTCCACCGCGTGCTGGCTTTTTTTACGCAGCCCCCAACACCCTTAAAACACCCTCCCTTAGTGGATCTTGTTAAAGACCCTACCTACCAACCGCACCACCGAAACCAACTCAGCTCTCCGGTTGCAACTCAATCCGCTGGCGAAGCCCCTGATCGTCTTTCCCAGCCCGCTCGCGCGCCACTGCTCCACGTTCCGAGCCAGTCGCAACTGTGTGTGTGTCCCCTTCCGATCCCGGAGCGACACTCATTTCGCTGCAAATGTGGTCAGCAATCTTTTTCGGGTGGTCGTGGCAGTTCTCTAGAAAGATCTGATACCGGCTGCTCTGCGTTCCGCCGATCGCGGTCCCCGCCACGTAAACGCCTGCCCTCGTCGTCTGCATCGTTTGCGGATCGAAGACCGGTGCCCCCGAGGGTGCATCGGAAACGATCCCGAGCTGGCGGAATAATCGCGGGTTTTGCCGATAGCCGATCAACAACAACACATCGTCAAAAGCGACGTTCCGGGATGTCGCCTCGCCCAGGGACGGTTGAGTTGCGATGGTGACTTCGGGGCCGTTGATCGCCGTCACGCGGGAGCGGAAGAACGCGTCAATCGACCCGCTGCGGATCAACCCTTCGATTTCAGGACGCAGCCAATACTTAATGCCGTCATCCGGCAACTGCTCGCGGTGGCAACACAGCGTCACCTTCGCACCGCCGCGGTGCAACCGGATCGCGGCCTCAACCGCACTGTTTCGGCCGCCGACGATCAGAACGTTCCGGCCGTGGTAGCGATGCACTTCACGCAAATAACCGTCCACGTGAGGCGAGTCTTCCCCGGGAACGCCGAGTCGGTTGGGGAAGTCCGTGCCGCCGATCGCGAGCACAACCGAACGGGCTTCGATGAAGAACTCTGGGGCAGGCTCCGAGCCGGCTTCGCTGGTGCGATGCCCATTGACGCGAGCCATCCCCAAACGCCAACGGGCGCGAGATACGGGGCTATCGGCGACGTCGTTCGGTCGTGCCTCGCCGTTGCTGTCACGCGCCTGGGCGATCGGCTCGAGAGAAACGATCCGGTGGAACGTGCGAACGTCGACGTCAAATTGGTCTACGACGCCCCGCAGGTAGTTCAGGTATTCCTCACGGCTGGCTTTCGATTGATCCACCGTGTGCAGGGGAACGCCCGCGATCGCGATGCGGTCGTTGCTGCTGAACCACCGTGGTTGGGGCGCCCACCACGAGATCGTGTGCCCAACGGGGCCCGCATCGTAGACACGTGCGGGCAGCCCACGTCGCTGCAAATCGATTGCCGTCTCAATGCCGATAGGGCCGGCACCGATGACGACGTTTTCGACGAACTCGTTCACTTGGCGACCGCTGCTTAGTAGCCGATGTAGCCAACCGGTGCGACGCCAAAGTTCACGCTCACACCGTATCCGCCGTAGCCTGCACGGTATCCACCGTAGCTCGGATAGCTGCGGTAGCCGGCACGGTAGGGGCTAACGACGACAGGCGCCGGTGCCACAACGACCGGGCGATACGCCCGACGTACCGGAGCAACATAACGAGGCACAACGTAGGCTGGGCGGTAAACGCTGACCGGAACCACCGCCGGGCGATACGAGTAGCCGTAACGATAACCCCAGCCGGCATCGGCTGAAGAGGCGGCGAAAGCCGAGGCGGTGACAGCGACCGCACTCGCCAGCATGAGGGAACGCCATTTCAAACCGAACATACTTTTTCTCCCCGAGACGGGACCTGTGAACAACGAAGTTGAGATTGCCGGCTATTGTAGCAATCGGCAAACCGTATCAACCGTTAAATGTCCACTTTGCCACATCACCGGACAGAAAACCGGCTTGCTTTTGGAAAAAAACGCCAAAATGGTTGGCAGCCTAGGGCTCC
>JBICHZ010000443.1:0-4685 GCA_043101355.1 Rhodopirellula sp. JB044
GGGCCACACCACGTTGCCCAAAATTCGACAACGTAGACTTTACCGGGTTCGAACTGCGTGACTTTGGGATAACGTCCTTCGCCGTCGTGAATCCAATTCTCAATGTCCAACGCCGGCGCGGGTGAACCGATCGTCATGGGAGAAACCTGTTCCTCGTCAGTCACCGATTCTGCTTGGGTGACCTTGATCTTGGCTGGTCTAATCTTGACCGGCTTGATCGGAGCAGGCGCCACCGTTGCCGGCGTCTGCGCATCCTGATCTCCTCCGTCCGCCTCGGTGTCTCGACAAATCGCATTGGGGCAAGGATAGGCGAGAGCCATCGCGAACGAGATCGCGAGCAACAATTTCTTCATCAAATTGTTCCTGAACGTTGTGTTACGAAATGAGGGACGATTCTGAATCCCGAGAAAGACTCCGCATGCCGCACGGAACCCCAACGAGGCGGCACAGGCGCGGCACGTTTCATGCCCGGCACGCTTCAGACCGAACGACACGCAAACATCCATCCTGTCGCCAAACCGTGAGGATCGCTATCAGCGCAGGGCCACCAGCAAGCTAGGGCTGGTCTTGATTCGTCCACAAGGGGTCACCAACCATTGAGTTCGGCGATACGCCCTAAGACCCCGATACCGTAGCGTCCTTGTCGGCCCCCGCCGTTTTCGACGTACTTTTTCACGAGCGGCAAAGCCGGTTCCCCCATCCAATCGATGACGTTGTGCAGCATCGTTTCGTTGTTTGTTCCCTCGAAGAGCAGGCTATCGAGGCAGGCGATCGCATCGTCGGGGTGCCCAAGGTTAACGAGTGTCCAGGCCGCCATCATGCGGACTTCATGTGCGTCGTCTTGCAACGCTCGCTCGAGCACGTCGATCGCCTCTGCCGCGTCGCCGCCGAGCAGGTGGAGCCCAACAACCGACCACCAACGCACGACTTCATCCTCATCCGACATGCCGGTCACAAACGTGCCCAAGTTCGCCGCATCACGAGCGAGGGCCAGGTCAGCGACATCCAGATAATGTTCGAGCGGATACAGCGAATCGTCACGCACCATTTCGTACAGCGTGACGTGATTGGCCGCGGCCCGACGTTCCCGCATTTTTTCCGGCATCAAACCCGAATCTCTCAGTTCGAGTTGCTTGGCTCGCATCGCGGACTTGAGTTCGGCAATCTTCGTCTGATGCTCGGGGGCGTTGATCAAATTGTGAACGTTGTCGAAATCCGATTCGTTGTCATAGAACTCCTCGGACACCCGTGCTCGAAAGAACCGCCCGGTGACCTCGTCGGTTTTGCCTTCCCGATGATGCTTTTCCCAGGCCGCGGTCAGCGGTGCTTTCCACAGGTATGCCAAATGCTGTCCGGCGGGTGCGTAAGGCATGTAGTTCTTGTGATACGCAAACCGTGCGTCCCTCATCAAACGGACGTTGTCGAGTCGTTCGTCGGCGCGTTCTCGGAACCCGAAGTGATACTTCGGTGGCGACTCAACACCATCGCCCAAAAAGACTCGGCCTTGGAATTGGTCAGGAATTTCGGCTCCCGCCAAACTGAGCCATGTTTTGGGCATGTCGACAAAACTAACGAGGCGGTCAACCGTCATCCCCGGCCGAGCGGCGGGATAGAACATTTTCCATTTCTCGGGGATGCGAATCACGAGCGGACAGTGCACGCCGCTGGAATAGAGGAAACGTTTGCTTCGCGCCATCACACCGCCGTGATCGGAGTTGTAGACAACAATCGTGTCGTCATACAAACCGTCCCGTTTTAGCTCGGCAATGATCTCGCCCACTTTGCGATCCATCCTCTCAACCGCATCGGCATACTTCGCGTAGTTCTTCCGAACATCGGGCAGGTCCGGATGGTACGCGTACAACTTCATCTCCGCGGGATCGCGTTTCGTGTTCTCAACGCTTCCGTGAGCTCGACTCTCGTGACTATCGGTGATGTTCACGACAGCAAAAAACGGTTGGCCTGGTTGGCGAAGCTTCCAACCGTACCGCGTCTGCTTCTTACCACCCGCGTAGTCCCAACATTCTTTGTCGGGTCGTCCGCCGATGTTGTAGTCCGTCTTCCCCGGGTTCGACGTGTGATAGCCGGCCTGCTTTAAAAGGTCGGGATAGTAGTGAATTTGGTTGTGCGGGATCTCGTTACGACTTCGCATCGGTTGAGTGCCATTGGAGACACCGTACATCCCCGTGATCCAACACGATCGTGTCGGCGCGCAGACGGCGGCGTTGTCGAAACAATGTGTGTAGCGAAACCCTTCCTTTGCCAATTCGTCGATGGCCGGTGTTCGAGCATTGGTTCCGCCATAGCAACTGATCCACGAAACACCGTTGTCCTCACTGGTGATCCACAGGATGTTCGGCCGCTCCCGGTTGACGGAAGCCTGGTCCAATTCAGGTTCGCCGTCGGTCGCCGCGTTTGCTGCCGCACCAACGGCGAGCCCGTCTCCGATGAAACAATGAAACACGCAAAGCAACGCGATCACTTTGCAGGTCGTTGGTAGAACCGAAGTGGAATGGACGAAATTGCGAAAGGCAAGAACGCGGAGAGGAGACTTCACAGGTATGTCCGGACGAGGTTCGGTGGGGAGACGGCGTGCCATTGTCATTCGTGCCGAATGAGGCGTCAATCAAGTCGAAAAGATAGCCAGGCGTTTCAAACACATGGGTGTTCTCAGGCTGGTTGCAGCCGTTTCATCACACGACTCCATGCCAAACACTTGGCGAGGTCGAATGGCTTCATTCCGTTTGCCGCCGGTGCTTCCGCGTCCGCACCATGTTTCAAACACACATCGACACCGTCGAGTGACCCGGCTAGCGAAAGTTGATGCAGAAACGTGAATCCCTTGTCATCGGATTCTTGAAGGAGCGTCGGGTTTTCTTGCAAAGTCTGCTCGAATGATTCTCGCATATTCACCGACATCGGGTGCTCGGCGGCGGCAACCTTTGCGTAGTCATGCGGCTTCTGAGGCGTCTTCTTGAACCGAGACAGGAACCCTTTTTTCTTGGGCGGTTCGTTACTCAAGTACCTTTCCGGCACCAATGGCACGATGCCGACGTCGCCAAAGTCATGTCCCCACGCACGGTCGTGCTGTTTGCGTTCTCCCGCTGCCATGCGACTTCTCATCAGGTCGATCGTGAAGCCACCACATACTTCGCCCATGCAAACGTACATCCAATCGCCGAGCTGTTTGCCGGTGATTTTCACACGTTGCCCTTCTTCAAACGTTTTCAACGAGTGAGGCGTGTTGATCAGCGTGCCTTCGACGTGCCGCCCGTCGAAGTCCACTTCCATCAACCACATGTGCTCCATTTCCAAACCGTCTGGATTGGCAGCTCGCACTTCCGGAGGATCGGACAACGAGGCTTTTACCGCGGCGAGCTCCAATCCGGGAACGATCCGACGTCTTTCCCAAGAAAGCTCTCGCCAGAAAAACTTGAACGTTTGCCGGGCCTTCTTGCTCGCCGCCTCCATCTCAGGGTCATCACCCGGTGACATAAAAACAGGGCTTTCTGCGTTTGACATGCGGATGACACTTTCGGTCGGAATGTGGGGAATTCGAAAGGGATCATGGAGACGCCAACACGGCGGATAATCCCATTGTAAGGTCTGCACTGCTACCAATGGGCGGTCGCCCCACGAGCATCTGCATGAGCAAAAATGGCCAAAATGTGAGTCTGCGGTAGTACCTCATTACGGAACGCTCATGGCAATCTCCAAACGAGCAAACGTTACGAGCAACCGCGGCGTCCGAACGCAGAACACGGTCCGTTCTTCGGCGACGCACGCCGCCGCGTCAAAAAACACTTCCCCCGCCGCTCGGCCATCGACGGTTCGTGCACTACCGAGACCTCAACACAATCCTCGCCCCCATCATGCATCGACTCGGAACAACACCACACGCCTTGCTGCCAATCCTGTTTGCCCTCGTGTTGACGCTGCAGCTATCAGTTGCCGCTGAGACCGACGACCGACCCAATGTTGTTTTCATCTTGGCTGACGATCTTGGATATTCCGATTTAGGTTGCACCGGCAGCGATTTCTATCAAACCCCAAACATTGACGCTTTGGCCGCCGATAGTGTCAGGTTCGACCAGGCCTACTCGTCTCCAACCTGCTCACCGAGCCGCGCGGCCATCATGAGCGGCAAGAATCCTGCCCGGCTCGGTATCGTCGGCCACGGCGGATTGCGAAGCATGGCCGGCGGCGGTGACTTCCTGGTCGGCGAAGAATACACCCTCGCCGAAGCACTGCGTGATGTCGGCTACACAACCTGCCATATCGGGAAATGGCACGTCGGCACCAAAGGCATCACGGGACCGCAGGAGCAAGGTTTCGACGAGGTGATTGCATCGAACGAATTTTGTTGCCCCGGCAGTTACTTCTACCCATTCCGCGACAAACGCAAGCAGGCTAGAGCCGTCGAAAAAAGCGCCGTACCGGATTTGGACGACCGCCGTTCTGGTGACCATCTGACGCAGTGTCTCGGCGAAGAAGCAGTCGCTTTTCTCAAGAGACAAAAGGCCTCTAACAAACCCTTCTTCCTCAACCTGTGGCACTACGCGGTGCACACGCCGATTCAGGCAAAGCCCGAAAAAGTGGACAAGTACAAATCGTTGGTCCAGCCAAACGGACACCAACGCAACCCGACCTATGCCGCATTGGTGGAACATCTCGATGACAGCGTC
>JBICHZ010000444.1:0-21533 GCA_043101355.1 Rhodopirellula sp. JB044
GCGGTACCGGATTCATCAAGGCGAAGGCTTTGGCATCGTTCGCATCGACACGGAAAACGACCGCATGGTGCTCGAGTGTTGGCCGGATCGAAACGCCACCATGCGACAGCCCTACCGGCAGTTCGACGGATGGCCGATTGAGTTAAAGCTGAGCGATCTTTCGGCGAACGACTAGATCAATTTGAAGCGATGCATGGTCAATCGCGGTAGCTGGATTTGCCACGATTCAGGCCGCCGAAGCCCGGCGACATCGGCTACGTCATTCTAAACACCTTACCTCATCCGTAGCCGCGGCTAGCGAGTGATCGCGGCCATCGCTCGTTCGCCCAGAGCTCGGTTTGGAAACGTTCTGACTTGGCACCGGCCCCGGTAGGTACGCTGCAACTCTTTCACCTTGTCCGGCGAACTGGTCAACATCACGGAACTGCCGGCAACGATCAGATAGTGGGTCTGATTCTTGACCGGGTCGACGTATTTCAAACTCATCAGGTGGCGATTCATTTCGCTTTCGACGCTCGCGTAGTCGTCACCAAAGTGTTTTGTAAACACTTCGCTCGGTGAATCGAATCCGTCGGACAACGCTGCGATTCCTTCGAGTGGCCGTCGTTTGCTGCAATCGAGCACGCACGCAAAAAGCTGTTTCTGATGACGCCGGGATAGCGTGTGAATGAGCCCCCATGCGTAGGCGTAATCGAGTGAATCGAGTTCGTCTGACGCAGTGATCCGGCGAACCGTGTTGCCGCTCGCGTTGGGTTTGCGTTTCTCCCAATCGTTTGAGATCTCCATCATCCGCAGTTGATTGGCCGAACCGAGTCCGCTCCATCGAATGCCCTTCTGAACCGAAGTGGGTGCGTAGAACTCCGCCAATCCCTCGCTGAGCCACAGTGGCCAACGTGACAACCGTTGCTGGACTCCGATGTTGTGAAGGATCTGATGGGCACCTTCATGAGCGATCGTGGAAATCGCGTTCTTCACCGCGATCTCCGGTGCATGCGTTGACAGCGCCGACCGTTCATAGATCAGCGACGCGTTGGTTTCCGAATCGTAGTAGGCGACAACGCCAGCGGGCATGCGCCGGTATTCTTGGAATTCTTCATCGGTCGCAAACGCGATCACGACCAACGGCAGTTCGGGTTCGTGAACGTCGATGCCGGAGCGTTCAAAGTAGCGACGCACCGCCGGATACATCGATTCCAAAATGTTACGTGACGACCGAATAAACAACTCGCTGCTGTTGTAGAGATACAGAAACCGGCGACTGCGGATCGACTCGAATCCGGCGAGTTTCGGATCGGCGAGCAACTTTGCTTCCAGTTCGTCCATCGTCAACGGCTGGAATGGTTTCTCGGTCGGCTGCGTTTGTTCGGCGGGATAAGACTTCAATACCCCGTCGGGCATCAACACGACATTCGTTGAACCGATACCGACGTGAAGACGGCCGACGACGGTTGATCCATCGGCATCCCTGACGAGGACACGCTCATTTTGCGAGTGTCGAATCGGTCCCGGAGTCAAACGCAAACCGCCCGACTCGGCAGGCGATTGTTCGATCAGCGTCCCCGCCGGAAAACCTCCGCCTCCCATCGGCATCATCGGTGTGTTGCGAAGTCGCTCCTGCATCTCGCGGCTGTTCGCTTCCATCTGCTGCATCGACTGTTCAATGCGTCTGCGTTGGTCTTCGAGTCTTTCTCGCAGACCGGCGAGTGGATTGAATTGGGCAGCGACGGTTGGAAGATAGACGCCGGGAAGGCAGACGTTGTGCAGCAGTCCTATTGCCACGACCAAAACAAGATAGTTGACACTGCGATGCATGAGGACGTCTCGAATCCGGAAAAGAAAATCGTCAACGTCTATGGTAAGTCGTCAGGAATCCTCGCGATACAAGATGCCGTGATTACGAGGCGGGAAATCGGATTTCAGTATCGCCATACAATTAGGTCCCGCAAAACGTTGCCTGCACGACTTCATGGGCTTCGGGCGGGTTTTCGTATTCCGAAAACTCCGGTTGTTCTTCGAACGGCGTTTTCAGCAAATCGACGAGCTGATGAAACGGTTGGAAGTCGCCTCGATATCCAGACTCGATGGCCTGTTCGACTCGGTGGTTGCGGGGGATGTAGATCGGGTTGTGCGTTCGCATCAAATCGATCGCCGCCGAACGGTCGACTCCTTCGAGACGTTGACGCCATTTGTCGAACCATCCCGCGAACACGTCCGGTTCGGCGAACCATTTCGACACCGGTAAAGCGTCGTTTTGCTCAAAGGCAACCGGAAGGTTTCGGAACACCAACGTGAAATCCGCGTGCCCGTCCGCCATGATCGATAACACCTCGTCGACTAAATCCCAGTCGCTGTCGTGGTTATCGCTATCGAGTTTACTGTCCTTGATGATCCCGATTTTCGCATAGAAACGCGAACGCATTTCCTCGCGGTGGATCTGCGGAAATTTGTCGAGCGACGCCGTTGCGATCTCGACCGCCTCATCTTCGGTGTCCGCCAACAGAGGCAGCAAAGTCTCGGCAAAACGGGCGAGGTTCCAATGACCGATCGGGCTTTGGTTCGCGAAAGCGTACCGTCCTTGTTGATCGATCGAACTGAATGTTTTTCCCGGATGATAGACGTCCATGAACGCACACGGGCCGTAGTCAATCGTCTCGCCCGAGACGCTCATGTTGTCCGTATTCATGACACCGTGAATGAACCCGAGTTGCATCCAATGAGCGATCAATGATGCCTGCCGCTCAACGACGCGATCGAACAACGATCGATAGGGGTGCGGACCCTCTTTCGCTTCGGGGTAGTGTCGATCGATAACGTAGTCGGCGAGCGTCTTGACGTCATCGTTCTGGCTTCGCGCGGCGAACCATTGGAACGTTCCGATGCGAACGTGCGACCGGGCGACTCGCGTCAACACTCCGCCGGGAATCGGGCCTTCTCGAAAAACAGGTTGTCCGGTGGCAACGGCAGCGAGAGAACGTGTCGTCGGAACTCCGAGGGCGTGCATCGCTTCGGAAACGATGTACTCGCGGAGCACCGGACCGAGAGCCGAACGGCCGTCGCCGCGACGCGAGAACGGCGTCTGTCCGGAGCCCTTGAGTTGAATGTCGAAACGCACCCCGTCGCCGCGGATAACCTCGCCGAGCAAGATCGCTCGGCCGTCGCCGAGCTGGGGCGAAAAACCACCGAATTGGTGACCGGAGTACGCCATCGCGATCGGTTCGGATCCTTCGGCGACTCGGTTGCCGGCCAAGATCATCGTGCCGGCGTCGGAACGGAGCGTTTCGACATCGCCACCGAGCTCGACGGTGAGTTCTTCGTTCAACCGAATCGTTTCCGGATTCTTGACCGGCGTGGGGACGATGTTTTCAAAGAACGTCGCGGGAAGCCGCGAATACGAATTGTCGAAACGAAAAGGCACGAGCAAAATCAGCAATAGGAGTGGCAAACGGCGAATGGAAAGCTGGCGAATTGTAGCAGCGTTCCAAGAGGCCCGGTGAGCGGTGCTCGATTGCGGCTCCTGACCTTACCGGTGCCTCTTTCGCGTTCCCCTTTGCTTCGTTTGGACGCGGATTCCCGTGTGGACGCGGAATCCGGTGTGTGGTGCCGATGGGAGTGTGGACTGAATTCGGGTGAATTCAGCTATGTGGGGCTCCCTTGCGACGACGCGTGTTTAGAACGCGGGGGCGAAATGCACCGCTTTGAGGCTCGCGGTTTCTCGTTCTCCGTCAAGACAATTGACCTTGATCGTGTAGCGTCCCACCGCAGGGAAATTGATCCATCCGATCGGAAACTGTTGATAGTTGTGCGATGAGTTCTGTTGGTTACGAATCGTTTCGCCGCCTTCAATAGCAACTTCCCAAACGAGTCGGCCTTCACCCGAGTAAGTTAACTCGACGTTGTAGTCGCCGGGTTGGAGAACATCGACGGTCCACGATGCAGAACTGTCGTCGTTCCAATCGAACGCGTGGACAACGCCTTTCCACTCGCCGTATTTCTCCATCCAGCGTTTCTCTTCCTTCTTCGCGTTTTTCACTTCCGCGAACTCCGCCAACAGCGTTGTTTCGATATTCGGATCGATCGCCCACGTCGGATCTACTTCGGGTTCGCCGGCGAGTTTCAATTCGATCACGGAAACCAGTTTCTCCGGCGCACGTGCCGGTACACTAATCACAACAGTGTCGTTCTCGCGAGAGGTTTCCAGCGGCGTCGATTCGGAACCGTTGAGCAACGATGCCGAAACGATTTCAGTTTTCAAGTTTGGCAGATACAGCTCACCGGACGTTGGCCAATCGAAAACGCACAACGACAGCGTGTTGCCGCGGCGAGTAACGTCGCCCCACGGCAGAGCATGTTGCCACGGCGAGGCGTCTGCGGCGTAAACCACCTGCGGGTAGCGACGGATCCATTCGCCGGCGGTGCGGAGCGTTCGGGCGGCCCGCTGCGGCACGGTCCCGTCGCCCTTGGGACCGATGTTTAACATGTAGGTTCCGCCACGACCGACGCAAGCGAGCAAACGTTTGAGGATTTCCCGTGGTGACTTCCAATACTCGTCGTACCACGCGTACGCCCATGAATCGTTGGTCGTGTCGACGCTTTCCCACATGCCCTCGATGTTGTGACGCGGAACTTCCATGTCACCGAGAGTTTGGTAATCCCCGAGGCCATGACCGGCGCGGCCACTGACCATCGCGTGCGGTTGGTTTTCATGAACGACCTCGACCAACTTCTCAACATAGTGTTTTGGGATACGTCCCGGGGTGTCGAACCATACGATTTCGATCGGGCCGTATTCGGTCGTGATTTCACGGACCTGCGGCAGGCATTTCTTTTCGAAATAGTCGTCAAACGTCGCCCGGTTCCCGTTCTCGTCTTTGCCCGGTCCGCCACCGCCTCCGGGGAACGTCCAGTCCTGGTTGTGCGAGTAATAGAACCCGAAACAGAGCCCGGCATCACGGCACGCCCGAGCGAGTTCCTTCATCGGATCTTTGTTCCACGGGGTGGCGTCTACAATGTTGAAGTCACACGCCTTGGAGTGATACATCGCAAAGCCGTCGTGGTGTTTGGCGGTGATGACGATGTACTTCATGCCGGCGTCCTTGGCGATGCTGGCGATTTCATCGGCGTCGAAGTCGACCGGGTTGAACGTGCCGGCGAGTTCTTTGTAGCGGTCGATCGGAATGCGGGCCATGTTTTTGTGCATGATCCACTCGCCGATCCCATAGTAGGTCTTCCCGTCGACTTTATTGCCGAGTTGAGAATACAGCCCCCAGTGAATGAACATCGCGTAATTGCCTTCGTCGAACAATTGTCCGCGGTCGGCGTTTTCGGCTCGTAATTTGACGACGCGATCACCCCACAGTTGATCCATGCTGCGAGAGCGGACGTTGCTGGCGTCTTGGGCGGCGAGAGTGAGTGGCGTCAGGAGACAGCCAACCGTTGCGAGTTGAAGAAGTATGCGATGGAACATGAGCAAATCGTCGTTGAGGGGATGGAACTCGTGGGTGAATGATTCGTTGTAGGTTTGTTCGAGGTTGGTCTCGCGGTAGGCAGCAACCCTGCCCGGCTCCATGATCTACGTTGGACGCCCTACGTTGGACGCCGAGTCGATGCGAGCCAAGTAATCCGTCACGAAAGGTTAAACGCCGAACGCAGTTCATCGATGACCGCGTCAGGCATGACCGCGACCTTCCCGATCGCACCGGCGTTGATGACGGCTTCGGCGGTAGCCTCGAGCACTTCGAGACGGTCGAACGCATCGAGCACACTCGTGCCGACCACCACGACACCGTCGTTGTCGAGGATGGATGCCGGGGAATGCGTCGATGCGTGCTGGGCGATGCTGCCGTCGGCGAGGTACTGCACGCCGTAAGGAACGTGATCCACATCGAGCAGAAACACGTAGCTCTCGGGGATCGTCCGCGTGTTGAACTTCACATCCGTGACGCTGAACGCGGTCGCGTTGACCGGGTGAGCGAACACGACGGCTTTCGCGGCGGGATCGTTTTGGTAAATGGCACGATGAGCGAGCACCGCCCGACTGGCTTTCTTGCCGAGTTCACGCTCGCCCTGATGGACCAGCACGATGTCGTCGGGAGTCAACCGCTCGCGGTCTTTTTGCGTTGGCGTTATCAAGAACGTGTCCGCGTCGAGACGTGCCGAGAAGCTGCCCTCGGTGCTGATCAGAAGTCGTTGCCGACATCCGCGTCGCAGGAAATCGCAAAGTTGCCGGCGCAGTTCACGCTCGTTCGCCGAAGCGACGCCAGGTTCGAACGTCGGCAGATCGACGCTGCGGTCGTGTGCCGTCTGCAGTTGTTCGTCGTCGAGGTAGCGAACCGGGCCGAGTTGTTGGGCTTTGATCAGCGTCTTGCCCGCGAACTCGAACGCCTCGAATCGCTGAAAGGCACACGGCAGCGAATCGCCGCCGACGACGACGCCGTGGTTCTCCAAAATGACGCTGTCGCATCCCTCGGCAAAGGTGGCCGCGATGTTGACGCCGAGTTGTTCACTGCCCGGGCACGCGTAGGGGGCAAACCCGACGTTGCCGCTGACGCTGTGGGTTTGATGAAACAATCGCGTGTTCGGAACCGATTGGCAGATACTGTAGGCAACCAACGCGACCGGGTGGGCATGCACGATGGCTCGGATGTCCGGCCGGGATTCGTAGATCGCCTTATGGAACGGGAACTCCGACGACGGCGGGTGCAGTCCGTCGACGGTCCCGTCGGCTTTGACGCATACGATGTCGTTACGGGTCAAATTGCCTTTGTCCACGCGAGCGGGAGAAATCCAGATGTCGCCGTTTTCATCACGAATGGAAAGGTTGCCGCCCGACGTCGTCGTCATACGATAGCCGTAAATACGGGCCATCGTTTGAGTAATCTCGTCTCTCGGGTGAATCAGCGGGCGTGGGTTTGACATGGTTTTCTCTGCGACGTTGGCAACGTTCGGACCGCGATGCCGTTTGATGGAGTGCGACGCGGTGGAATCGATACCGTGGGGATGGACCGTGAGCGTTCGCCGCGGCTCGACGTCTGCGATCATGACTCGGACCAGGATCGCAGCACGCCGTTGAACGACGAATTGATTATATAGACTCCTTGGTTCCCCGTTGTCGGCGGGTGACTATCGACGACGCAAGGCTGCAAACCGCTGCAGCGCGTCCGACCAACGCTGTGGCTCGTCGGGTTGGAACTCGTCGATCGTGAACGATTCCCCAACCAATTCGCGGATCGCGGCGAGCGAATCGAGGTCCTTCATCGCGTAGGCTTGGATCAATACGTTTCCGATCGCGGTTGCCTCGACGGGTCCGGCGAGGACTTTGCGACCCGTCGCGTTCGCCGCGAATTGGTTCAGCAACGTGCTCTGGCTGCCGCCGCCCACGATATGCAACGTTCGGATCGTCCGACCGGTTAGTCGTTCGATCGTGTCGAGTGTTTCCCGGTAGAGTAATGCGAGGCTCTCAAGAATACATCGTGCAAATTCACTAGGGGACTGAGGTTCAGGTTGTCCGGTATCGCGGCAGAAACTCGCGATCGCCTCGGGCATGTCCTCGGGGCTGAGGAAACGCGCGTCGTCCGGATCGATCAGGCTGCGGAACGGCTCAGCCGACTCGGCCATCGCGTTCAATTCGGCGTAGTCGTATTCCTGACCGGCACGTTGCCACGACCGCCGCGACTCCTGCAATAACCACAGCCCGACGATGTTTTTGAGGAACCGGGTCGTGCCTCCGAAGCCCGCTTCGTTGGTGAAATTGCCCTGTAAAACGTCGTCGTCGATTTTCGGCTGCGGCAATTCCACCCCGATCAACGACCATGTCCCCGAACTGAGATACGCCCAATCGTCTTCGGTTCCCGCAGGAACGGCAGCGACGGCGGCTCCCGTATCGTGCGAACAGGTGGCGACCACTTCGACGTCACGCAAATTGGTTTCGCTCGAAATTTCTGCCGTGATCGGGCCGAGAACGGTTCCCGAAGAAACGATCGGTGGGAACAACCGCTGCGGCAAATTGAAGTGCCGGATCAACTCGTCCGACCATGTTTGCTTCGTCGGGTTGTACATTTGCGTCGTGCTCGCCAAGCTGACTTCGACGCGAGCCACTGCGGAGAAGAGATAGTTCACGTAGTCGGCGATCGTCAGGAATTGGTCGGCGATGCCGAGCAGGTCGCTGTTCTCCTCAACGTCGGCGATCAAATGATAAAGCGTGTTGATCGACATGAACTGGATGCCGGTTTCGGAGAAAATCTTCTCACGCCCGATCGTCTCTAAAGCGTGGGTGTACCTTTTCTCCGTGCGAGCATCGCGGTACTGGTACGGCAACGCCAACAACGGTTGCCGTTCATTGAACAACGCGTAGTCCACGCCCCACGAGTCGACGCTCAGGGAAACGACCTCGATCCCACGGGCAGCGATCTTTCGCAGTCCGACCTTGAGTGCCTCGAAGATGCCGAGGATGTTCCACCGCAGCGAACCTTGGATGCGGACCGCACCGGTCGGAAAACGATGGATTTCCTCCAGCTCCAATTTGCCATCGTTGATGCTGCCCAGCATCACGCGGCCGCTTTCGGCACCGAGATCACACGCGACGTAGTATCGATTTTTCATAGTTTCAGAGCTTTCTGGCGATAGTGTTCATCGATGCGGTTGGCGATCCGGTCGACGTCTTCGTCCGACAGGAATACGGGGCCACCGAGTGCAGCGGCGCCGACGAAAATCTCGGCGGATTTGTGAGCCATCAACATGGCCGCTTTGACCGCACCGGTTGTTTTTCCGAGCGTGATCAACCCGTGGTTGGCCAACAAAATCACTCGCGGCGGCGCCCCGAATTCGTCCACGAAGGCCTGGGTTTTCTCACGGATGACTTGAGACAATCGCAGCCCCGGGTCGGTGTAGGGGACAAACACCGATTGAGCGCCGCAGCAGACGATTTCATCGGGAAAGAGTTTTTGCGTTGCGAATTTCTCTGCCATCGGCGAACACAAAATCTGGTTCACCGGAATGCTATGCGTGTGCCCGACAAAGTTCACCCCGGGCAACGACAACAGGTACGCGTGAAAGAGCGTCTCGACCGAAGGTTTTTTCGACTCGGGGTCGACGCGACACGCGAGCAAGTGGTCTTCGATCTGTTGATCGGTGAGGTCGTCCTGATCCAACATCGGAAGCAGCGCGTCAAATCGACAGGCAACGACGTCATCGTCGCTGAGTGTTTCCAAACAACTGCCGCTGGCTTTCACCAGGAACGTGTCGTCGTCGATCTTTGCCGACGTGTTGCCCTCACCCAGGATGGCGAGATCGCGATCTTCCTGGCCGAGAAAATGAGAGAGTTCGAGAAGTTCAGATTCGGTAGTTGGGCTGGCCATGGGATCTTTCAGGGAAACAGACAGTGGACCACGCATCGTCGCGGTCCGTAGACGGTTTGTTGATTGAGGGCTGTTGAAGTTCAGTAGAGTCGCCGGTCAAACCGGGATCGGTTCATGCGGGAAGATCCGGTCACGGACTGCTCGGCGACGCTCATTGAATCGACAAACTGAAGAGGATGCCGATCCTCCGAGACCGCGACGTTGACGGACGGAGGATCGCCGGAAAGGTGCGTTTCGGCTACACGCGTCCGTAGAGCGGTCCGAAGTTCTCGCACGCTCGGAAGTCAGCCGATTCAAGGTTATCGGTGCCGAACGCGTTCCACGCACTCGGCCGGAACACGCGTGAGTCGTCGACGTTGTGCATGTAGACCGGAATGCGAAGGATCGATGCCAACGTGATGAACAGGTGACCGACATGCCCGGCGGTCATCACGCAGTGGTTGGCCCCCCAACGGTTCATCACGTCATAGGTGGATGTGAACGAACCGCGACCGGTTAATGTCGGTGCAAACCAAGTGGTCGGCCACGTCGGGTTGGTTCGCTGGTCGAGCGTGTCGTGCACCTGCTCGGGCAACTCAACGGTGTAACCTTCGGCGATCTGCAACGCAGGCCCGAGACCGGAAACCAGGTTGATCCGAGTCATGGTCGCCGGCATGCCGCCGAGCGTGCGGAATCGACTGCTCATCCCTCCGCCAGGAAAATACTCGGTGATCGAAGGGTGCCACGTGGTCGCCTTCAAACATGCCTGTACCTCTTCGTCGCTGATCTCCCAGAACGGTTTCATCGTCGGAGTGCCATCGGCGTCACGTTGTTGCCCGGTGCCATCGAGGGTCGCCGGTCCCGAGTTAATCAGGTGCAACAAACCGTCCGATGCGTGGCCTTCGAGTTGGTATCCGTCGCACGCCGATGCGACCGCGTCGGGGCTCCAGTACGTCCGCAGGTCCGCAAAAACCTGGGCGGTGTTGGTCAGCAGGTGACCGAACAACATCGTCGCCCCGTTGAGTCCGTCGTTTTCCGTCGCGACGATGTACGGCGTCCGTTTGCCGTTCCAATCGAACGAAGTATTGAGGATCGCTTCCATGAAATCCCCGTTGGGGAAATGGTCCGTCCATTGACGTTGGCCTTGGAAGCCCGAGGCGATCGCTTGGTGTCCGTGAGCCTGTTCGTTTAGCCCCATGTCGGCCAACTTCGGATTGCCGACCATCAGGTCCCGAGCGATCAGGACCATCTTGACGCAGTCCTCCCATTCGGCGTCGAGTTGCTCGCGGGACCGCTTCGTATCGTCACTGTTGTAGTCGTCACCTTCGGGGCAGTTTTCTTTCACCCACGCGAGCGCCGTGTCGAATTCAGCCTGATCGTATTGGCCTTTGTTCATCCGGCCGATGAACTCGCTCATGTCGATATCTTCGACACGCATCCCGAGCCATTTTTCCCAGAACGCAAAATCGACCATCGACCCGGCGATCCCCATCGAGGTGCCGCCCATCGATAGGTAGGCTTTTCCTTTCATCAATGCAGCGGCCAATCCACATCGCGAGAAATCGAGAATCTTTGCCGTCACGTCGGCTGGCATGTTCGTATCGCCGGCGGACTGAACGTCGCGGCCGTAGATGCCAAACGCGGGAATGCCCTTCTGAGTGTGGCCCGCCAAGACCGCTGCCAAGTAAACCGCACCCGGTCGTTCGGTCCCGTTAAAACCGAACACCGCCTTGGGGCGCAGCGGATCCATGTCCATCGTTTCGGACCCGTAACACCAACACGGCGTCACCGTCAGCGACACGCCCACGTTTTCACGACGGAAATAGTCATCACACGCCGCCGCCTCGGCAACGCCCCCGATGCAGCTCTCCGCGATCACACACTCGACCGGATCGCCGTTGGGGTAGTGGACGTTCGCGGTGATCAGGTCGGCCACCGTCTTGGCCAAATTCATCGTTTGGTCTTCGAGTGACTCGCGAACACCACCGAGTCGTCCATCGATCGTGGGACGGATGCCAATTTTGGGAAGGTCGCCCTTCCAAAGAGTCGGTGACGAATTGCCGGTGGACATCGAACAAATTTCCTTTCAGAGGTACCGGCGAAACAGGCGTTGTCGATCAAGGCGATCGGCCGCGTTTCGCTCAGTGTGGGGACGTCAATTGATGTGAAATTGCGAGGAGGTTGGTGTAGGCGATTGCATCGCTGTTAACACGATTCGACCTGCCGCGATCAGGCCGCCGACACCGGTGAATCTTTGCGTCGCAACATGGCGACCGAGAACCCGAACACGGCGATGACGATGAAGCAAAACAGCGGCAAGAAAAACGAAACACGTACGGACTCGAGGACTTGTCCGGCGATGGTCATGCCTTCGCCGTCGATCAGCGAACCTTGATAACGAGGCATGAACGCCCCGCCGACGATCGCGAAGATCAAACCGGCCGAACCGAGTTTGGCGTCGTTCGGTGTCAAACCGTTCAACGCGATGCCGTAGATGGTGGGGAACATCAACGACATGCACGCCGAGACGCCGATCAGGCAGTACAGCCCGGTCATTCCCTGGATGAAGATCGCTCCCGCGGTCAACGCTCCACCGCCAACGGCCAAGATACCGAGCAACAAACCGGGATCGAGAAACTTCAGGATGAACGTGCAGATGAAACGACTCGCCAGGAATATCCCCATCGCCAAAATGTTGTAGTTCTGCGCCTGCGAAGCACTCAAACCGACCAACGTCATTCCGTAGTGAATCACGAAAGTCCAACACATGATCTGGGCACCGACGTAGAACGTTTGCGCGATCACGCCGCCAACGTATTGCCAATTGGTGAGCAAGTTCTTTAGCAAACCGAGCAGGTGAATCTCTTCTTCTTCCTGACCGGTATCGGGCAGCTTCGTGACGACGAACAAAGCGAGGACCGCCAACACGATGATGGCGATCACCACGTAGGGTGTCTTCACGACATCGAGGTCGTGAGCCACCATCGCCTGACGCGCCTCCGGTTCAGTCACCGCGTGCTCCTCCATCGATGCGGTAATCAAACCGTCGACTTCACTCGGTAGCATCGTCGCGTACTCGGGGTGAGCGGCGATTTCGGCGGAGCGGAATTCCGCCACCTGCAAACTCGGCAGAATGAACGTACTGGCCACCACCATGCCGGTTAGCGATCCGATCGGATTGAACGCCTGTGCGAGATTCAATCGCTGGGTCGCCGTCTCGCGAGGCCCCATCGACAGGATGTAAGGGTTGGCGGTCGTTTCCAGAAACGCGAGCCCAAAGGTGAGCACATAAAACCCGACCAAGAAGATATTGAATTCCATCATCATGCTGGCGGGAATCGTCAGCAGAGCCCCAACCGCGTAAAGCAGCAGACCGATGATGATGCCGGACTTGTAGGACACCTTTCGAATCACCAACGCCGCCGGAATTGCCATCGTGGCGTAACCGCCGTAAAACGCCCACTGCACGAGACTGCTCTGCGCGTTGCTGATCAAAAAGATCTCTTTGAACGCGCGGACCAACGGGTTAGTGATGTCGTTGGCAAACCCCCACAACGCGAACAACGACGTTACCAAGATAAAGGGGAACAGGTATTCGGTTGGCACGACCGAAGACGATTGAACCGGTGACGATTGGGATGGCGTCGTTTCGTGGACGCTATCCGAATGGGGATCGTTGTCAGACATGGACGAGATCGTCTCGCAAATCTTGTGGGGATTGATGGGAGCTTCCGAGCACCTCACTGTGCCCGAGGGTACGTTTCGTGGTGGTGTGGGAAAGGGTCACGAACGCGGGAATGAACGTCGTCTTCCAAACGTCGATGGGCGACCGACCGCGTCAGAAAACCGCGGCGCCGATTCATCGATCGTTCCACATCACAAATCTCTCCTGCGTGACCTTTTCGAATTTTCGGTGTTTCAGTAACGCAGAACCGTCTTTGTGGCGTCTACCAACATCGAAACACACGGTCCTAAACGCCCCCTCGGGGTGGCCCTGAGGTCCCGGTGCGGGTTCCCATTGCGATCGCGAGGGAATAAAATGCGTCTTGTGTTTTTTCGCCACGAAAGCAAGATTATCGAACCTAAGCAGTCGCTTTAGAACAAAATGCGACACATTGATATCGTTTTGCGGCAAATCACGCCCACTTAAGAAGGACTATGAAACCGAAAGCCCGCCCCCGAATCGCGTTACTCGTTGAGGCCTCCCGGGCCTACGGTCGCGAACTGCTCCGCGGCGTGGCTTTGTTTGCCCGAACGCAGGTCGATTGGGCGTTGCTGCATCAAGAGATGACGCTCGATTCGGACATCCCGGATTGGTTGGCGACGTCACGGGTCAGCGGCGTGATCGCGCGTCTGGATGTGCACTCGATCGACGATTTGCGAAAACTCCATGTTCCGATCATCGATGTTCGGTGCAATCGTAAATTTGACGGTGTCCCCCAAGTCGAAACGGACAATCGGAAAGTCGCACAGCTCGCGTTTGAACACTTGTGGGACCGCGGCTTTCGCCGGTTCGCGTATTGCGGTTTTCGATTCGCGTCCTATTCCGAAGCAAGGCTGCGTTACTTCCGCGACCTCGTCGCCGCTTCGGGATGCCCGTTGACGGTATACGAATCGAAAGGGAAGCCGAGCAGTTCGCTGACGATGCTGGAAACGGCCGGCATGAGCGATTTCGAACCGATGTCACGGTGGCTCTCTGATTTGGAACGACCGACCGGAGTCTTCGTGTGCAACGACATTCGCGGCCAACAGGTTTTGAACGCGTGCCGGGCGATGGATTTGGCGGTGCCGGATGACCTGGGGATCATCGGCGTCGATGACGATGACGCGATCTGCTTGTTATGCGATCCGACATTATCGAGCGTCCGCCCGGATGCCGAACGTGTCGGATACCGAGCCGGCGAGATCATGCACCAAATGCTGTCGGGCCTGCGTCCCGAACAAGACATTGAACTGATCGCACCCAAGAGCGTCAGTGAAAGATTGTCGACTCGGGTTGTCGCGGTGAACGATATTGAATTGGCACGAGTGTGTCGTTTTATTCGCCAACACGCCTGTGACGGGATCAACGTCGGCGATGTCGCGGAGTTCACCACGTTGTCGCGACGGCAACTCGAACGGCGTTGCCAAGAAGAACTCGGACAGACCCCTCACCAGTTAATCACGGCAAATCAAATCACGCGGGTGAAGCAACTGTTGGCCGAAACCAAAATGACGCTCGAACAAATCACGCGTCGTGCCGGCTACAGTCACAAGGAACGTCTCAGCGCAGTGTTCAAACGCGAAACGGGACAAACCCCGGGCGAGTTCCGTGCTCAGTCCGCAAACGCTCAAGCGGCGAGCGAGTTGAAGGCGTAAGTGACGTAAAGTCTGCAGCGGAAAATCGCAGCCTAACATCCACTACCACCTCCCGCAATAAAAGCTATGCAGGGGCACCGGGAAACGGGTGCATGTCAGCAATTGCAGCCGCCCAGGATCGTGCGCAGAGTGCAATAGGAGTTTTTCAGGGTATTGGGTTAAGATACGTTGGTTGTTGACGACCCGGTAATCATTTGGAGACATTCGCATGGACGCGACCGAAGCACAGCTCAAGGAAAAACTCGAACATCACCTCGAACAGGCCACCAAGGTTGCGGCGGAAATCCAGGCCCTTGAGCAAGGCGATCAGGTGCCCCACTTCGATCAGATTGAACTACCCGCTCACGCCCTAGGCCAGCGACTGAGCCGTGCGATCCAGGAAGAACGAGCTCGTGAGGTGGCACTGGCCAAGCTTGGCCGCGTCTATTGTCCCGACTGCAAAAAACAATGCCGCGTCGAGATCGAGCCACGCGAGGTCAGTTCCATCGACGGCCCGATCGAACTGACCGAACCGGTTGCCCACTGCCGTCGATGTCGACGGTCTTTTTTTCCCTCAGCGAGTCCAGATGGGCTTCGATAGTCGGCAATCGACCCCCGGCTTCAAACGTCAGCTGATCTTCATCAATGGCGAAACCCGATCATTCAAGCGAGCCTCGCTGTTGATGGAGCGAGTCAACGGATTGAAGGTTTCGCCCAACACGATCGAACGCATCTGTTTGGAAGTCGGACAAGAGCTCGCCACCGCCGCCGAGCAAGACTGGCAGGGTGTGCTCGATGGCGAAGCGATCGTTCCACAGCTCGCCGTGGTCAGTTGTGACGGTGGGCGTATTCGGACTCGCAAGACTGGATGCGGCGTGGGCGTTCACCTCGATGGCAAAGGCTGGAACGAAACCAAGAACGCTATCTTCGTTAGCGCCACCAGCGAGACTTCCCGGACCGATCCGCAGCCCAAACCGCCTTCGTGTTTCCTTGATCGCAACCACGTCGCCGAACTGACCGAGACGGCAAAAACAAAGGAAAATGCGGATCGAGAGAAACGTTTTCGCGACGACGAAGGCTCACCGACGAGGAAGGCTGGTGCCGGACATCGGGCCAAGCACAAGCCTCAAAAGGTTCACCGAACGTTAATTTCAAGCATGCAAAAATCCAAGGCGTTTGGCTTGCAAATGGATCGTGAGGCAAGACGCCGCAAGTTTAACGAAGCACCGCTTCGAGCCTTCGTTGGTGATGGTCTAAGTTCCAACTGGAAGATCCATCAAGAACACTTCAGCGACTACGTGGGGATTCTGGATTTCATTCACGCGGTGTCGTATCTGCATCGTGCTTCGATCGTTTGCTTGGGCAAAGACGACGAAGCCTGGGCAACGTACACACGCTGGATGACGTTGGCTTGGAAGGGTCACGTCGGCGAGGTGATCGAGGAACTTTTGGCTCACCAGCAGCGGCTTGGCGAGGCTCCACCGGATGCCGAGGATGATGACCCGCGCGAACAGCTCCGGCGGATCATCGGATACTTGAGCAACAACCGCCAGCGGATGGGCTACGCCAGCTATCGCTGTGCGGGCCTACCGACGACAAGTGCTTGGATGGAGTCGGCGGTCAAAGAGATCAACTACCGAACCAAAGGGACTGAGATGTTCTGGAACAATCCCGCTGGTGCCGAAGCCATCCTGCAAATCCGAGCGGCGAGCCTGAGCGACGATGACCGCTTGGCCCGCTTCCTGGCCCATCGTCCTGGCTCAGCCAGGCTCCGCAAGGGATCAAACGCCTCCGCTATCGCAGCCTGAAATTACAATCCCTGACATGCACCCCCGGGAAACGTGGCGTGTTCGGTGATCGCGGCGTAGGTTCGTTTGCCGCAGCGTCCGATCCACAAACCGAGAGGTTGGTCGCCGCAGCTTTGCATCTTTCGACTCAGGTGTGCCGGATCGAGATCGTGCCCGCGGACCTTGATCAGATCGGGAAACGCTTTCCGAGCCCGAAAGCAACGTCGCAATTTGCGATCGTCACATCCGACCACCTCGACGACCCGCGCCGCCATCGCCAATGACGCCCACGGCTGCAACGCGTCAATCGAATCGCAGGTCAGGAAGCCGCTCGCAGCACCAATCACGCGGGCGCCGATCGAGCGAGCGAAGGATTCGGTCAGTCCTGCGGCAGGGATCGCCGCATCGGGGTCGATGATCCACTGCCCGACGATATCGGAACGTTTGCCTGTCCCTTTATTCGAAGAATGCATGTCGGCAGACGGTGACGCAGCAGGCGTTATCGCAGCGGATTGGGACCGATCCTCTGAATCCTCCGCCGATGTGTAGACGTGGGCGATTCCGCTGCGAATCGTGATCGCGGATTTCCCGCCGGCGCGCATGCCGTTGCTTTCGACCCAATCATTTTGGAGCACATCGCCGAAGAGAACGGTCTGCTCGCGGACGCTGCCTCCGGTCCCGATCCAAGTCCGGTGAAACGAATCGGATTGCTCGTCGGACAGCTTCGTCGCCGGGGCGAGTTTGATCAGACCGCCACGCGTCGCCCCCATGAGTGCTTCGACACGGTCCCACGACGGCACGAGGTCGTCCGCGTTGGTGTGTCGTTGTCCATCGGCACGCCGGTCCGGATCGATGTGAAGCCCTTCCGCCTCGCCGATCAACTCTTCGATCGCCGCGGTTTCGACATCGCTTTGCTTGAGCCTCGCGGTTATTTCGGCGACATCGAGGTTGGCTTGTGTGAACGACAACACATCGGTATCGATATCGACTCCGGTGGTTATCCCGCGACGAGCCAAAGCGATCGTGTCGCTACCGAGACCGCAACAAAGATCGACAACCGGACGGTCTCCCATCCAACTCGCTTTCAATCTCGCAACACGGTGGTGAGTCGACTGCTGCAACCCGCCACGCGTTACCCACCACGCCTCACCGCCCTCCGACGTCTCGCCAAAGGTGCGTTTGGCTTTCACTTGCAACGATGCGATATCGATTAGCACCGCACGCTGCGCCGACGTGAACGAATCTTGATTGCTCTTCGACGCCGGGTCGCTACAGAGTTCGGCGAGACGTGCGCGTAAATCCGGCGTGATCTCACCGAGCGTGCGATGTTCGAAGGAGGATTGAGTCATGCCTCGACGCTGGTTCCGTCGCGGAGGTGTTGAAGGTTTGCGTGCATTTCGCCGACGTCCGTACTGTTCGTGATCCGGGCGAGCCAGTGAACTTGCCGATCCGTGATCGGCACGGGCACGTCGTGATCTTCGGTCGCCGGACGGAGCGTCGTCGAGACGGTGTGAATCAATTCGTCGATACCGCTCGGCTGTGTTTGATCAGATGCGGCGGTTTCATCAGAGGCGGCGACCGTTCGCAACCAACCATCGACCGCGAAATCCGGTGACGCGTCGTTTGCAATCAGATCGCTTTTGTTGATCACCCGGACCAGCGGCGAATCGGGATTGTGAGACCGAATCGTTGTCTCAATCGTTTTGAAATCGTTCAGCGAAGCCGGATCGACCACCATCACGATCAAATCCGCGGTTGCGATTGCCGCCGCTCCTCGCCGAATACCTTCTTGTTCGATGACTCCTCCACCGGAACGGATGCCCGCGGTATCCCCGAGACGGATCGCAAGGCCGTCGATCACCGTGTCGCAGTCGACCACATCTCGCGTGGTGCCCGCCGCATCGTGCGTGATGCTGCGTCCGTAGCCGACGATTTGATTGATCAGGCTGCTCTTTCCAACGTTCGGTGGACCGGCGAGCACGACACGATAGGGAACCGCGAGATGCAGCCCGGTCGACGATCGACCGAGCAGTAGGTTGGCGGAATCGCGGAGTTCAACGACCGAAACATGCGATGAATCCTGGCCGCGTTCGCTGTCCAGTCGCTCCATCCATTCGATCGTCCACCGCAGCAACCCACCGCGCGTCTGAGCGAGTGCGACCGCGGCGTTGCGGCGGGTCGTGCAATGAACGAGAACCGATTCGGCTTCGCGGATCAGCGGTTCTGTCGGAGTGCCGAGTTGCTCGTTGACCGTGGAAACAAACGTTTCCGGATCGACCTCAACCGCACCGCGTTGCACGAGCGACGTGATGATCCGATTCACCGCAGCGGAACCTCCATGCCCGTGCACTTCATAGTGCCGGTCGCCGATCGGCGTCAGCACGACCGATTCGCCACATGGTTTCGCATCACGGTCAAACGACGTTTCCGACGAAGTTGCTCGGTCGAGCCAGGTTCCATAGCGAATCTGTCCGGGACGCCACGGCGAGTCAGTTGCGGACGCGAAATTTCGGCGGATGATCGATTCGGCTTCGTCACCAAAAACGCCGATGACCGCAACCGCGGAACGTCCCGGTGCGGTGAGACGACAAACGAGCGTTGAGTTCATCAAGCACTCGTGCCGGTTGAGTTCTCGTCGCTGCGATCTTCCACGCCGCCACTCGCTTCCGATTTTCCGCCGAGCAGATTCCATAGTCGTTGATCAGCCAGCGATTCTGCAATCAGGTGCACGCCGTCGAACGCCTGCCCACGAGTATGTTCGTTGGGAATGGCGACGGTTGTCGCTCCCGCCGCGACGGCGGCTTTGCAACCATTGCCGCTGTCTTCGAGTACCAACATCTGCTCCGGAGAGATCGCCAATGCATCGGCCGCCTTGAGATACATCTCCGGGTGCGGTTTGCCGTTGACGACATCGTCGCCGGTGAGAATGAACGCGAGCTGATCGTGCCAGGTTGTCGTCGGCAGGATCATCTCGACGAAGCGGCGTTGACTGCTCGTCGCGAGCCCAAAGGGGACACCGCTGCGAATCAGACGTTCCATCCACGAATCCAATCCGGGCATCGGACGCAGATGCTCGAGCAGCAATTCGGAGTAAACCGTGTTGGATTCTTCGAGCAGTTTTGCGGGCTCGTCATCGAGTTCGTGGAAAGCGATCATCTCGCCGATTGCACTCAAACCGACACGGCCCATCATTCGCGCCTGCAGGTCATGACAAAACCGCCGCCCACGACGCTGCAAAACAACGTCTCCGACACGGAAGTAGATGCGTTCGGTATCGAACAGCAAACCGTCCATGTCCAACGCCACACCACAAACCCGATGTGGCGGATCATCGCCGGCGGGCGTTTGGCGATCAGGAGTTGACGTTGGCGACGCCGCGTAGGGGCTTTGGTTTTCGTCAGCGTTGGTGTGGGAAGTCAAAGGTCCATCTCATCCAATGTATCAACGAGTCGGTCGAGCTCGTCCTTGGGGCGGTTATTCTTCGCAGCTTGTCGTTTCTTCAGTTGATCGTCGATGCCGACGGTTCCACGCCCGGCCAACAGCAGTTGCTCGTCGCGTTCTCGCGCGGCCGTCGCGATCGGATCCTCCTTGGAATCCGGCGCGCCAAACAACTGCGACAGATCAATCTTGAAGCCTTCGTCTCCGTCCGTTTCCGCACCGGCAATCGCGGGAGCTTTGTGCTGCGGAAAGATGATCGCGTTCTCGGGGCAAACCCGACTGCAGGCCGGGCACCCCTTGCGACAGTTGTCGGGCTGTTCGACCAGGATGCTTTCGACACCGTCGACGCCGTACACGCCAAACAGACAAAAGTCGACGCACTCCATGCAGTTCGTGCAGCGACTGTAATCGATGACCGGGTACCAACGACGCGACGCGTTTTCGTCGACGGCTTCGATCTTCCCGCCAACGATCGGCAGCGAACGATCACCAACCGGGTCGTTTATCGGGTCGCTCTCGAGCCCGAGGATACGATTGATTTCACCGACGAACACGGAGGTGTCTTCGGATGTTTTCAGGTCGATGCAGTAGATCTTGCGTTCCGGCCGCGGGAACAGATCCGTCATTCGTTCGACCGGTGGCGTGTCGTCGCCGTTCGCCGGATCCTCTGCCTGTTTTGCTCCTACTGCGTCCGTCGCGTCATCGACAGGATCGCCATCGTCCGCATCGCCGAGCTGAACATCGCCGGCGGTTCCCCGAACCCCGTTGCGGTCGAGAACCCAGTGGGCGGCACGTGAGAAAATCCAGCTCGCCAAAATCACGTCGCCCTCAATCGCACGCAGCCGCGCGACGGCCTCACCGTTCTTGGGCAGATCATACAGGTGCGGCACGACCACGACGTTCAGGTCAGGGATCTTGCCGCCGGCTTCTGCGATTGCCTGTTCTAGCGCTCGTTTCGCAGGATTCCGCGATTGGCCCTTGGAAACGACGAGGGTGCAGGAAGAGGTGGTCTCGGCACGGATCATAAGCGTTGGGCGGGCGATTTGGAGGGACGTGCATTAGTCACTATCGTGACTGTCGAGACTCGATCGTTCAAGCCGCCGGATTGATTTGGAGAAGAACCTGTATCGATTCGATGATTTTTCGCTGGCACAGTTATTTTTCGAGCTCAGCGTTCGATTCCGCATCGAAAGACTTGACCGTTCGGCGAAATGGCGTGTTCGATTGCCCGTCGTCGAAGTTGCGATCGGGTGGATTCGCTCGCGTTTTCACCATCGAATCGCAAGTTCTCGTGCGAAAACATGAGCGACCTATCGATGCGCGTTTGTCTGTTGAAAGGTATTCGTTTGTCAAGCGTTCACGCGTGACGCGGCGCTCTCGCGACTCGTCACGAGATCCGCGTCCTGTTAGCATCACGCCTGCCCATTTCGCAGTAACATTCAGACAGAGTTATCGTTGAATTTAACCCAGTTCCTGCCATTCGGTTTCTTCCTGGCTAGCCTCATTTTTTCCGCAACCTTGTTCGAGCAATCGGTGCTACTGGCCCACGACGCGAACCCATCCTCCTCGGGAGTTTCCACGTTGAACGAATGCACGACCGTCAACGATTCGATCCTTCGTTTCATCGGTGAAACAGACT
>JBICHZ010000445.1:0-6826 GCA_043101355.1 Rhodopirellula sp. JB044
GCCGAACGAACGCCGCCTCGACCTTGTGCCCACGCACCGTCGCCATCCGTAGGACGAGGTCGGTGATCCGTGTGTCGCGGTCGTATCGCTTGGCCGGCAGAGGATCGATCGTCAACCAAGTATCACCGCGTTGGCGACGGGGCACATGCGGTGGCGAGACAATCGGATTATGACCGCCTCGAACGATCCCCGTCAGATGACGCTGTGTCGCGTCGCCGCCGATCGGTTGACCAACAGAACCGCCCGAACCACCTTCCTCGAGATCCAACATCGCGTCGAGTTCGTCCGAGGTTAACGGTTCGTCGAGGTGGCGGATCACGCCTTTCCAGGAATCCCCCGAAACCTCGGGTGCATCGTCCAACCACGTCCAGGGAATGACAATTTCCAGCGGTTGACCGAACCCTTGCAAACCGTCTGCGATCTCTTCGATCTTGGCACGCAGGTCGGGCAACTCTTGAAAGCTGTTGTCGATCTCGTCGCCGAGCTGCCACATCCGGATACGAAACGTCATGCGATTCATCACCGTGTCGAGCTGCGGACGCCACATCACGGGGTCATTCAAGAAGTCAGCAACGCGTGCCTCGCCTCGTTCCCGAACCCGATACAGGTCGACCTGATCGGGACGCGGACGGTCCAACAAACCGACCGGATTGATGCCGACATCACGCAGCCGGGACGCGAGCGTCGCGGCCGTATCGGAGATCGTTGCCTCCTCCGGCGGGAACCAAACGGGCAACTTCGCCCAACCGACCCCAACGTTGCTGAGCCACTGCGAAACGATCTTTCCCGATACCTCCTTGCGGTGATAACGATGAACCAGTTCCTGCGGCAGCGTCCACCCGTACGGCAACGGCTCGATCTCAGTCGGCTGGTTCGCGAAAACCGACATTGCCGATTGGCGTGCCGGGTCGGACTGTTCGCGAGGCGACGGCGGTGACCATTCACGCGGGTCGTCCGTCAATCGGTCCACCACGACAAAGGTCGATCGGTTCGACAGTGACGCCCCGCGTTCGTTTTCCATCGAGGCATCAATGATGTAGTACCCGGGCGGCAAATCGTCGAGCGTCCAATCGAACCAAAGCGAATCCTGGTCCGCTCCTCTGGCGTCCGGGTTGGTTGATTGGACCAATCCGACGTCGCCCTCTGGGTTCCGTTCGTCGACGAGTGCGGGTTCGGACTCGACCTCCTCCGGTGCAGCGACGGGTTCTAGATCATCGACGTCGAGTTCGCGGCTGGCGGACTTCAACTCTATCTCATCATGATCGAGCAGTCGCAGGCGAACTCGCGTTGGCTCGCTAGGCAAACCCATCAACTGCGTCGTCGCGGTCACCCGATCGCCACGGCGATACACGCCGAACGGCTGGTCGGTGGTGACCTTCATTTGCGGGAATTGGCGGAACGTGATGTTGTCAAACGACACAACACCGCGGATGTCCTGCAACCCGTCGGCGGCTCCCATCACGTTCAACGCCACCCTCATCTCGCGAGCGCCACGCGGCGGGGTCAACGCCTCAATGACGAGCGATCGCCAGCGGTTCGTTTTCGTGATCGCCGGAGTTGCCTCGCGTTTGAGTTCATTGCCTTCGTCGTCAAAGAAAATGACCTGGGCGTAGACCGAATCGTGCACGAGGTTTTGGGTAAACACGTCGACGCTAAAGCGATACTGGTACCGGCGACTGGTCGGCAACGCGGGCGAAACCACGCGTGCCTGGCCGCCATCGAGCCGCACGGTCAAACAGCGGTCGACGAGAAAGTCCGCGAGCGACGGTGGCAGCGGCGGCAAATGTTTCGACTGGGGAATCCACTTGAGCGACCTGCGAATTTGTGGCCAACGCAGCAAGAGCGCGGTGTCGAGTGCCAACACATTGGCCTCGAGTTCTTCCTCCCGAGGCGTGATCAGGATGCGCACGTATTCCGGAAAACCGGTTTCCACATGTCGAGTAAAAAGGTCTGGCCACCGATCGAAATCCGCGTCGCCCGAACGCGAGAAATCCCAACGGTAGGTCTTCAATCCCGCCGGACCGATGTGTTCGATCACGCCGCCGGCCGATGCCACGGTGGTTTCTGACGAGTGACCACGTTCGACTTCGCGGAGACCACGTTTGTTCGAATCGTTTCGAGGCGAGCTGTTTTGCGATTGCCGGTCAATGCCCGCCTCGCTGGTGCCTTTGTCGGCTCTCGCGTAAGCTGTCGGCGGCTGCGCGTGGACGGCCCCGCCGTTGCCCGAAGTGGCGTCCCCGTGAGCCGCCACGAACAGCAACACCACCCCCCAAATAATTCCTCGAGACGTTCCCGCCGAGGTCCATTGAGACAAAACCGCATTCCCGCCCGGGGTCTCCCGGACGCGCCGACGACGGACTTTTGCGGCAACTGCGATCATGGGAAGACGGAAACGATGAGGGAGACAGTAGTTCTGGTGACAGTAGTTTTTACGAAAAGAGGCGACAGAGTTGGCTGAAATCAAAATCGCCGTTCGGCTGGATTCGCTCGGAAACGTCAATCCTTCGGCGGCATCACTGCGTCGTGTTTTAAGTTGGGTTGCAGCCTCGGGCGCGACCAGCGTCGAACTTTGCGGAAGACGGGTTTTGAATGTATCTGAGTTATCGGATACGGCTGTGCGAACCTTGCGGAAAATTCTGGATGATCTGAATTTGCGGATCGCATCGATTCGGTTTCCGACGCGTCACGGGTTCGATCACCTGGAAAATCTCGACCGCCGCATCGAGGCGACGAAATCGGCGATGCGGGCCGCGTACCGGCTCGGCGCTCCCCTCGTGGTCAATCAAATCGGCCCCGTTCCCCGCCCCCCGTCGTCGGCATCGGGTAATTCGAGTGGCTCCGGGTTGGGTTCGTCCGGGGCGGATTCATCTGTGTCGGGGCTCGCCCTCGGAGGACTCCCTCCGGAGGGTTTGAGCCTCAGCGAAGCCCAGGCGTGGGCGGCCGGAACATCGCCGGACGCGTCTTCCGAACCGGAAACGGTCGACCCGCGTTGGAACACGCTGCGTGAAGTTCTCGACGACCTAGGACGATTCGGAGCCCGGACCGGAGCGTTTTTCGCCGCCGAAACTGGGACCGAACCGGGAGCACACCTCGCTCGCCTGATCGACATGAGTTCGGAAGCCTATATCGCCGTCGCACTCAATCCGGGCCAGCTCATCGTGAATCGGCACAGCGTTCCCGATGCGGTTGCGGCGTTGAAGGATCGGATTCGTATCGTCAACGCGGTCGACGGCGTGCTCGACCTTTCCGCCGGTCGCGGCATCGCGGTGCCGGTCGGCCAGGGAACTGCCGATTTTCCATCGCTGCTCGGCCAACTCGAGGACATCCCCTACCGCGGTCCGTTTGTGGTCGGGCGTCCAGGCATGGCCCCCGAGACGGCGCCCAATGAGATCATGCAAAGCATCGAGTATCTGCGAAATTTATAAACCGCGCATCGGCGGAGCCGCACGGCGGCCGAGCAAATCGGATATCTTGGCGAGCGTCCATAAATGCTTAGAATCTCGGACGCGAAGAAATCACCCAATCCACCAAACTCCAACCTTCAAGTGAAGCCGTGCCCGATCTGGCTCATCATAATCTCGATATCAAACGCGTTGCCATTCTGTTCGCTGGCGGTCCCGCTCCTGCCGCCAACGCGGTCATCAGCACGGCGGCGTTCTCGTTTCTCGAAGAAGGCGCACAGGTTTTCGGGATCAAACACGGCTACAGCCGGTTGGCCGAGTACACCGCCGCCGGACCGCTGACCGAAGACGAAGACTACATTAGGTTCACCCATGATAATTTGATCAACGCCCGCAGCAGCCGCGGGATCATGATCGGAACCGCACGGACCAACCCCGGCAAACACGTCAGCAGCCCGGATCACCTGAAGGATCCCGAACTCGTCGCACCATTGCGAAGAGTTTATGAAGGTTTGTGCTCGCTCGAGGTCGACGCGTTGATCTCGATCGGCGGTGATGACACGTTGAAGACCGCCAACAAACTGAAAATGTTTCAGGACAATCTGCCCGGCGACGCGCGTCGTTTCCCCGTCGTTCACCTTCCCAAAACGATCGACAAAGACTACTCGGGGATCGACTTCACGATCGGGTTTTTCACTGCGGTCGAAACGCTCGCCGAAGAAATCCGCAACCTGAACTTTGACGCCGCCGCCGGCCGTGCCTACTTCCTTTGCGAAGCGATGGGACGCAGCGCCGGATGGCTGGCGTACGGTGCCGCGATCGCCGGTGAAGCCAGCATGGTGCTCAGCGTCGAAGACATCACCGGCGCACTCGCCGACGAAGAGGTCGTCAACACGGAAACCGGCGCCACCCGCAAAGTCATGGCACTCGAACGCGTGATCGATCGCATGGTCGACATGATGCTCGCCCGTGAACGCGAAGGACGACCGTACGGAACGATCGTGATCGCCGAAGGGATGGCGGAATACCTGCCGTCGAAATACCTCGAAGGCATCACCCGCGACGATCACGGGCACATCAACATCTCGTTGATCAACCTGTCCGCCTTGATGTCACGTTTGCTGGCCGAACGTTACGCCGAACGAACCGGACGGACCCGCAAAGTCAACGGGCTGCAACTCGGTTACGAAGCCCGCTGTGCACCTCCTCACGCATATGACGTGATCCTCGGTTCGCAACTCGGCGTCGGTGCCTATCGTGCTCTGGTGGAAGAAAAGCTCAACGGCGTGATGGTTTCCTCGTCCGGTCAATTCGACCTGCACTTCGTCCCCTTCGAAGAACTCGTCGACCCGCAAACGTTGGTCACCAAAGTTCGCTTCATCGAGCAAAACAGCGACTTCCACCGCCTCGCTCGCTTCCTAGAAACCTGCGTCGACGGTTAGTAAACGCGTGGGCTGGAGTGTCAAAAGCAGGCCGGACCAGTCGTAGCACCGTTCCGGCATCGTTTTTTACCAGCGTCCGGTCCATCGGTCGGTTTGGACGATGCGGCGGGCTTCTTCGCTGATGCCGTACTTGAGGTTGGGTTGATTCAACTCGAGAAAGACCGTGTACTTCTGGTGCACCGCGTCGCTGAAAACAACCGGAGCGTGCGAGATCCGCAGCAGGTGCACGGGAATGCCGTTCCAGCGGCGGGTGTAAACGCCGGCGTCGAGAGCCTTCTCGCCCTCGAGCCCGTAGTGGCTGGTCAGCGTTGCGATGATCCGCTGAGCGTCACCAGTGAAGCCGTGCAAGTTGATTCGTTGGATCGCACCTGAACGGTCAAAGTAGTACGTCAACGTGCCCGCCAGATCGTCGCTGCGAATGCCCGTTACCACGGGGACACGCAAACCTTCGAGTTGCAAATCCGCGAGCACCGTCGAAACTCGCGAAAAGCGATCGAGGATCATCGGTGGCGTCAGGTCGAATCGCAACGCCTCTCGGATGTCGGCGACGTTGTTTCCCGCGAGGCTCGGAGCCGCGGATTGATCCTCTGGCATCCCGCCGAGCTTCCGAGCGATGTCTTCTTCGTAGCGATATCGGGTTGCCGATACCGGTCGCAACGTTTCGACTTGGTGGTGGGCGTGAATCGGGTAGCGATCCGATCCGGCGGTGTTTGTAACGCCACCGATTGCTGCCTCGTCGGACGAACTGCTCCAAGGTGCTGCGGATGATATCGATCCGGTCGCTGCGCTGACTTGGTTGGTGATGGTACTGGTCGCGCTACGTCCCCACTCCGTTTCGTTCGCGACATACGGGGTCCCAGCGGCGACGGCCAACACGGCGACTTTTCCAATGCGTCCGCCAATCATCCCATTCACTCCCAACGCCGGTTCACGCAACCGAACGCTCAGAAACGACTCCCGTTTGATCGAGGAGTCTCGGTGACTTGTCTTGTGTTCCGCACGTTGCCGAACACCTCATCATCTAAGTCATCGGCGACCGCGAGGTTTCGGCAATCGTAATAATCCGGTTGCCTTAACAGTGGTTATGATCGCGACAACCGGTCGACGAGAGGTGCCGCAAAACACGCAGAAGCCGAACGAGAATCACGACCGAACGCGGTAGGGCGAGGTTGCTTGCACGCCAACGCTACGGCGGACGCGGCGTTCAACGTTCCGGTTGTTGTAACCGTTGAGCCAACTCGCCCATCGCGGACCACATCTCTCGAGCGACTTGCAGATTGCGTTCGTCGTACGCGGCAGATTCACGGTCCGTTCCGTCGAATGCTTTCGGGTCGACGTACCACATCGCAATGCGGTCCGTTGCACCGAATACCACCGGGCAGTTCTGATCGGCATGGTCGCAACACATCACCGCAACGTACCGCGTGTTCGGATTATGCGACTGGTTGTAGACCTTGCTAAAACACTCGATGGCTGGGTGCTGTTCACCAAAGGAGACCTCGTACGGCACGTTGTCGTGCGCGATCTCGCCTGCGAGGTCGGACGACAGAGACGTTTCGGTGACGACAAAACCCGAACGTCGAAGCGCGTCCACCGTTCTCGGGTTGCACGCGGTCGCTTCGGTCCCGCCGCTGAAACAAACCACGTCCTCGCGAGTCAGCCCAAAGTAGGCCGCCGCGGTTTGTGCCCAAACCTGAGCCAACTGGCTTCGACGCGAGTTGTGCGTGCAGATGAATGTCAAACGCAGCGGTCGACTTTCGCGGATTCGCGTCTCCGCACAATCGACGAGTTTCGCCACCAGTTCGCGGCGCTCTTCGGGTAACGTTTGCTTTAGCTTTTGCCAGTCTGTTTCACCGATGAAACGAAGGATCGAATCGTTGACGGTCGTGCATTCGTTCAACGTGGAAACTCCCGAGGAGGATGGGTTCGCGTCGTGGGCCAGTAGCACCGATTGCTCGAACAAGGTTGCGGAAAAAATGAGGC
>JBICHZ010000446.1:0-20344 GCA_043101355.1 Rhodopirellula sp. JB044
GGTAAACCCGATACCGGTGAGCAGAATCAACGGGCCCAAAACGCGAAGTACTCCTCGTGTTTGCGTGTGACCCGGGTTGAGTTTCTCTTCTTCGGGGATGGGAGCGTTCATCATGGTCTCGTCCAGCGAAAGCGACCCGCATGCACCGCAGGCGTGGTATCACGAATCGGCGCACGCAGAAAACGCAGCGACAACTCTACTCGTACTCTAGGCGAATTGCGGAGCGTGAGGGGGCGCGGCTTTTTGGGAGTTAGCCTGTTTTCGTCGTTCGCGAGACCTGTCGGAACGATTCCAATTGGACGGAGAAACGGAGACGGGCATCCACAGATGCATGGCTTCAGAACGTGTTGCCAAATAGAGAAATGTCGCTGCGTCGGTTCTTCCACAGATACCGGATGCGATTGGCAATCGGCGGGTGAACGCCATCGTCGATCTGGATCGTCCGAAACAACACGTGCCTTGGATTGGTTTCGATCATCCGCACGAGTTGTTCGATTTGTGATTCCGTAAACCGAATCTGTTGTCGGTCATCGAGCAATGATTCCCAGTCGAGTCGTTGCAGCCGGTTGAGCAGCTTGGCTTGTTTCTGCAATTGCTCTGCGTAGTCTTCGTCGTCAACGGAGTCTGCTTCCCACATGTACCGGAGGAAGCCTGAGAGCGATGTTTGTCGGTTGGCTTCCGCTCTCGTTCGCAGTTCTTGTTTGACCGATTCGTATAGGTGTTCGTCGGCGACATGGCCGAACGGAGTTGCCTTTTCGATCGCGGTGGCAACGTCTCTTTGGGTGAGCGTTTTGTGATTGGCGGTACGTCCGAGCATTTCGAGTTCGAGATGTTGTCGTTGTTCGTCGTCGAGACCGAGTTTGATCAAACCGCTGACCGAGGATTCGATCCCGTTGACCTGGGCACCAAAATCGTCGCACAGGTATTCAATGGCGCGGCCATGTTTGAGCATCCCCATGCCGCTGATTTGCCAGAAGAAGAAAGAGCTGATCATGACGGCAAAGAAGCCGACCGTGTCACCAAGATCGGACGCCTGGATCACCAAGATCGCGACCAGAACACCGATCGCCAAGGTGAGAATGCGAAAGCGGTCGGCGTTGAGGTAGAACCGGTAATAGTGCCCGAGTTCGTGTCCCATGATGTCTTGGATTTCGTCGCCATCGAGTTTGTGCAGGATTTGACGGTGGAGATAGATGCCGTCGAGTGATCCGAAGAAACGGCTGATCCGGACGGCTCCCGCGTTGAGCGTTTTGTCGTTGGTGACAAACACCGGAATGTGCTCATCGGGAAGACGCAGCTTTTTCAGTGTGTCGCGGTACAGGCTCTGGAGTTTGTATTTGTCCAGATCGCCAAAACGCGTGGTTTCTTTGATGTCTTCGAGGCGTTTCTTTCGTTGGCCCCAAATCATCAACAGGTCTTTGATAAAGGGGCCAAGCATGACTAGGCCAGCGGTGACCGACAAAACCGGTTCCTGCAGGACGCGATCCCAACGGATCACCGCCGCTAAAGTTCCGATTAAGACCAGACGCAAGGCGACCGTGAAGGTCACGTATTGGTTCGCACGACGGAGTTGCTCGAGCAGATCGGCTCGGTCTGGAATCGCGTCTGTCATTGCGTTTGGTTCGTTGCGATAAAAGTAGGGCCTAGAAGAACGCGTCGAGCAGGGCGCTCAGGAATCCGCCACTCGGTTTGCCGCGTGTTTGGTAATAAACATGACCGGGCCCGGTGTAGCGGTTGATCAAGCCTTCGCCTGACATCAGGGAATCACGAATACTCTCGGTCGCTTTGACCAATTGGTAAGAGACCGAGTCGGAGAACGCGACCATGAATCGGTTGTCAACGTAGATGGTTTCATCGGCGGCGAGTTCACGATGAACAACCGAACCGTAGCTCTGGCAGAATACATGCCCGGTACCGGAGGCGTGCATGAGAAAGAGGCCCTTCTTGCTCATCAAACCCTTCAGGCCGCCGTATGTGGTTCGAATGTGGGTCGGACCGGCGTTTGCCAGATAGGATCCACGGGTGAGATAAAAGCCGCTTTCTTCGGCGATCTCGAGGACAACGATGTCGCCGTAACTCTCCGGAGCGAGTACGACCTGTTCGTCATCCGATTTTGCCCGAAACTCTGCGGTGAAGAAACTTTCTCCACCGACCAAACTTTTAAAGCCGCTCGAGAGAGAGTGCTTTCGGGGTGGTTTCTGGGGGACAGTGACGTTTTTGGGCGTCGGGGATGCGTTCGCACCCGTGCCGTGTTCGACGCCGGCAGTTTCTGAATCGCCGCGTACCGAGGATTCGTCTGACGAACCCCTCCCGATGTGCGCGGCGATTTTGACGCCAGAGGTCATGGTCAGCATGCTGTTCGGCTGCGCAACGACAAACTCGTCTTGTTCGAGCGTGATTTCGAGAGTCGAAAAGACGGGAGAGTGTTGAACCTGAAAATGCATAAACGCGGCGTCGCGAAAGGTGACCGTGGTAAACCGATCTATCGACCCGGATTAAAAATCGTCGCCAGCTTCGGTTGCGTATTTGTTTCGCATCATATAGCCGACAAAGGCGATGACGCCGAGGATACCGAGGAAGATAAACAGAGCGACCATGCGAGAGACGCCCAGGATATCCGAAATGCCGGTGATGCAGATGTCGTAAATGACAATCCGAATGAACCAACTGATGATGCCGCCGATGCCGCGGCGGGCGAGCATACGAGATGAGGGGAATGCCAACATGTCAAAGACTCACGAAGGATGGGGAGTGGTTGGATGGCATTTCATAGGGGGTTGGTACGGCGACGTCAAGTTTGGCCGATAGGGGCTGCGAAAGGCACGCGGTTCCATCCCCGGCGGCTGGTGTGACGTTCGTTGCGATTTCGACCTCGATCTGAATACCCGATCAACGTCCGCTGAGCCGAATGCGATGCAACCGGTCCAATGACCATCACATGGTCGGCTTTTCGAGACTTTTGCATCGGTTTGTGAGGAAGTTGGCGGGCGGTTGAGGATCATGGGGATCTGTCCTGTCGCCGGTTTTCGTTGGCGTGTGGGACGGAACGGAAGGTGGGCGCGTGTTCAGGTTTGGTCGGCGAGGTCCATTGCCGTGTTGGCGTTCGCTCCACTAGGATGCTGCGGAACCGGACACGAATTTTCTGATTGCTCTTTGTAGTGTTGCTTACCTAATATGCTTTCCATTTCGCCGACCTACTTGCTGTATTACCTGCCTTTGATTGTCGCGATTTCGCTGGTGTTCGGTGCGACGAGGCACGAGGACATGACCTTGATCTTGAAACACGCGTTGCACACCGCTCGCTGGATCACGGGATTCATGGGCATCGTGTTCGTGGTGTTGTTGGTCATGGATTGGATGGTATAGGCCGATGCGAATTTTAACGCTCGGCGGCGGGACGGTCGGACGCTGGATCGCGGACATGTTGTGCCGCCGCCGACACAGTGTGACGTTGATCGATAGCGATCCCGAGATCGTTCGCGCGATTAACAGCGAGTTGGACGTGCGGGCGATCGAAGGCAACGCGTCGCAGAGCACGGTCCTGTTTTCGGCGGACGTTCTCAGTGCGGATTTGTGCCTGGCCGTAACCGGAAACGACGAAGTCAATATCGTCGCCGCGAGTATGGCCAAGGCTCTCGGGGCCCGGCGATCGATCGCGCGGGTCTACGCGCCCGCGTTTCGTGATTTGGCAACGTTTGATTATCAGCAGCACTTTGGCATTGACAGTCTGTTGTCGCTCGAACAGTTGTCGGCGTCGGAGTTGGCGCGAGCGATTCGGAATCCGGACGCCATACCGCTGGAGCACTTTGCAAGGGGACAGTTGCAGGTTTACGAGATGGAGGTGGCCTCGGGGGCGCCTGCGGCAGGTAAGAAGTTGATGGAACTCGACCTGCCGCCCGGCGTGCGGGTGGGGTCGCTCGCTCGCGAAGGCCGGATGTGGATTGCCAGCGGTGCGGACGAAACGCATGTCGGTGACCGCGTCAGTCTGGTTGGGATGCCCGACGCGATCAGTGTGGCCCGCAAGGTGTTCGGTGGAGAGAAACGGGCGCGGAAGAAAACCAAGGTGATGATCGCCGGGGGCGGCGAAACGGGGTACCACCTGGCGAGTTTGCTGGGCAGAGAAGACTTCCGCATCGTGCTGCTCGAGACGGATGCGCACCGATGCGAACAACTGTCGAAATTGTTACCGCATGCGACAATCGTGCAGGCGAGTGCCAACCGCCGCAGCGTTCTCGAAGATGAAGGGGGCGGCACGGTCGATTATTTCGTCGGCTGCACCGGAAACGACGAGAGTAACATCATGGCGGGCGTGGAGGCGAGGGAACTCGGCGCGTCACGTGTGATGTGTGTTGTTGGGCGACCCGATTATGCGAACGTGGTCGGCAAACTGGGGATCGATTTGGCGGTGAGTGAACGTGACGTCGTCGCGCGGCAAATCCTCGGCTTTCTAAACGAGGGTGCCGTGATCAGCCAAACAAAACTCCCCAACGGTTCGATCGGCGTCTACGAACTCGAGGTGCTTCCCGAGTCGCCGATCACCCAAGCATCGCTGGCAAACCTCCCACTCGCCGGACGATGCTTGATCGCCGCGATCCAACGCGATGGATTCGTGCGGGTGCCGATGGCGAAGGATGTTTTGAAGGTGGGGGACATTATCGTTGCATTGATCGACCTGGACGACACCGACGAAATCCTCTGCCTGTTCCATTCCGATAGCTAGCAGATCGCCTTTCACGAAGGTGTCTCTTACAGATTGCGTAGATAATGTTCGAAGTTTGGGCTGATATCGGCGGGACGTTTACGGATTGCTTGGTCACGCGTCACGAGTCAGGATCGCCTCCGCGACAAGAGACACTCAAGGTGCTCAGCAGCGGTTTGGTCACGGTCGACCTTTTGAGCGTGACGTCATCTCGCGGGTTGTTGGTCCGAATGCCGAGATCTCTGGTCGAAGACGATTTTTGGATCGGCGCGAAATTGGTCGATTCCGAACGCGTCGATCGAGGCGTCGTGATGCAATGCGAGATCGAACATCCGCACGATGAAGTAAGCGGCGAAGACTCGCACGGTGACGATTCGACCGGCGACGTTCCCGTGCAAGTGACTCTCGATCGGGATCACGGGATTGCGACGGAGGGACAACCCTCATCCATGCGTTTGACGTTCGATGCCGGATTGGAGGCCCCTGTCCTGGCGACCCGTTTGTTGTTGAGTCGGTTGTTCGGGGAACCGGTTGGGGTTCGAAAGCCCCTGCCCCGATTGCAGGTGCGTTTGGGGACGACTCGTGGGACAAACGCTTTGCTAACCCGAGGCGGTGCGTCGACGGCGCTTGTCATCACAGAAGGATTGGGCGATTTGCTCTCGATCGGTACTCAGGACCGGCCGGATTTGTTTTCGCTGGACATTGTCAAACCGAAGCCTCTTCCGAACCGAACGATCGAGGTTCACGGGAGAATGAATGCTCTGGGCGAAGAGATTCACCCCATCGATGTCGCGTCGCTTCGTCGTGAAATGCGAGAGCTTTATGAATCGGAGGATCGCCCGGAGGTGATTGCGATTTGCCTGATGCATTCGTATCTCAATGACGCTCATGAACGGATCGTTGAACGTATCGCACGTGACGTCGGATTCGACCGTGTCGTGCGTTCGACCCAGGTGGTTGCCCTGCCTCGGATCGTTCCACGGGCAGAGACAACGACGCTCGATGCTTATTTGCAACCGGTACTCGAAGACTATGTCGCACGGGTCAATGAACAATTCGGTGGACCGGAGAGGTGCTTGCTGCGTTGGATGACCAGCGGTGGGAATTTGGTCGCGTCAGAAGCCTTTCGTGGACGTGAAAGTGTTTTGTCCGGGCCCGCCGGTGGCGTTGTTGCGCTCGCGGAAATTGCGAGGAAGCTGCAAAACGATGGCGTGCAGGTCGACGGTGCCGTGGGGCTGGACATGGGAGGGACGAGCACCGACGTCAGCCGTTTCGACGGAGAGATCGGGAGACGGCAAGAGAGCCAGATCGGAGGCATCCGGATACTCTCTCCGATGATGGATATTCATACGGTGGCGGCGGGAGGAGGTTCGATCTGCGGTGTTCGGGACGGTCGACTGTTCGTCGGGCCGGAGAGTGCCGGTGCCGACCCCGGTCCGGCATGCTATGGACGGGGAGGACCGCTGACGATTACGGATCTGAATGTCATCTTGGGACGTTTGCCGATCGAGCGGTTCCCGTTTCGGTTGGACCCCGACGCGTCCTGGCAACGGTTGGAGGCGATTCGTCGAGAGTTGCCGGCGGAGATCGCGACTTCCGCCGAACAATTGGCGGAGGGATTCCTACGAATCGCGGTGACTGAAATGGCCGAGGCGGTTCGAGTTGTGACCACGGCGGCGGGCAACGACGTCCGAAAGATGGCTCTCGTCGGTTTCGGAGGCGCGGCGGGGGGGCATCTGTGCCGCGTCGCAGAATCGCTCGGGATGTCGCATGTGATCGATCATCCGCAGTCTGGAATTTTGTCGGCCGTCGGGATCGGGCACGCACCGGTCGGAAGGATCGTGACCCGCGCGATGCAGGAAACGATCGCTGCCGGAGTGTCGCCGCGTGCCACATCCGCAGATGTTTTGACGGCGATTCGTGCGGTTTCGACGGAGCTGCAAACCCAGTGCCTGAAAACTCTCTCTGATGAAGAGTCGCTGTTGGAAAGGGATGCGTTGGATAGGGATTCTTTGGGCGAGGCACCGTCAGGCCTGCATGGCGGTGATGGGGACGTGTCGATGCGGGCGGACGTTCGATACCTCGGAACGCAGTCAACGTTGGAGTTGCGGCTCGAGCCCGCGGAGAGTTTGGCGGAACGCATGGATGCCAAACACGCGTCGACGTTTGGGTATGACCGACCGAACATGGCGATCGAGGTGGTGGCGATTCGCTGCGAGGCGACCGTTCGCCAGACGCACGGAAGCGGTGCGGCGATGGCAGGCGGTCGATCGCGGCCCGACGGAGACGCCGACAAGATACGGGGATCCCGTGAAGAGATGTCTGTACCTGTTTTGGGCCGCGAGCAACTTGTCGGTGGTGAGACGTTTGACGGCCCCGCGATTGTTGCTTCGGCACATTCGATTCTCAACGTCGAAGCCGGGTGGACCGCCAAGGTGCAAGCCGACGGGACCATCCATATGCATGCGATTGCTGCAGATTCGGAGAACACGTCTGGCATCTCGTCGGAGCCAGGAACAGAATCGGTGGAAGGTCAACACGTCGATGACGCGATCGAGATGGAAGTCGTTGCCCGGCGGGTGCAAGGGATTGCGGAGGCGATGGGCGAAGTCATCCGGCGCACCAGCGTCAGCGTGAACGTCAAGGAACGGCGCGACTACAGTTGTGCGGTGTTCTTGGGCGATGGTTCCCTGGTCGCCAACGCACCCCATGTCCCGGTGCATCTCGGTGCGATGGGGCATACCGTGCGGAGCATCATCGCGTCTTTCCCGCGGATGCAGCCAGGGGACTGTTTCATTAGCAACGATCCTTTTTCGGGCGGGTCGCACTTGCCGGACGTGACTGTGGTCACGCCTGTTTTTTGCCAAGACACCGCGTCCGACGATGCGGCATGGCGGCCCGGATCATGGCCGTGTGACTATTTCGTCGCGTCACGTTGTCATCACGCGGAGATCGGCGGAATGGTTCCCGGGTCGATGGCGCCGGAGGCAACCTGTTTGGCCGATGAAGGAATCTTGATTCGTAACATGCCGCTGATTCAAGCGGGCGTTTCGCATCATGATTCTCTTCGCGGGTTGCTCACGTCGGGGCGTTATCCGTCGCGAAGCGTCGAAGAAAACATGTCTGATATCGCGGCGGCGGAGGCGGCCGGACGTGAGGGAGCACGGGCGATGAGAGCATTGTCTGAATCGTTGCCCCCACGCCGTCTTGCCTCCTTGTTGCAGAGGTTGATGCGTGTTGCGGGCGAGGCGACCGCGTCGTGGATTGATTCGCTCGGCGATACTGAGCGTCATTTTACCGATAGCCTCGACGACGGAACCCCATTGGCGGTCACGTTGCGGCCGGATCCCCGCGCCCGTCGACTCGAGATTGACTTCAGCGGAACGGGTGGCGTTCACCCGAACGGTTTTAACGCGACACGGTCGATCGTGACGGCAGCGGTACTGTATGTACTGCGATGTGTGACCCCCAATGAGTTGCCTTTGTGCGATGGTGTTCTGCGAAGGATCGATTTGAAGGTTCCTTCGGGATTGCTCGATCCACCCGGGCATGAGGATCCGCGACGGTGCCCGGCGGTAGTGGCGGGGAACGTCGAGACATCCAATCGAGTCGTCGATGTGTTGCTCGGTGCGTTGGGCGCCGCTGCGGCGTCACAAGGAACGATGAACAATCTTCTCTTGGGGGATGATACGTTCGGTTATTACGAAACCATCGGCGGTGGCGCGGGAGCAACGGCTTCGGCTCGTGGGGCAGATGCGGTCCACACACACATGACCAACACGCGGATCACCGATCCGGAGGTATTGGAAACACGGTTGCCTGTTCGTCTACTTCGGTTCGCGGTGCGTCGCGGCAGCGGAGGTGGCGGACGGCATCGTGGCGGAGATGGTATGATTCGAGAGCTGGAATTCTTGAAGCCTCTGACTTTGTCGCTGATGACATCACGGCGAACCACGTCGCCATATGGAATGCAGGGAGGAGAGCCTGGGCAGGCTGGCCGTCAGACGTGGATTCGGCGAGGCCGAGAGACTGTTTTGCCCGCGTGCACAACGTTGTCGATTGAGGAGGGTGATCGACTGCGGATAGAAACTCCGGGCGGTGGCGGTTTTGGTGATTGAATCTCGTCGCAGTTGGCGAAATCCTAGACCCAACACGCCGGACGGTGCGTACGACCGGTTCTCCGCAAAAAGCCTTTTCTTTTCTAGCCGCCTCTTTCCTAACCGCCGACCGCCGAAACATGCTTGAGATTCATGCGTTGACTAAACGGTTTGTCGCGGAGAACGAAGTCGTCTGTGCGGTCAACGGATTGTCTTTCGAAGTCGGGCCGGGCGAAGTTTTTGGGCTGCTCGGTCCTAACGGTGCGGGAAAGACGACGACGCTGCGGATGGTGCTCGGTTTGGTCGTGCCGGATGAGGGCTACACCGAGGTCGCGGGAATTCGTACGTCAGATGACTCTTTTTCCGCCAAAGCGAAGCTCGGTTTTGTCTCCGCGAGCGATGGGGTTTATCCCTGGTTGAGCGTTCGTGAGATGCTGTTGTATTTCGCGGATCTTTACGGAGTTGGGCCGGATGAGGCCATCGAGCGGTTGGACCTGCTCGCGGACGTGATGGACATTCAGGGATTGCTCGATCGGCGAGCCGGCACGCTCTCCACCGGCCAACGTCAACGGGTAACGCTCGTGCGAGGTCTGATTCATGATCCACCGGTCATGTTGCTCGACGAGCCGACTCGAGGGCTCGACGTTGTCGGTGTCCAAACCATCTTTCGTTACATCGCTCACCTACGGCAGGTCGGCAAAGCGGTCGTTGTTTGCACGCACCGGCTCGATGAAGCCGAGAGATTGTGCGATCGTTTTGGGCTGCTGCACCGCGGCAATTTGAAATACCACGGAACGCTCCAGACGCTTCGTGACGAATCCGGGTGCCAGCATTTGGTTGAGATGTTCGACGACCTCATGAATCCTCCATCAACTTTGAGTGAGACCGCTACGTGAACTTGTCATGGTCTCGGTTGGCACGACTCAGCCGGAAAGAGCTTCGCGAAACGCTTCGTGATCGCCGTACCATTTTGACGTTGGTGATGATGCCGTTGCTGGTGTATCCCCTGCTCAGCATGGCGCTGAACCGTTTCCTGTTGTCAGCGGGCGGACCGGGCGAGACCGGGTTTATCGTTGGGGTGGCGACCCCGATGGAAAGTAATTGGTTGCAATCGCTGCTGAACGATCCACGCAGCACCCCGCCTGAATCGATTCAGGAAGCCAGCGGCGGAAACCTCGCGGAATTCAAAGTGGTGCTGACCGAAGGCATCGAGCCCAACCAGGCTTTGTTAGAAAACCAACTCGATATCGCGGCAAAGTTGGAATTCGCCAACAACGAACCATCGTCTATCCGCGTGACCGCCTTCGCGGGTGACCAGGCCAGCCAGTCCGCACGCCGTATTTTGATCGAACGGTTGCATTGGTTGAAACTGGAAGACACCGTCGGAATCTTAAAAAGACACCTACCGCAGTACACCGCGTTCCAAATTGAGGCCGATGAAATCGGTGAACGTTCCGAAGGCAACGTACTGGCCTCAATCATTCCTCTCGTGTTGGTGTTGATGACCATTACCGGGGCCGTTTATCCGGCAATTGACTTAACAGCAGGCGAAAGAGAACGCGGCACGATGGAAGCGTTGATGGCGTCGCCGGTCCCGCGTTGGTGGTTGTTGTTGGCAAAGTACGTCGCCGTTGTCAGTGTTGCGTTGTTAACGGCGGTCGCGAACTTGGGGGCGATGTTCACGACGTTAACACTGACCGGATTGATGCCGATGCTCGCGGGAGACGGTCCCGGTCTGGGGCTGAAGCAGATGGCGTTGATCTTTCTGTTGCTCGTTCTCTTCAGTGCGTTCTTTGCCGCGGTGTTGTTGTCGTTAACTAGTTTCGCCAGATCGTTCAAAGAGGCACAGGCGTACTTGATCCCGGTGATGTTGCTTTCGCTCGCCCCCGCGATGTTGTCGCTCATGCCTGGGATCGGGCTCGATGGAATGCTCGCGGTGGCTCCGCTGCTTAATATTGTGCTTTTGGCCCGGGAGATTCTGGCAGACAATATTCATGTCTTTGGCGCTACGGTCGCGGTCGCGTCAACTGCTTTGTACGCTGTCGCTGCACTTGCGGTCGCCGCCAAACTGTTTGGTAACGATGCCGTGAACCGGACGAGTGACGCGTCGATCGGAGCGATCTTTCGACGTCCAGCGGAATCGACGCCTCAGCCGACGGTCGGGGAGGCGGGAATGGTTGTGGCTTTGTTATTGCCTGCGTCGTTTATTGTTTCCAATGCGCTGATGCAGTGGATGCGAGGCCAAGAGGGCGAGGTCAACGTTTCTCTGCAACTCATCCTCAACGCGGTGGCGCTAGTTGCTTCGTTCGGGCTCATTCCACTGGTCGCGACGTACATTGGAAGGCATCAATATCTCTCAACCTATCGCCTGACCCCTGGTCGGATCGGTTTCTATCTCGGAGCGGCGGTGTTGGCCTGCGGTGGATGGGCGTTTGCCCATGAGGCGTTGGTGCTGGCCGATCAATGGGGGTGGGCAATTCTGAGTGAAGAGCAGATCGAGCGGACTCGTGGGGTGCTCGAGAAATGGAAAACAATCTCACCGGTAGTGCTTCTGGCGACGATGGCGTTGGCACCGGCGGTGATCGAGGAGTTGTGTTTCCGCGGGTATTTGTTCTCGGCGTTCTCCAAAGTGCTGCGTCCGTGGCAAACGATCATGGTCACCGCTGTTCTGTTCGGATTGTTCCACGTCTTTGTGGGCAGCACACTGTTGGTGGAGCGTTTTCTTCCGACAACGCTGTTGGGAATTTTGCTCGGTTGGGTAGCGTACCGCAGCGGCAGCGTTCTGCCGGGAATGTTGCTGCACTTCCTTCACAACGGATTGCTGGAACTCGTCGCCCGCTACCATGAAAAGCTGAGTTTTCTCGGAGCCGAAATCGAAGAAAGTCGCCACTTGCCGGCGACATGGCTGGCGGTCACGGGAGCTTGCGTCGTGATCGGCATTGCGATCATCTGGTGGACCCGGCCTCTACGATCGGTAGAGGCGGTAAGCGCTTGACGATGTACGGCGCGAAGCGATGCGAGCCATCCCGACAACGGCACCTGAGACGGCACCCCAGAGCAATGCTTCTTTCCAAGCGACCTCTGGCGACGTTGGGTTCTGCGGCGGTGCCTTGTTGAGCGTGGTCTTCCATCCCGCCTGCAACGCACGTCGGGCGAGAAAGGTGGTTGCAATTGCAACGCCAAATGCCAGTGCATTCTCTGTTTGGCTGATGCCCTCGTTGCGGTCGTCGGATTGTTGTGGCAGATGACGTTGAGCGTATTCGCTGACGTCGGACATGTTTTCTTTGATTTGATCGAGCATTTACCTCAGTCCTCTTGGTTGGGATAAGTAAGGGGGCGGTGGCGGGTAGGCGTGATTCCGCCGGGGTGTTCGACGTAAATCTTCTCGCCGCAATGAGGGCAAGCGACCGCACGGTCCATCACGTGTTTTCCGCAAGCGGGGCACGGGGTTTGATTGAGCGGGGCATGGTCGGATTTTTGGGTTGCCATCAATTTTCCTTTGCAAACGGAAGGATGTCTTCGAGCGGTTCACACCATGCGGGTGAATAAACCAGCACGTGCGCCGTCTGGTTGTCCCTACATCGAAACCGATGCGTTGATCGCTTCGTCCGTTTCGGGACGTTCACCTCGCATGTAGGCCTTGCCGGCCTTAATCAGATATCGCAACCCGTTGGTGTCCGAGTTGTCCCAGTATTCACCGTGATCGGCATCTACACGTAGCAACAAGATTGATTGGCTTGCTTTGCCTTCGGGGAACCAAACCTTCCACGCCTCTGACCACAACTCGTCAAGTTTCGCTCGATCGTCAACGGCCTGTGCTGTTCCTGAGACGACGGCGAATTTGTTCGAGCTCTGCATCGTTACAGCGACTTCGTCGTCGAGCATTAGGTCTGCGACTTTTCCCGAATTACGGTCAGTGACGAACCAAATGTCGCCATCGTCTTCAATCTGCGCGACCGCCATCGGACGGGCCTCAAGAGATCCTTCGCTGGATCGGGTCACCAGCATGGCGTTGTCGAAATCGTTGAGCAGTTCAAGAAGCTTTTTGTTTTGATCCATGAGATTATCTGTCCGGTAAAAGCGTGTCTTGCAATCCGAAAGAGATTGCATCGAGTTGGGTATGTACGGCGTGTGCTGAGACGCCGCGTGTTATCGCCAACGTTGGGGAATGAGTTGTTGGTACGGCGTCGGTTGGGGGCGAGCACGAAAATAGGCAGCCGTCGCCAACACGCCGATGGCGAGCCCGCCGACGAAGGCCAGTCCGGTGATTGTTCCTGGGTGCTCGTCCACTTCGTAGCGAACTCGGTCGACGGCGGTATTGAGTTGCGGCGTTACCTGTTCGGTAATCTGTTCACCGGCGTGGCTCACCTGCTCGAGCAGCGATGGCGCGGGGGCAAATTCTCTGACGACCGATTGAATTTCCTCTGGCGTGGCCTTTGTGTATTCGCTAAGGAACTTTTCAACCGCGTCGCGATTGCACGGCAACGTATGAAGTTCTTGTTCGTCGATATGAGACCACCGGGTATGGATCGCTTCCTTGACGCGGCTCCATGGCTCGGATGACCAATCGTTGGAGACGTCCATCGTGGTTTGTGCTTCAGACATGAGACACTCCTATGTAATGTTGAATGCAATCTGGACGCGACAGAGCGTTGAAGACTCGCATTCGGCTCGTTGTTTCGTTTCACAAGCAGAACGCAAACCTTGTGCCAGACCTCAGCCACCGGTGACGCAAAACGGGTATGGCAAGGCTCTGCGAGGCCAGAAAACGCCACGCCGGACTGGATTGTCACGTCGGATACAATCCGTGGTGACTCAATAAGAAGGACGATCGCACAACAGATTGCACGCTGATCAGTCGAATCGGGGCTTTACGATTCGCCCTGAGCGCAACCCTTTTGGGTGATCTGCGCGACGTCGAGGTTTGCCCGCCGGAGCGAGGGGGGACGAGTCTTAGTGAGAAGCGACCAATTCGTTGATCTTGTCGACGGCGAGTCGAAGTGACCGGGCGGCCATCAGGAAATTCGTGTGGCCGCTGACTTCCGGTTGAATCTGTTCGTACAACTGCGTTGCACCGGAGAGGCGACGCAATTTTTTCTTAGCCATCTTCAAATAGGCTGCGGGGTCGGTCGAATCGTCGACCGGACCGACCGCGAGTATGAAATCGTAGAGGTCACGAACGATCTCGTGCATGTCCTCGTCTTCTTCGGCTTCGTCGCAGTGTTTGAGGAAGGTTCGCACCATCCACACGTGCGTCAACTCCGCGTCGATTTGGACAACGCGGTTCATCGCTTCTTCGTTGCTATCAGTTTCAGCCGACATGCTTTCCTGCGAACTCACGTGGTGGTGGCGTCCGGAGTTTCCGTTTCCGCGGCGAGCAATTCGGAGTCCGCACTATCGGACTTTGTCGCGTCCGCAGTTTCAGCGGCCGGCTTTTTGGGCGCGTGTCCGTGAGGCGTGTTCATGGCAACGATGACCACCCCAATCACGGTGAGCGCCATGCCAACCCAAAGCAACGGGCTCACGGTCGTGCCCGCGTGGAGACGGATCACCGACACGATCGCGGAGATTGACACGGCACCACCGAAAACGATCGGCATGACGAGCAAGGCGTTTCCGCGGCTGGTCATCATCGCGGTCGTTAGACACAGTGCACCGAACGCGCCGAGAGCTCCGGCAAGGAAGCCCCATTTCATGGTTGGGAAGTACTGCCCGGTGAAGCTAAACGAGTCACCTTTGACTCCCATCATCACAAGACCACCGACGATCGCGATGACCAGGTAGGCGATGCCGATGAAAACATAGGGCTTGAAGGGCGACCACAACGGCACACCATCGACACGAGGAGCTTGCGCGTTCCCAATGGTTGGACCGTAACATCCCCAGAAAATGGCGGTGCCAACAGCAAAGAGAATGGGTACTAACATCTTATTCATGTCTCTCTCGAGCGAGGGTGTGGTGTTTCTAACAGGAACATCAAACAGCGCGGCTTTGCGAAGTCGGCCAAAGCCACCGATCCGGCGTGATGCATGCAATCGTCGGCGATTCGGATCGGTTTGCGTTTACACGTTGAAAAGGAAGTGACAAATGTCACCGTCTTGCATGATGTAGGATTTGCCTTCGACTCGAAGTTTCCCGGCGGCCCGAATTTCCTTTTCGGTCTTGTATTGTTCCAGGTCGTCCAGGTTATAGATCTCTGCCCGGATGAATCCGCGTTCGAAGTCGCTGTGGATCACACCGGCGGCTTGTGGGGCGGTGGATCCGATGGGAACCGGCCACGCACGGACTTCTTTTTCACCGGCGGTGAAGTAACTCTGCAACCCGAGTGTTCGGTAGGTTTCGCGGGCGATGATGTTGAGCGACGGTTCCTCGAGCCCGACGTCGGCGAGCATCTCGGCTCGATCCTCTTCGTCGAGCTCCGCAATCTCGGCCTCGAGTTTGGCGCAAACGCAAGCGACCTTGGCTCCGGTCTTTTGAGCGTGCTCGCGAACTTTCTGAACCAATTCATGTTCGCCGGCAAGGTCGTTTTCGTCCACATTGGCGACATAAAGAATGGGCTTGGCGGTCATCAGGCCATAACTGCTGATCGCGGCGGCCTCGGCTTCGGGAAGTTCGAGCGTCCGCAGCGGTTGTTCGCTCTCGAGATGAGCGTTGCATTTTTGGATCGCGGCGACCCGTAGTTTGGCCTCCTTGTCGCCACTGCGGGCGGTTTTCTCCGCCTTGGGTAACGCGTTTTCGAGCGTTTGCATGTCGGCGAGGACGAGTTCGGTTTCGATCGTGTCGATGTCCGCGATCGGATCGACGTTTCCGGAGACGTGGGTGACGTCGGGATCTTCGAAACAACGGACGACTTGCATGATCGCATCCACCTGGCGGATGTGGCTGAGGAATTTATTCCCCAAACCTTCCCCCTCGGAGGCGCCTTTGACGATGCCGGCGATGTCTACCAATTTCAACGAAGCCGGAATGATTTTCTGCGGCACGATGAACTCGGTGATGCGAGACAATCGTGAGTCGGGCACGCTGACGATGCCTTCGTTGGGTTCGATCGTGCAGAACGGGTAGTTGGCACTTTGGGCCGCGACGCTGCTGGTCAGGGCGTTAAAAAGTGTGCTTTTGCCTACATTCGGCAAGCCGACGATTCCGGCTTCCATCGAAAACCTTTGTGGTAGTGGACTGCGAGAGGGGAAACAAAACGCCAGCACTCTGATCGCGGGCATCGTGCAAAACGGACGCATGTTATCGCCGTTTCGTCCCGATTCGTCGACCCACGTGATCCTCCAAGCGAAAAACAGCCCAAAACACGCTAGTGTCGGCGTGCGTGGGCGATCCACGGTCGCCCGCAAGTCGGCGGTGACAGGTAAGAATGCGGAAACGCGGAGACGGAAAAGTGAGCGTGCTGCTTGCAGGCGGTGATTTGTCCCTCACTCCAGATCGCAACGATCCGGATCGTTGTTGTTGAGGAACCGTGTTCGCTCAATGAGCCTTTGGCGTCGGACGAACCGCACCTGGCCAGCGTTCTGGTTGGGCGGTGCCGGCGACCAAGACGCCTTTGCGTTCCCAGTTCAAGTATGCGGTGACATCGGCGGGGCAATATCGCAGTGTCAAACCGCATCGTCGTCGATCGCTCGCGTTGGGTGCCGATCCGTGAACGAGCAGGTCGCTGTGGATGGAGATTTGCCCAGCCTGGATCGGTGTGAATCGGTACTCGCCGTACTGTTGAGGTTCCGAAACGACTTGGTCGAGCACGTTTCCCGAGTCCGCATCGGTTGTATCGAAGTCGATCAATCCATGTCGGTGCGATCCGGTATACACCTCCATTGCTCCGTTCTCCAAATCCGCGTCATCGATCGCTAGCCATACGGTGACCGCTTTCGTTGGCGTTAAGGGCCAGTAACTACAATCTTGGTGCCAGTCGACGCGTTTACCGTCGCCGGGCATTTTGCAGAAGAAGTGGGAGCCCCATCCGATCACGTTCTCGCCTAACAGGTCTCTCACATAAGCGACAATTGTCGGGTTGGCCAGCAGGTCCCAAACCCGGATGTGTTTGAGGTGGGCACTGCTGATCGAGTAGCTGTCTTTGCCTTCGGCGAACGTTTGGCGAAGCAATTCGTCGAAGTAATCACGCAGCGATTTGGTTTCCGAGTGCGTCAGAACATCGAGCGGTCCGAGGTATCCGTCGCGGTTCCAGTCCTCAATTTGCGATCGCGTAAGCGCCGAAGGGGAATCGTTTTCGGTAGGAAAAAAGCGGATGTCGCGGTGGACGGTCGCGATCGATTTTCGATCGGGAATGATCGCAAAGTCGGTTTCGTTTTTCATTGCATATCAGCCCAAGACAGCAGTTAGTCGCGATTAAGAACGGTCGGCGTGGGGAAGCCAACGCTCGTTGCGACGCGGTGCGGCGTTGTCCGCGTTGACGGCCCACACCGATAATTCTACCGCAGTAGGACACCACGAGTGGGAGTTCACTGCGTCGAAGTGTTATCGGTTAGGGCGAAAGGATGCTGGGGGGCGACCTCGGCGCGGTCGAGTTCGCGGTAGCGTCCTCTGCCTTGGTTCCAATACAACGTCACGGACTTGAATACCCGCGAGAACGCTGCGCGGGCGGTGAGCGATTCGTTCGATGCAAAATGCTCTTCGAGGTAATGCTGTCTTCGATCAGCGCATCTTGATCCGATTCAGCCGGTTGCTCTTCTTCGGCCAGTTGGTGTTCGATGTCGGTCCGATCGTCTTTCCAACCAGCCAAGATGTGTTTGAGGCCCAGAGAGTCGCGTCCGGTGTCTTGCCGCCTGGGGAAGTCCAAAGCTTTTGTTTCGCCATCGCTTCGACCATTTCTTTGCAAGACATGGGTTTGCGGGCCTTCTTCAAAACCGCGTCGATCTGGCTGAGCTTCTTGTTGGTTCTCTTCGCCGTCGTTTTTTTGGCGGGCGTCTTTGTTGCGGTTGCCTTCTTGGCGTTGGTCTTGCGAGCGGTCGTCTTCTTGGTGGTCGTGCTGATTTTTCGTGTGGCCATGTTTGTGTTCCCGTTTGTCTGGGCGTCGCGTTGTTCCACGTTGGCCACCGTGGCCAACGGGACCACACAGTTACCTCTGGTTCAGAAACACATCCAGCGCTGTGTTCGAGTTATTCGGAGAACTTTTTCGGCCCTAGAAACGTGGCGGAAGAAATGGGCACCGTGTCCCAGAAACAAGCCTCCGAACTGCATTCGGATAGGAATAATCACAATGAATCGGTTGATTCTTACCCCATTGGATGTTCGCTAGGTCGAATTCATTGAATGCCGGTACAGACTGGTCAACCGGTCGTGTTAAGAACAAGTCGAATTGCTAAACTCTTTGCTTTCATCCAAGTATTCAAAGCTCAGCCTTTTTCGTAATCCGATCGATCCGCATGGCAAAGAAATCAACCGCATCCAAGAAGAAGGAATCAGACTCCAAAAAATCCTTCGAGCAAACACTCTGGGACACCGCCGACAAGCTGCGAGGCACGGTCGAATCGTCCGAATACAAGCACGTTGTCCTCTCGCTGATCTTCTTGAAATTCGTTAGCGACCGGTTCGAGGAACGCCGCCAAGCAATCATCGACGATGGCAAGGCGGATTACGTCGACATGGTGGAGTTCTACACCATGAAGAACGTCTTCTATCTGCCCGAGGATTCGCGCTGGTCCACGATCGTCAAACAGGCCAAGCAGGATGACATTGCCGTTCGCATCGACAGTGCCCTGCACGCGGTCGAGAAAAACAATCCGTCGCTCAAAGGAGCATTGCCCGACAACTACTTTTCCCGCATGGGCATCGATGTCGCCAAGCTGGCGGCGCTGATCGACAGCATCAACAACATCAACACGATTGCCGATTCCAAAGAAGATGTGGTCGGCCGAGTCTACGAGTACTTTCTGGGCAAATTCGCGGCCACCGAAGGCAAAGGGGGCGGTGAGTTCTATACGCCCAAGTGCGTGGTCAACCTGATCGCGGAAATGATCGAGCCTTACAGCGGCAAGATCTACGACCCCTGCTGTGGTAGTGGCGGCATGTTCGTCCAGTCGGTCAAGTTTGTCACCAGCCATAGCGGCAACCAGAAAGACATCTCGATCTACGGTCAGGAGCAAACCAGCACGACGTACAAGCTGGCCAAGATGAATCTGGCCATTCGCGGCATCTCGGGCAACCTGGGCGACGTTCCCGCCGACACCTTCTTCAAGGATCAGCATCCGGACCTGAAGGCGGACTACATCATGGCCAATCCGCCGTTCAACCTGAAAGCGTGGCGAGCCGCGGACGAACTGAGCGACGATCCTCGCTGGAGCGGTTACGAAGTGCCGCCCACCGGCAACGCCAACTACGGCTGGATCCTGCACATGGTGTCGAAGTTGTCCGAGAATGGCATCGCTGGTTTTGTGCTCGCCAACGGTTCGATGTCCACCAGCACCAGCGGCGAAGGAGCGATTCGCGAGAAGCTGATCGAAAACGACCTAATCGACTGCATGATCGCGCTTCCCAGCCAGTTGTTCTATACGACGGGAATTCCGGTTTGCCTGTGGTTCATCACCAAGAGCAAAAAGGCTCGCGAGGTGAAAGGCAACAGCAAGCTAAATCAACGAGAACGCATCGGCGAAACGCTGTTCATCGACGCGCGAAACCACGGCACGATGGTGGACCGCACACACAAGGAGCTGACCGAAGGCGATATCGCAGAGATCGCGAGAACCTATCACGCATGGCGGGGCGAATCGAAGGACGGCGAGTACGAAGACAAACCCGGCTTTTGCAAAAGCTCAACCTTGGAAGACATCAAAGCCAACGACTTCGTGCTTACACCGGGACGTTATGTCGGCGCGGCTCCGCTGGAAGACGATGGCATTCCGTTTGAGACGAAGATGGCTGACTTGACTGCCACGCTGTACGGACAAATGGGAGAGGCGGAGAAGTTAGATCAAGCGATCCGTAAAAATCTGGAGGGGCTCGGTTATGGAGCCAAATAGCATACACTTGGGCGATTTTTTGGAGCGGGCCACGTATGGCTTCACGAATCCGATGCCGGACTCAGACCATGGACCATGGAAGGTTACCGCAAAAGACATCGTGGGCGGCAAGATCAACTACCAGACAGCGAGGAAAACAACACAAGACGCTTTCGACAACGATTTGACCGATAAGAGTCGCCCCAAGGTCGGGGATGTACTTCTTACAAAAGATGGTACGCTTGGTCGTCTTGCTGTGGTTAGAGAAGCGGGGCTCTGTGTAAATCAGTCAGTCGCAGTACTTCGTCCCAATGAAGAATTGAACTCTGACTTCCTCTACTACCTTCTCTCGTCGCCAAAGTATCAGCAGCAAATGCTTGCAGATTCTGATGGTAGCGTGTTGAAACACATTTACGTTTCGCGCGTTCCCAAGATGCAAGTTGAGATACCGAACCTAGACGTACAGAAGACAATTACCCACGTCCTCGGCACCCTTGATGACAAGATCGAGTTGAATCGTCGGATGAATGAGACTCTGGAGTCGATGGCTCGGGCGTTGTTCAAGAGTTGGTTTGTGGATTTTGATC
>JBICHZ010000447.1:0-3094 GCA_043101355.1 Rhodopirellula sp. JB044
GGCGGGGTTGCTCTGCGAGTTCTGTCGTCGGCGAATCCGCAATCGGCGCGGGTTGACAACCAACAGCGGTCGTCATGCAAACGATCAGTAGCGGCAGCAAGGCGTGGTGCACGTCGTGACTCCAACGGGTCGACGGGAAAACGAGTCAGGTGGGGCGAAAGATCGAAACATCATAATTGGTAATCCAACATCGTGATTCGCGTCGATGGCCGTTTCGTGCAATTTGATCGTGACAGCACACCCATCCTACGGTGGGTGCAATAAGAAGTGGTGTTTCGAGCGAACCTGCGAGGCAATGCAAGATCGCCGCGTAGCAACTTCGCGAAATCTTTATCTTCTACCGGGGGTTTCGGATCGGCTGGCTCGCGTTTTGTTATCAGATTGAACTTGAATCACGCGGCAGACCAGGCTCCAAAGAGGGGCGGCGCTGGTGATCACGACGTGTTCGGGTATCATCACGAGAGCGGAACGTCCGCTTTCGTTGAGACATTCCTAGTTGGGATGGCTAGATGGGAGAGGGCAGAAAGCGGTTTGCGGAGGTGCTGCGCTACTGGCGAGAACGACGCCAAGATACGTCTCGATCCGCGTCGCGCCCATTCATCATTCTCGAGCCGATAAAAATGTTGATCGTGAAGAATTGCAGATTGACTTGTCTTTCGATCGTGCTTTCGCTGGTACCTGCCACGTTGAGTGGTTGCCAAGCTTCCGATTCCGATGCGGAACCAAAGGTGTTGTCAATCTCTCAGTTACGCGATGAGGATGCCTCGCGAGAATTGCTTGGCAAGGTTGTCGAGATCAGTGGCGTGGTTGTCGCTGACTATCGCGGACCTGATCAGTTGGGCGGCGTCTATCTTCAGGATACGGAAGGAGATGACTCGGGAGAGTCGGCAGCGATGTTTCTCCGTGTCGATCGGTCCGAAGCCTTATCGGTCGGCGATCGCATTCATGTCAAAGGTGTGTTAGTTCAATCGGGCACGCGACCTAGATTGAAAGGCGACGGTTCAGAGCGAGGCCTTGCGGTTCGCAACGATGGCAAGGTCGCTTCGGCGAGGCCGTACGAGTTGACTCTCGATGGCAGCGAAATTGATTGGGAGAGTTTGAACGGCAGGTTGGTTCGGTTCACCGATGACATGATCGTGAGCGACACTCACGATCTCGGTCGATACGGACAGGTCACACTCTCGGCAAACGAACGGCTCTATGTCGCGACCGAGGTGGTTGATCCGAACGATGCTGATCCTTCGGGTGTCTCTACGGCGGGTGACGGCAACGTGGCGGCTGTCAATGCATTCGACGATCTATCTCGAAACCGATCGATCGTTCTCGACGATGGCAGTGCGAAGGAAAATCCTCAGAGCCTGTACTTGCTGCCCAATGCGACGGAGCCGTCCCACCCACCGCGGACGCTGCGTTTGGGGACTCGTATCAAGAACCTGACTGGCATCGTCACCAACGTGCGTGGTCGATTCATGGTGATGCCTGCCGGGAACCTCGACATCGAATATGCGGCACGTCCGGCGGTCCCGGATCTCGGCGAGTGTGATGTGAGGATTGCCAGTTTCAACGTGCTGAATTACTTCACGACGATCGACAACGGACGCAACCAGGCACGTGGCGCCGACAATGCGGAGGAGTTCCAACGCCAGGAAGCAAAACTCGTTGCTGCGTTGAAAGCATTGGACGCGGATGTGATCGGGTTGATGGAGATGGAAAACAAGCCGGGGGTTGAAGAGAGACTCATCGCGGCGCTCAATCGCGATGTCGAGGGCACGCCCTACCGAGGTGTTGGACGTCCGAATGGGTTGAAGGATGCACCGGGAGGAGGCAACGCGATTCGCGTCGGAATCATCTACCGTCGTGATCGTGTCGAACCGACGGGGGAAGTGCAGATGGTGATCGACCCGGCGTTCTACGATGCCAGAACGCCGCTCGTGCAAGAGTTCCATCGCGTGGAAGAGAAGACTCGCTTTACTGTTGTCGTCAACCATTTCAAGTCGAAAGGCTCACGCGGGGCCAAAGGGGCGAACCGTGACATGAAAGATGGTCAAGGTGCGAACAACGCATCGCGACGCAAGCAAGCCGAGGCGCTCGTCGCGTATGCTGCGGATTTGCGACAAAAGCATGGTGCGGTAAACCTGCTGATCTTGGGCGATTTGAACGCTTATTCGCAGGAGGATCCGATTGATACTCTTCGTGCGGCAGGGCTCGTTGACCTCGTTCACACGCATTCCAACGAAGAGAAACCGTATAGTTACGTCTACTACGGCCGGGCAGGTTGTCTCGATCACGCGTTCGCGACGCCTGAGTTGGCTTCGATGGTGAGCAACACCGCGATCTGGCACATCAATTCGGAGGAGCCGCGGTTCCTGGACTACAACTTCGAATTCAACCCTAAGCCTTACTACCAACCAGACGCATTCCGCTCATCGGATCACGATCCCGTCTTGGTGGGACTCGATCTGGAATAAACGCGTTTGGACGACCGTCGGCTCAAACGCACTGTGGATACGTCAACAATTTAACTCGCCGCGGTGTGTTGTTCACGGCGGAGTGGTGGGAACCGCGGATCAGATCAGCGTTTGATTTTTGTTTTGGGACGGCGTGGTTGTCGGGTAGCGAAACTTACCGAGCGGTTTGTCGATTCAATCAGCCGCACCACATTAGTGGCGTTTAGCCAGACGTCAACGGAGGCTAATGCCCATCGGCTAATGGTTGTCACGCGGTGATGAATCGTGATTCGCCGTGAAGAAACGTTGACTCTACCTCTGTCCGTTTTGTGTCTTTCTCGGAGCGTGCGGCGTGAGGTGTTCGTTCAGTTGCCCGCTCGTTGCCAGGACTCGATGACTATTTGAGTTGGTAGCACAACATGCGGTCGTGGTCTCGGAGGTACAGGCGACCGGCGGAGATGACTGGGTGTGCCCAGGCGTTCTTATCGCTGCGGTCGGGTTGGCTGAAACGTCCTTTCTCTCGGTATTCGTTTGGTGTGGCTTCGACCAACGCGACGTCGCCTCGCTCGCCTCGCACGTAGAGATGTCCATCGGCGTACGTGACCGATCCTTTGCCGACGCATCGGTTTTGCCATCGGATCTGTCCG
>JBICHZ010000448.1:0-6878 GCA_043101355.1 Rhodopirellula sp. JB044
CCATCATGCCGCCGTACAAACCGCCGACCGCACCGCTTCCTACAATCGCATATCGCATTGAATTTTCTCGCCTGAAAAAACGGCGTCTTTGCTGGTCCTGTTGACTCTCAATTCGCGCCTATCGCCCGCCCTACACTCTAAGGGGTTTTGGGCGTGCGAGTGATCCGGCACAACCCACTTTTCGTGCCGCACGACTCCATCCGGTGATCCCACCGGGACAAGCCCGGACGGACGCCGTTTGAGTTTCCGCTGGCGTATGGATAACTCGTCGATGACCCAAACGTGGTTGGCCTAGTGAACTGAAGTGCGTGAGCACTCGGGTTTTGGGTCGGTCGAGTTGGCGACTCGCACGGCGATTCCACCGGAGGCCTTACGGCCATACGCCTCACTTGTGATGTTCGGTCTTTGCAAGTCCGAGAGGATTCACCTTCCGTCGGGCTCGTCCCGGCGGAGGTTGCAAATGACGGCTACCTGCCGCAGCAAAACCAAATTGGCTCTCCGCTTCGGGCTCGTCCCAGCGGAAGCAACGCCTTCACGCACTGATCCCGCTGGGGCAAGCCAGGACGGAAGCGTTTTAAGGTTTCGGACGTGCGGAGTCGGGCGCGGCCTGTTGTCACCGAACGCTTAGCGTGCGGCGACCATCGCGGTTGCCCGTGCACGGGACTTCATGCCGACCAACGCGTACGCACCAAACAGGACTCCGGCGTAAACCAGGTCGCCACTCAATGTGAACTGGAAGAATGGAATCGCGGCGGTGTAGCACGCGACCAAGCCTTCGAACGTCGGCGGATAGAAACCGACAAAGTGTGCGAAGTTCGTTGTCAAGAAAAACAGCACGCTACCGATCAAACTGCCTGCCACAATCCGGCCGCAACTCGCCGCGTTCATCGACAAACCGTTGGCACTGCGGACGAACCGGGCACCAATCACCAAGTTCATCAGCAGGCACCCATAGATGACGGGCATCAACGGATGAAAACCGAGAAACAGGTCACTGATCAACATCGATCCGACGATCACCGCCGCCGCGATCGCAGGACGCAAACAAACGGCACCGGCAAAGATGCCGATCGCTGCCATCGGTGTGAAGTTCGGTGGGTGAGGCAACAGACGTGAGGCAACCGCGACCACAACGGCGGCGCCAACCAAAGTAACCTGTGACGCCGAGACAGCAGACAGCGAGCGTCGAATTCGTGCGGTAATCGTGTTCATAGCAGCGTTTCTGAAGAAAGTAAGAAGGGACGTTGTTTGCAAAAGCCTCACGCGAAAAATCTCAATCAACCGGACAGCCGCCGGGCGTTCGCCTCGGACTTCGATGCAACCGGTGGCTGAATCGTTTCGACCGATAAGTTCTCGGATAGGCCTCAAAATTTGAATTAGCTATCGTCTTGCCCGCACGACGCAGACAAGATCGATTCGAAGCGTCTTTGTTGCACGCAATTCAAAATGGAACGTTTTTCGTCGGTCGATGCAATCGACCAGCGTCCAATTTCATTGAGTGTTCGAAAGCAACCGCGACAGATCTGCTGATCATCGACCTGGCAAATTCCGGTGCACGGCGATCGTGGGATCGAAAACGAGCCGTTCGAATGCGTCATCGTTGCAGCTCCGATTGTAGGGAGTCTGACGTTGATAACAATTCGAGTTCGCTCATCGCGACGTCAACCGAGGCGGGGTCGATACGATTTGCCGCAGCATCCAAGTCGACACTGATGGCTTCCGCGTCTTCATCGGTGCTTCCGCTCGCGGCGGCATCAACGCTCAACGCATTCGCGGAACCCGGCACATCCGCGATCTGCTCAACGACACCTTCCCGTTCAACATTCAATTCGACTTGCTCGGCCGGCGTGACGACAGGCGAAACAGCCACCAACTCAGCGGCCGACAGATCAACCGTTGGCTCCGATGAGGGGGCCACGCCGTCATTCTCGTTCAACCAATTGATCACTTGCAGTGCGTCGAGCGCCGTCACCAAACCGTCGCCGGAAACGTCGTAGTAAACCCCCGTCAGGTCGTCGGTCGATTGCGGGTCAGGCAATTCAAACGAAGGGTCCGCGTTGAGACGATTGATGATTACCAATGCATCCGTCGCCGTGACGAGTCCGCTCGCGTTGACATCCTGGGCGAGCACAAAGTTACGCCACGCTTCGTCGGTCTCAACCTGCACACTGAGATCACCCGAAGTCACCGCGGCGGACAATTTGCCGTCGGTCATCGTCATTTCGCCTAGCCTCCACTCACCGATCCAGCGGAGTGTTTGACCGGTCGTGGAAACGATCACCGGGAGCGAGCCACCGTTCACCTGCGACAACGCGTCGAGATCCAAATCAAAAATCAACGAATCATCGGCATCAGCAACATCCGACGCGCCCAAGACAACCGTTTCAAACCCGATCACGCGGTCACTCAACCAAGAAGCCACATCGACGGCTTCGCCTTCATCTAAATCTACCGGTGCAATCACTGCCGTATCGACGCCCGCGCCGCCATCGATTTGGCTGAATCCTTTCGTGTGCAGCCAAGCCGAGTCGCTGCCGCCGGACATCTTCACGTTGACTGACGCGGCATCGACCGGGCTGAGCGTGAACTGCTGCGACGCGTTACTGAACAGCAAATCGATTTCCGCATCATCGCCGTATTCATCGATCACCACGTCAAACTCGCTGCCGACGAGGTGATTCACACCGTCGCGTTGGAGTGTTAACGTCGTCGGCAAATCGTCATTGATGATTTCGATCGAGCGATCCGCACTGGCGAAGCCCTCGGCACTCGCGGTTACCTGAACGGTCGCGTCATCCCCGTACTCCGCGTCATCGCTCAGCACCACGGGGACACGCACATTATCCGCGCCGGCGGGGATGACGATTGAATCTGGAACCGACAGACGATCGGGCGAACTGGAAGTGTGTGTCACTTACAGCGTTTGAGTCGTGTCGGCGTCATTGCGATTCTCGTCCATCGAAGGAACCGTAGCCGATCGGTCGATCAATAAGTTATCGATCGCGAAAAAGGCCGGCGTGTTCATGCCATATTCGCCGACGTCGGATGATTCAAACGAGAACTGCAAACTCGATGCAGCCGACAAAGAACTCAAATCCACCGTCGTCCAGTCATCAACGATGTAGTCGAGCGAGTCATCTTCAAACCGATAGTCGGCAAGGTAGAAATCGATTTCGCCAACCGATTCACCGGAGGCATCGAGTCCCTCGATCGTCAACAAGAAGTAATCCGGGTCGGTACCATCGTCGCCACCAAACTGTTTCGCGAAGAAGTCACCATCACGCATCGAAAGTGCAGCGTAGGTTGTGTTTGTGATCGAGATCGAATCGAACGTCGCACCCGAAAGATCGTCCGGCATCGCGATCGTTAGCGGTGACACGCCATAGCCGCCCGCGATCGCGAACGTGTCCGATCCATCCACGCCCCCTCCCGGTTCGGACGCATCCACGTTGGCGTAGGCGGAAAACTGGTTCCCGAACCCCGCGGTCGTGACGTCGGTCACGTTGGACAACGCCCATCCGCTCCAACTGCCCCAGACCGGGTTGTAATCTGTCGGGAAGGCGAATGACCCTGCCGTGAATCCACCCATCCCGTCCGAACCGTTATTGAAACCGTCCAACGCCAGCATCGAGCCGATGTCTTCAAAATCGACCAACTGCACACCGTCGGCTTCGCTCGCGGTTTCCTCAAACAAAGTCAACGTTAACGTTTCGGTGTCATCATCCGACAGCGATACTTCCGCGTCGCCTGACACAAAACCGTCTGCCATTGCCGTGACGTTCCACAGACGCTCGCCGTCGATCAACGTGTCAACCAACGCGTTGTCGATCCAGGTCACCGGCACGTCGACACTCGATTCGCCCTCGGGAATCACGACCGTCATCGGCACGATCAGTTCGTCTCGATCGCTGCTCAATTGGACTTCCAACGCCTGCGACGTGTCGGCGGTATTGCGTGAGATCGTGATAGTCGGCAACGTCTCGGCGTTGGGAGCGAGCATCACGTTATCAACGGCAAAGTAAGCCGGGGTGTTCATGCCGAACGAACCGTTGTCCGATGAAGACAGGCTCATCGACAACACGTCCGCATCGCCGATGGAACTGACATCCACCGTCGTCCACTCATTCACGATGTAGTCGCGGGTGTTGTCATCGAAACGATAGTCCGCCAAGTAGAACTCCACCTGACCGATGGAATTGCCGTCACCGTCGAGGCCGTCGATCGTCAACAACAGGTAGTCAGCGTCGTCGCCGGTTTCGCCACCGAACTTTTTCGCAAACGCGTCTCCGTCACGCATCGACAATGCGGCGTACGTCGTGTTGGTGATTTCGAGTGACTCGAACGGCTGGTCACCGTCGCGTGAAATCAACGCCGGCGAACCGGCATACGCGACCGCGTAAGTTGTCGAACCGTTCGCCCCCGAACCGGTGATCGCGGAATACTGGTTCCCGAATCCGGGCGTGGTCGTGTCTGTGCCACGACTGATCGAGAACCCGGACCAGAAATCAAAACCGAACGAATTGCTAAACGAGTTGTTCAACGACACAGGGCCGCTGACAAACAACCCGCTCGTTCCCGCGTTGTTGTCGAACTCGCCGTCGACCAAGCCGCGTCCGAGCAGTTCGAAATCGCCGATCGCGATCGCGTCGGCTTCCGATAATCCGTCCTCCGGTGCGACAATACTCAGGGTCGGTTGATCGGTTTCGCTCACCGTCAGCCCGACCGCCACCGGTTCGACGTTTTGCGCAACCGCAGTAACGCCTACCGTCAGCGGACCGGTTACGATTCCATCACCGATTACCTGCATCGTCTGCGTCACCGAATCGGATCCGACGGGGATTACGACCGTTCCCGTCCCCGAGACACGGTCGCCGAGCGTTGTCGAGATCGTCACCTCCTGAGCAACGTCGACTGATGCGTTCACGCGGCGTACCAACACCTGGAACGGTTCCGTTTCCGAAACCTCGGTTAACGGATCTCCCGACAAATCTCGCAGTTCGATCTGCAGGCTCGCCGTATCGTTGTCGACAACACTGACCTCCACCGACGTCGAGACGAAGCTCTCGTTGCTGGCCAGCACCGTGTAGCTCGACATCAGATTATCGATCGCGTCATCGATCACGGCAACGTCGAATGTTGTCGACGCACTTCCCGCCGGGATCACAACTTCGCTGGGCACCGTGACAGGGCCACCACCGGGCAACGTCAATGAAACCGTCACCGCCGATGTCGTGTCGACCGTGTTACGCGAAACCGTGACGGTCTGAGTGATCTCCGGCGAATTCTCACTCAATTGGAACGAAACAGGGTCAACCACCAATTGCGGGAAGTCATCCTCGCTGACCGATACCGACAGTTCCGCGTCTTCGTGCTGGCCCGAGACGGCGCGAATCACACCGGTGCTGCCGCCGCCAAAGACTTCATTATCGAGCACTTCGATCGTGACATCCACCTCGCGGACCCCCGCGTCGAACTGAACCGACGTTGGAACACTCAGCACGCCCACGAGATCATGGCTGATCGTCACCTCCAGCGGTTCGCTCACGTCGGCGTCGTTCCGCCGGAGAGTGAGCGTCCGTTCGCCTTCTCCTTCAACAGCTTCGATGCTCGCGGTGCCAAACGAAATCGCCAACGTTTCGTCGTCCTCGATGACCAGCGACCGTGTCGTCGGCAACAGTTTCTCGGCCGTCGCAGTCAGCTCCAATTCGCGACTTTCCGTCGGCACCTCATCGTTGGTCGGGGTGATTTCAAACTCAACGTAAGCGGCACCGACCGGTATCGTCACCGACTCGGGCAACGTCGCTCGGTCCGTGCCGGTTCGCTGCAAACTGACATCCAACGGCGACGACGAATCCTCCGTCGGGCGAGATACACGCGCCGTGACGCTCTCGTCTTCGCTCGTCACATCGGTCTCGAAATCCATCGGCACCGCCGCGCGGAGCAACGTCACGTCGTCAACGGCAAAGAACGCCGGCGTGTTCATCCCGTACGAACCGTTGTCGCTCGACGACATGCTGAACTGCAACGACCTCGCCTCCGAGAGCGACGAGACGTCCACCCGCGTCCACGTGTCGAGAATCGTATCTTGCGAATTGTCCTCGAAACGATAGTCGCCCAACATCACGCTGACGTCGCCGATCGGATTGCCCGACGCGTCCACGCCCGTGATCGTCAATTGCAGGAAGTCAGGATCGTCGCCGCTGTCACCACCAAACTTTTTCGCAAACGAATCGCCGTTGAGCATCGACAATGCGGTATAGGTGGTGTTGGTCACGTACAACGAGTCGAAACGCGACGCACTCGCCGGATCGAGCGTGATCGTCGGAGGAGCGGCGGCATCGGTCGGCGCGACGTCAAAGAAACCGACCGCGAAAGTGTCCGATCCGTCGTACCCACCGCCGGTGATGTTGCCGAATTGATTTCCGAAACCAGCCGTCGTCGCGTCAGTCGATTTCGAAATCGACCACCCCGTCCAACTCTGCCACTGCGTGTTGTAGTTGTTATTGAGTGAAATCTCGTCCTCGGCAAAGACGCCCGCGCCGCTCGAGCCTTTGTCCGCTCCCTCGTCGGGCAGTCCACCGCCGAGCGTTTCAAAATCGACAACGACTTCGCCGTACTCGACCTGGTGAATCACACCGATCGCATCGAGGTCCAACCCCGCCGAACCGAACGTCGGCGTCGGGTCATAGATCGGATCGCCATCGGAATCGACCGTCAAACCATCACCGACGATGTCCACCAAACGCACATGCGTCACCGAGGTGACATCGAGCCCCGTCGTGCCGCGAAGCTCCTCGAGGTCGAACGGTGTTCCGTATCCGCCACGGTACTTACCGGCCAAGTTATCGATCTGCGTCGGGTCCACTTCGCCGTAACTC
>JBICHZ010000449.1:0-9111 GCA_043101355.1 Rhodopirellula sp. JB044
TGGACAGAATAAAACGCCCATAGAGACACGGCGATCCCGGCACATCCAACGACCAGAGATGGGAACAGGGAATTGGGGTGCATGATTTGGTCGAATCCGGCAGCAACTCCTGCAGGAATCCACATCAACCACCACGGGAACCCAAGGAGCGGACTCAGACGCAAATAAACGCTTTGCACGTCTGAAACCCGTTCCTGTACCCTTTCAATGGGCTGGAAATAATCGACTCGCTTGATACGGACCATGACGGCAATCGCGGCGGCGATTACAACAACGCCGTAAACGTGCAGGATCACCCCAGAGACCAACCGGTGCGGGACATCCACATTCCGCGTCCAGCAAAACGCCCCCAAGGCGACCAAGGCGATACCAACGAGAAGTTGAACCGTCTGCCAAGCGAACAACGGACGCAGCGACGCCTGGACTTGGCCCATCAAGTTGCGACGATCCAACAACATTCGCGCCGCGGGTCCCGACCGCTCGCCGGATCGCGTGTTAGAAATTTCACCGCGTGAGTGCCTAGATAGCTCGGCATCGAGCGTGACTGCCATTGGGATGTCGTCGGAGTTTGCAATCGACTGCAGGTCCGACTTCACATCACTGGCGGCCTGATAACGAAAACGGGGTTCCTTTTCGAGTGACCGCAGGACGACCTCGTCCAAACGAACGTCTATCGCTACCTTCTTCGACGGCGGTGCAAACCGTCCCAACGGCAACTCTCCCGTCAACAGCTCATAAAAGACCACTCCCAGCGAGTAGATATCCGCCCGGTGGTCAACGTTGTGAACGCCATCGTACTGCTCCGGAGCCATGTAACGCGGGGTCCCCATGACTTGGTTGGTTGCCGTCAAAGGTGAAGTCTGATCGACGTTGCCAATGATCCGAGACAACCCAAAGTCGACGATCTTCACCTCGCCGTTCCGACTTAAAAGGATGTTTTCCGGTTTGATGTCTCGATGGATCACGCGTTGATCGTGAGCGTATTGCAGTGCATCGCAAAGCTGCGGCACGATGGCCAGGGCTTGTTCGGGTGCCAGTTCGCCGGACTGGACAACGCTTCGCAAGGTCGTACCGTCGACGTACTCCATGAGGAAGTAATACGCATCGCCGATATTCCCGAACTCATACACCGAAACGATGTTCGGATGATTTAGTTTCGCGAGCGCCCGAGCCTCGCGGGTAAACCTCAGCGAAAAGCGAGGATCATGATGAAACTCCTCCGGCAACAATTTCAACGCGACGTCGCGATCGAGCCCCGGTTGCCTGGCCCGATAGACCGCGCCCATTCCTCCGGCACCGAGCAACTCGATCACCTGCAGACTCGGAAACAACTTCGCGACTCGGTCGATCGAAGGTGGCGCAAACGGTAAAGCAGACTGCTTGTCCGCCGCGAATGCTTCCTTCACAACGTCAGTGTGTTCGGGAAAACGATCGTTGTACTCTTCGTGCGATGGCGACTCGCCACTCCGCGTTCGATAATCGATTTCCAACGCGACCAACTCAGCTAGCAGGAGCTGACGATGCGCCCCATCCTCGACGTCGGCAAGCACCGACTCGATCGAAATCGGATCACCCTTCTGCAACGCGGTTTCAAATTGCTCGCATTTGTCATCGATCTGCTGCAGAACCGCGACCGGTAGGTTTTTTTGACGAATGTTCATCGCTAGCGTTCATTTCCTGTTGGCATTTTTGTCGGATCAAGTGCAGACGACGTTCAATCGTCCGTTCCGAACACCCAAAATGATCGGCCATTTCCGCATTTGAGTATCCTTCTAACTTGGCACCCGCCAAAGCTCGAAGCTGCCCGACACCCAAATGCGAAAAAAATCTTTCGATCGTTTCTTGCGTCATCAGCACCATCTCAGGAGAGGGGTCATTCCCGATCACATCCATGAAACGATCGTCGGAGTTATCCGTCGCTTGAAGCGAGCTAACGTCCACCTTTCCCCCGCGTCGAACGCGTTGATCACGTCGGCGTTTGTCCACCACCTTGCGGGCGGCCATCCGCAACAGCAAATGCCACAAGTCATCCCGATCGGCCAAGTCGGGAAAACGTCCTTGCTGAGCGGCGTCATAAAAACTATCGAAAACGCTCAACGCAACGTCTTCTTCATCACGAGCCGCTCGATTCTGTCCCTGCATCCGCCGACGAACCGACCGCACCAACCGCTCGAAATAGTGCTGCCAAATTTGCTCTGCAGCCCGCGAGTCGCCGCCTTTGACCTGTTCGATCCAGTGAGTCACGCCATTCGTTTTTGTCATTTTCGCAGACACCTACAAAACGAAACGCCCCTCTCCTTTCCGCCGGATATCACACCAAAGATATAACCACACAGCGAAGAGGATGCGTTTGAATGCTATCGGATTCCCACGCGTGTGTTTTTCGAGTCGGCGGTATCAGATCTCGCGAATGATCTTACAGCATGGGGATTATTGGTATGATCCACTCTTCGAAAAGAGAGCAACCGAAGGTGTCAGCGTGCCTCGTCGACGTGGGTGAGCGGTTTGCGATACGCATCCATCCGTTGCATCGCGGCGCCTTCATATTTTCGTTGTAGTTGCCATAGCGGACGCCGGAGAGTCACCTCCCACTCGAAGAGTTCCTTAAACATTTCTCGCACGCGTTCGGGATTCGCCGCCGCCAAATCGTTTACCTCCGCGATGTCCTCGGGCAGGTAAAACAACTCGGCCGGTCGATCTGGATAACGAAGCAGCTTCCAATCACCGTCACGAATCGCCCCACGAGCCTCTTTCTTCCAATACAACGTTTGGTGCGGTCGGGATTGCGTTTTGCCGGTCACATACGGGCGCAGATCAACACCATCGATCGCGGTGAGCGACTCAACCGCTCCTCCTGCGGCGCTCACAAAGGTTGGCAAGAGATCGAGCGTGCTGATCGGATGTTTGTAAACCGATCCCGCAGTCGTGACGCCTGGCCACCGCATTAAAAACGGGACGCGGATACCGCCTTCGAGATGGTTCGCCTTGGTGCCACTGAGCGGATCATTGTTCGACGCATTGCTGTCCGTGGGACCGCCGTTGTCATTGGTAAAAACGACAATCGTGTTTTCCTCGATCCCCAGTTCGGCCAACGCATCAAACACGCGTCCACAGGCTCGATCCATCGACAACGTCATCGCCGCCAAAGTCCTGCGTTTGCCTTTGAGTTCGGGAAATTTCGCGAGGTCATTCTTCTCCGCTTGCATCGGGCTGTGAACGGCATTGAACGACAACATCACGAAAAACGGATTGGTTTGGTTCCGGCGGATGAACTCGATCGTTTCGTCTGCAAACGCGTCGGTTAAGTACTGATCCGATTCGGCAAAGCCGTTCAACCCGCTTTCGAGACGATCTTCGTTACGCGTGTTACGGTTATTCGGTCCGAATGCGAAGTAACTCCTTGCTCCTCCGCGAAAACCATAGAACTCGTCGAAGCCACGATGCAATGGATGAAAACGTTCCGCGTTCCCTTGGTGCCATTTGCCAATCAGTGCCGTTCGATAGCCGAGCTTCTTCAATCGATCAGCAACGGTCATCTGATCCAACGGCAGTCCCATTTCATCGTCCGGCAAACATGAATCGCTCATGTAGCCAGGGACATTATTCTCTTCAAAACCAAACCGTTGTTGGTCGCGTCCTGTCAGAATCCCGGCACGCGAAGGCCCGCAGACCGCAGCGGTCACGTAGGCCTGTTCGAAACGCATGCTCTGCTCAGAGAACTTATCCAGATGCGGCGTCCGAATCACCTTGCTGCCTTGAAAACCGAAGTCGGCATACCCCGCGTCATCCGCAACGATCAATACGATGTTCGGTTTCGCCTTCGCGTGCACCGGAGAATAGCAAAATGCCCAAAACACGATGATGGCGGCTAGCAAACACCGCGAGAACTTGACGTAAGGTAGGCCGAAATGGTGACGCATGGGGCTTGTAGTGACTTTCATGAAGGGGGCGTTAGTGGGGCGACGCTACAAGAGCTTAAAACATTATCACCGCGTCCACACACCCGCGTAACAGAGCCGTTGCGAACGTGCAAAAACCTGAACAAGGCTGCTGGGTCGACGAGGCGTAGTCTATAGGCAAGCAGGCCGCAGAGAATCGATCCGGCGTCTTCGGCGTCCGTGTTGATGCCAAGCAATGTCATCAGCCCTGGGCCGCGTGATGACGGCTGATTCTAGTCAAACGCTCGACTCAGCTCCCGCTCTTGAGCAGCCTTAAATCATCTCGGAGGCAAAACGCAGCATCTCGGCTGATAACGCCAATGCGGGGGAAGCCTCCTAACGCTGCCCTGCCTTGGTTTCCTAGGCAGACGTTTCGGTGCCGCTGGAGAGAAGAGGCCGATTAGCTTGCAACCGACTCGCGGTCGTGAAGATAGCGCGTTCCAACTGCTTGCTATCTGCCATGTTCTTGGAGACGAACTCCATCGCGCCGGCCCGCAAACAACGCTGTCGCGTCGCAGTCGAATCATCGCCTGAAACCGCAACGACGCCTATCTGTTCTCCGACGAGCTGCGTGATCGCCGCGAGCGTTTCCCCCACCGGCGAATCAGGCAAATTGAGATCGAGCAAGACCACGACGGGACAATTCGCATCCGCCGGGTGATCCTCCAATAACTGCGACAAACCAGCGAAAGTCGGCGAATGCAATAAATCGACGGAGTGATTCGAACGGTCCAACACCCGCTGGGCGACGGCAACGTCCGTCGGGTTGTCCTCGACGACCATCACAGTGATCCGGCAATCATCTTGCGAAAACGAGTGATCAAGCAATAGCTCTACAACCTCCTCGTCGCTCTGCGGTCGATCCTCTCGTTCGTATTGCAAAAGTTTCTGCAAGAGATCAGTGACGCGCGGCGAGAAGCCAAATAGCGACAAGTCACGCTTACGACGTTCGACCAACAGCAAATGCAAACGCTCCCGCAGGGATCCTCCCTCGAGATAGCACTGCCCGGTCAACAAAAAGAACAGCAAGCTACCGAGACTGTAGTAGTCCGATCGATAGTCAACCTTGCCTTCTCGGTCGAGTTGTTCGGGAGCGGCATAACCGATCGTCCCATACGTACTTGCGTCCCCGAGATCGAACGAATCGAATTCGCACAACGTCCCCGATGGTCGGCAGATGCCCACATCCATCAGTTTGTAACGTCCCGATTCTAATCGCATCACGTTGCTCGGTTTGATGTCCCGGTGGACGACACCACGATCGTGCATATGCTGCATCGCCCGAGCAACTTGATGAACGGATTCCAGTGCGGTGGCTTCGTCGAAGGGACCGTCGCGTTTCACGATACGAAAAAGGTTATCACCCTTAAGCAGTTCCATTGCGATGTAATGAAAACCATCCGCGTCCCCGACCTCATACGCGGTCACGAGGTTTGGGTGCGCCAACTCCTGCAGGACGGACATTTCGCGACGAATGAAAAGTAAATGTCGCCCGAGGTTTTGAAACAGTTTGAGCGCGACTTCTTCGTTTCGTTCTCGATCGAACGCGCGGTAGACCGTTCCCATTCCTCCGCTTCCCAGTTCGGTTTGCAGTGTGTAGCGACCGACTCGCAAACGACGTTCAGCATTGTCGGCGATGCAATCGGCTTGGAACCCGGTCAACTTTCCATACAGAACACATCGCTGCAGTCCCAATTCCAAGTTGGGAGCGTCGTTCAGGATTGACGTGATGACTTCGCACTCACTTCGCGAAAACACTCCCGTGTCGATCAACCTGACCAACATGGACGTGGGATGCATGCGGTCGGTTCGAGGACTGCGATCCGGATCAACCAACACGAGTGAACTTTCATCGGTGTTACCACTGGAAAACCCAGTCAGATGGCACCCGACCCCAGAGGATGTCGCTTCGTCCGAAGCCTCTTCGGGCTGCGAACCGACATCGAGCGGGCGGGCGGTGACGCTCTCTCGGTGCGTCGCCGTTGGCCGCACATTTACCTGCTGAAGATGGTCTTCCTGCTGATTGTTTTGTACCGCACTACCGACCTGTTTGGCGGCCGACTGTCGCAACCGATACCACATCCAAAAGCAAATCAAGGCGACCAAGATACGAAACCATGGCACGGCCTGATGCCAATACGCCTGGGCAATGCTATCCACTGCCAGCAAGATCACTCCGGCCAATGCCAGCACCCGCTGCTCACGATCTTGAAAGATCCCTCCCAACAGCACGACCAGAATTCCGTTGGTCGCCAGCAGCGGTAGATCGAACGCGAGGTCGAGCCCGACCAATGCGACGATAACGGACAGCCCCAACCAGCGAGGATGCTTGCTGTCGTCGTGCGAATTCTCCCGCACCTTCTGATCCACGTCCACGATACCCCTACAGTTGACGCCTTATCGAGTTAATCACATCGCTGAAACCACAACAGATCACGTTAACATGCGGACAGCATACCCGCCGCATGGGTGGACACAACGCTCACATTGTACATTTTGGCGCGGAACATCTGCACAAAAGATGCTGAAACAGGTGGTCTGCACGAGCTTCCTTTTTTGATTGCGGCTTTACCTTGAGATTCGGGATAGTTTCTACGACGCCGAAAGCCCTAGCGGATTGCCGACTTAATGAGTATCGCCGATCACCTCCTGATCGGAGCTTAGCTTGGGAACCGATCTCGGAGTGATCGGCGACCGTTGTGAGCTTCAACGGCATTCAATCGACAAACCGTTGGCGGCTTTCGCTACGAGTTGGCAGCGGAGCGTTCCCGGCCGTCATCCACAAAAAACGGAGCAACCTGACGTCGGGGATGTTCGCTAAGCAATCTGCCTGGACAACAAAAACGCATTTTCACATCCCAACAGCCTCATCCCGCAAGAAACGAGAGAAGCACCACTCGCACCGGTGCCGTGCAACAGCGGTCGTGATGCAACAGCGGTCGTGAATATCCAGCGCCGAACGTTGCGTTCAAAAAGAACAGCGTATTGCCAGTTTTCAACTCTGCCTAAGCCGATGCCTCGGCAATGAGCCTTTCGATCGAGGCGACGTAGTGAGCGAGAAACTCGCGAGACTCGGCCACGCTGAACGCCTTCGGATCACATCGCAAACAGATCTTCAACACACGGCGGTAAGTGAAAACAGAAATGGTTAAGCGTGTCCCATGACGCATGGGCGGCACACCATTGATATCGGTCATCCGCAAGTTGCCCGCCTTCAACATTCCTTTTTCGCTCGGGAAGGAAACACTGAACCGCTTCGTCGGATCACCGGTATTGGACACGATCGCGGTGGCCAAGCGGCGGTGGCCGGCAAAGCCTCGCTTCAGCCAAGTGGGCAATTTTACTAAGAACGCCATCACATTCATGAACGGTGTCGTGTGACGAGTATGCTTCAGCCTTAACAGTTCCTGTGACAATGAATCGATCAACTCCGGCGAGTCGACACATTCGCGTGTTGGTCGACGGATCAAGGCGTACGTCACTAAGTTTGCGGCGGTCGTCAAACGCGTGTCGGCTTCTCGCAGATCCATTGGCATCATGATGCAAAACTGGCCACCGTCGCCATCGCCTTGTTCAGTATTCCAACTGTTGAGCGAAACGAGCAGTTGTTGAATCAGCAGCTCATTAGTCGATTGTCCGCGTGCCTCAGCGATATGCCGCAGTTGTTTGAATCGTTTCTTGTCAAACTCGAAATCGCACAGTCCGGGAAACAGCGATTCGGGGTTCGCGTCGGATTCTTGTCCGGCCTGCCTATCCGACTGCATGGCCGGCGAACCTTTTCGCTTCGACTTTGGAGCGAGCGAGCGCATCGTTTGGATCGCCAGCTTGTATGCTTCTGATCGATCGAACTCGATCTTGCCATCGTCTCGCCGATAACGCTCGATATTGTACGACGCTTTGACTCGCATCCTCAGTTGCAACGGATCGAACTCGGGCAACGGCGTCTCAATCGGTTGCCCCACGAGGTTGGCGTAATGCCACAACCAGTCGCCGAGCATCTGATACGCACCGATACCGTCACACGTCGCATGATGAAACTGCGTGGTGACGACGCAGCGATCATCTGCGGTGCGAATCCAAACTCGCAGGCCAACCTCGGATCTTAAATCGATGAACTCACCGCGGGGCAACTCCAAAGGTTCATCGATCTCTCCCCAAGAGATTTTGACTTCCGGATCCGGCGCCGCTACCCAGCAATCGCGATTGCCTTTGGCCGGTTTAACGATCGCCTGCAACAACGGATGTCGCTGCAGTGCCAACCCGAGTGCCTGAGTGATGGCATTGCGATCGAGTTTACCGTCGAACTCCATTTTGACGACGAACGTCATCGGAAAATCCGCCCGATCGTCCCACAACATGTATTCTTCGAACGGAGTCAGGTATAGTGGGAACAGTCGAGGCGAACGTGCCGGGGCGGCGACCTGAGGGGCTTCTAGTGTGGACATGAAAACGCTCCCGCGATCATGCGGCGAGGTGGTGAATTGTTTCTGCGGATCAAAGGAAGCGGTATGCTGCTACACGCTTTGCCCGATTGAGCGATCGCGTAGGCTTACCCGCGGATGTCATGCCCCTCCCAATGCGAAAAGCCCGCCTGACGCGAAAAGGTAACCCGCGATGGATTACCACCCCTCGAAAATAGTCAGATCGATCCCAGATATACGGGTTTTAGGATGGTTTTTAGGATTCCTTTGACAACGGTGACGTTTATTCGGGAAATTCGACGTGTCCTCACGCTGTGGGTCCTGACGACGCCGGGGTTCGGCATGGCCGCGGAGACTACGCAGGCAGAACGACACGAACAGGCTGACTCGTTCGAGCAGGTGGAGTCGTTCATCGACCAGTACTGCATGGATTGCCACAATCAGGCGGATGCGATCGCGGACCTCGACCTGGAATCGGTTCCTCTGTCGGACGTCGATTGGGAGTCAGACAATGAAACAGTGAACTCGCCCGCCGCCGGAGCCTTTTCGGAAAACTCAGCGGCACTCGCGAAATGGGAAACCACCCTCAAACGCATCGCGTCGCGGCAAATGCCCCCGGCCGACGCAGACCGCCCGTCGATCGACGAATACCAAAATATCACCAAACACCTCGGGCGTATCCTTGACGCGAGAGCCGCCGAGGCACCACGAATTCCACCGGTCGATTCGCTGCGAAGGCTGACGCGCACCGA
>JBICHZ010000450.1:0-21599 GCA_043101355.1 Rhodopirellula sp. JB044
TGGGAATTGGCGGGTTCGCTTAACGCCTCCTTCGAGTGAGAGTGACTTCATCGAACGAGACGTCTTCTCGGTTGATTTACTCTCTCAGGGGTTCGTCTGTCCGCCAGGGCGATGGAGAGTTTCGTTTGAGTACGATCCCTGGTGGTACATTCCGACGCTGTTGATTGCGTTTGCGAGCTGGATCGTCGCCGGAGGCTTTGCCGTTAGGCAATGTCGTAGTTGAGTGCGTCGTCGATCGCGACTTCAAATTCTTGGTCGGTCAATTCGAGTAGGTCACGCATCGACTGCAGCATTTTGAGTTTCTCGGGGCTCACGTCTTCTTCGGTCGCAGTTGCCGCGAGGAACATTCCTTGCAAGGCGAGCAGACGTTGCTGCATGGTCCATCGCTTTGAGACCGTCAACACGTAGTTGTTTGCCTGAATTCCGGCTTGGCGTGCGATTGAACAAAGCCGTCCGAGTTCTTCCCGGTCGATGGGTCGGTCAAAGAGGACGTCGGAGAGTTCAAGCAGGGATTGGATTTCCGGCTCGCTGACGTTGTCGTCGACCAAAGTGATCAGTACCGCTGAACGAATTGCCTCGTCGCGGAACTTCTCCTCCTGGACCAGTTGATGAGCCGCTTGGTCCATTTCGAGGACGGATTCGTCCCAACTCGAACGACAATCATCGCACTGGATAAACAGTTCGGCGGCGCCGATGGGAACCGTGGGGATAAAATAAAGTGTCAGGAACGGGCGTCTCGCGCGTAGCCTGTACGACCGCGTGGCACCGCACGTCGGGCAATAGAATTCGCCCCTCTCGCGAGTACGCGTCAAGTTCATGGTGCCAATGAGAATCATGATTCCGGTCGGTATCGGGAATGGATCGGTTCGGTGGGGCCGCGCCGTGCGTGACGTTTCTTAGTGGTTCGCCCGGCATTGGCTAATTGTACGCGGAAAGCCACCCGGAAAACTTTCCGACAACGTATTAAACGAGTTTCACGGGAGATCGAGCGAAACGGAGGCGAAAGCGCGACCGCCCCGGGACAGGGTTTGGGGCCATCAGATTGTTTTTTGGGGTTCGTTTTGTCGACGAGAGTATTCGTTAATTTGATTTGGCACGAGTTTCACTATGAAAACTCTGGGTATTTTCCGGGTATCGGTGGCGTGGCTCTTTTGCCTAGACTTCCCGCTCGACGCCTATGGTGAACGATTCACCGGTCGACGACGAACGCTTCGATGGAGTCAAAAGGCATGGATGCCAACGCCCAACGCCCCCTCTCGGTCTGCGCCCCTGTTGAGTCGGGGGGAATTCCGGGGCGAAGCTCCAGGGTCTACTTCCCGCGGTGTTTTTCTCGCTTGTTCGGGTTCGTTTGCCTCGCAGCCCTGAGCGTCGTTTCGACGAACACCACGCTACACGCGGCGAACTTTCGCACGCGGAACTTCATCATCGAAGCCCCGACGCCGCAGCTCGCGAAATCGGTTGGCGACGCCGCGGAACGCTACCGTGACGAACTCGCGACTTATTGGACCGGTTCCAAACTGCCACCTTGGCCAGCACCGTGTCCGGTTCGCGTGGTCGCGGGGCCAAACCTCGCCGCCCAAGGAGTAACGACCTACAACCCCGCACCGGTGCGTGACTTTCAAATGGAAGTCATCGGAACGCCCGAGCGGATTTTGGACAGTGTGTTGCCACACGAAGTCACTCACACGGTTCTGGCAACCTATTTCGGCCGCCCCCTGCCACGTTGGGCGGACGAAGGGATTTGTACCACGGTCGAGCACGAGTCCGAACGCACCAAACATGAAGCGAAGCTGCGTGAGTTTCTCTCTTCGCGACGTGGGATCGCAATGAATCGTCTGTTCCTATTGACGGAATATCCCGCGGACGTCTTGCCGATGTACGCCCAAGGCTACTCGGTGTGTCAGTTCTTGATCGCGCAGCAGGGGCCAAAAACGTTTATTTCCTTCCTCGAAGACTACATGCAAAGTCGGTCGTGGACCGCGAACGTGCAGAAACACTACGGGTACGACTCGTTGGCGGAATTGCAGGAGTACTGGTTGTCATGGGTCGAGGCGGGCAGTGGGCCGGTCGCTCAATTTGTCAAAGCAACACCGCGTCACGGCAACGGTCCCGAGGCATCGGTCGCATCACGTGAACCATCCCGCAACGACGCATTGGCAACACCGGCACGTCCCGCACCGGCGACATCTCTCGCCGCTGCAACGCCGGCGAGTCGGACAAAAGGTTTGAATCGTAATTTGGTCGCCGCGAACGATCGTGGTCGAATCAGCGAATCGGATTCCGGAAGCGGTTGGTATCACCGACGCGCGGCGGGACTCGCCGAACCGGAAACGGACCGCATGAGCAGCCCGCAAACCGAGATCGAAAATCTACCTCCCGGCGATCGCGTTGCGGCCAGCACGATCAACAACAACGGAGCGTCGTCGACCCAGCGTGCCAGCACGCCAACGTGGGCACCGCCATCGGTCCTCGCGAGCGGACGTTACTCTGCGGCGACGCCTCAAGCTGAAACATCCGGTTCGATGTCTTCGAATCCCGCCGTGTTGGATTCCCAAATGGGACGACGCGGGCAATCGTCTTCGCGTTGGCACTAGCATCTGCTCGGGCTGCCCGGTAGGAACCATTCCGGGGAGTCCTCTCACTCGTTTCGCACTCATTCGGAACATGGTTGTGTCGTGACGACGACCGTCGCCAGCGAACCGTTTCTCTTCACGCCGGGGATGTCGGAAGCATCCTCCGGTGCATCGGCTGGTGCGCCTTCCGGCGTCGGTCGATCGCCTGCAATCGAGCCAAATCGACCGCGCGGAGGTGGTTTGGACCAGGCCCGGCAAGAAATCTCGCAGATCGTTCGCGAGGTTGCTGCTGCACGTAGAAGCCAAGACGGCCGCGAACAATACCTGCGGTTTCTCGCCGATCGCGTGATGCGTGCGATGGCCGCCCACGGGGTTGTTATTTGGCGAGCGGTCGACGATGAAACGCCGCAACCGGCGGACGTTCATCCCGCGGTGCACTCCTACCGCGTTGAACATCGTCTGGGCACAGTAACCGATTTGCAATTCGACGATACCGCGATGGCGGTGCATGATCGATTGCTGCTCGAAATCGCGGGACAGAACGAACCGGTGGTTGTTCCTGCCACGCCCGGTGCGTCGGACCAGAACGTTCCTGCCAACCCGGCGGAGAACCCGGCGGCGATCGTGCCTGTCTTGGCCGACCCGTCGGCAACCCTTCCTGACCTGCTGATCGAGGTGTTCCTCGAACCGGGAGGAAGCCCCGCGAGTCAACGTGGGTCACTGCGTTTTTTGGCGCAGATGGGCGACCTCGCGGGCGAGTACCTCAGGGCGGATCGCCTTCGATCACTGTCGAGGCAGATGAAGATACTTCAGGAGTGTCACAACGCGAGCGAGCGACTCGCACGGTTGACCGCGACACGTGCGATTGAGTCCGCATGGGTGGATTCAGTGGCACGATTGACGGGGTTTCCGCGCGTTGCCTTGTGCCGAGTTGACCGAGGACGTCCCCAAATAGTTGCGGTTAGTTTTGTCGATCGCATCAATCAACACAGCGAGTCAGCCGACGAGATTCGCGCGGCCGTCGGGATTGCACTGAATCGACGCGGCACGCTGGCGTATGCCTCATTGAAAAACGATCGACGACGTGGTGGTGACCGGCGAGAGGCGTCCGCTGCGGACGAACAGCAAGCCAACCGATCCGCCGTCACGCCGCGATGGGTGGTGACAGATCGGCTCGACTCAAAATGGCGTTTGGTCCTTTTCGATCCGATCAACGCGTCGCGGCAGGAATCGGAATTGCCTACGGAAATCCGTATGGTGATCGAACGGTTGCTGGTTGGCGGGCATCGAGCATGGATGGCAGCGCACCGGGTTGAAACAATCCCGTTTGGTCGATGGTGGAGCCGACTTTCGGCAGAAGATGACGAGTCGACGGTTGCGCTGCAGGACTCGCAGGCGAGGCACGGACGGGCGAAAGCAATCTATTCGGCGGCGCGGCGACGTGCGGGCTTGATCGTCGCGATCGCGCTCACGACAACGTTGTTGCTTTGTTTGCCGATCCCTTCTTTGGTTCCCGCCACCGGTTTGATTCGGCCGTTGGAATTGGATACTTATCATGCGTCGACCAACGCGACGGTTGAGACTCTCCATGTGATCCACGGTCAGACCGTCTCGGCAGGCGATTTGCTCGCGACATTGGTTTCACGCGACTTGACCGAACGCAAGACGACGTTGCTCGGACGTCGGGCCGTTTTGATCCAACGCCGTGATCAACTCAATCATGCGTTGGTGTCGTCGGGGAACATGACGAGCGGTTCGGTCGAACTGCAAAGCGACCAGGAGATTATCGAAGAGATCGCGGCGATCGACCAACAACTCGATCTGATTGCAAAGAGCGAAGCCGACTTGATCCTCCGTGCGCGACGCGACGGACGGGTGGATGCATGGCGGTTGCGGGAACGTCTCGCCGGCAGACCGCTGCAACGCGGTGATGCAATTCTCAACGTGATCGCCGAAAACACAACTTGGGTGGTCGATGCGACCATTCCCCAGCGTCGTGTCGCTCGAGTCGACGGTGCGATGGAAGCGAGTTGCCTCACCGCAGATGTTTCGACGCGTTGGGCACCGGGACGTTCGCAATCGGCAACACCGCATCGGTTCGGCCCCGTCGTGGCTGATCCGGTAGACGGAACGCCGGGTGTTGTCTTGCGACTGACGTTGGATGCGGCGCCGAAATTGGGCGATCAACCGTTGACGGAAACACCCGCCCGCGTTGCGATCCGGTGCGGCCAGACTTCGCTCGGATGGTTTCTCTTCGAAGACGTTATCAATTGGGTGCAAACTCGCGTGGGAGTCTACCTATGAAGGCATGGATGTCGCTTGTATTCGTGACCGCCACGATGGTTCCCGTTGTTGTTCCTGCTACCCGAATCGGGGCAGACGATACGGTCGTGGTTCGAGATGTTGTTGTTGAGTTCGCAGGAAAAGTGGACGTACCCGCCCGGCAAAGCGGACCGGTTGCTGAACTCAATGCCCGACAAAACGAGTGGATTGGACGCGACCAGGTGATTGCAAAACTCGACGATACCGCGTTGGTGATCCGCCGGCGTGCGGCGGCACTTCGGTACGAGTCGGCGCGGTTGATGCTGAATGACTATGTCGAAATCCAGTATGCGGAAACCGCGTTGGCCGAAGCACAGGCGGAACTCGATGACGGGCAAGCGGCGAGTGATCGTGTGAGTGGTGCGGTGGCACGAAATCAACTTCGGAGAATGAAGTTGGCGGTCGAGCGAGCGGAGTTGGAGTTGGCCCGTGCCCAGAAAAAACGACGCCAAGACGAGATCGATATGCAGCTCCGAGCGGCTGACTTAGCGATGATCGATCACGAACTCAAACAACTCGAATTCGTCAGCCCGATCGATGGAATCGTACTGAACGTTCATCGGGAATTGGGTGAATGGGCTCATGAAGGTGAACCGTTGGTGACGATCGCTGACGCGGCAGTTCTGCATCTGCATGCGTTGGTCGATGCCGATCGGCTCGATCCATCTCGGTGCGTCGGTTTGCCGGTGACGGTTCATTGGGCCGCCGAAACGAACAGCGTTGCCCGCTCGCCGAGCTCGTCATTGAACGCGAGTGCGGCTTCTGTTTCCGAACAAGCATTGCGAGGCAAAGTCATTTCGGTGGACCCGACGCGACTGCCGGGCAACCGCTTTCGTTTGCATGCGGAAGTGCAGAACCGACGCCATGTCGGCAATCGAATACCACAGCAAGGCGAAGGAAATGTTGCCGACGGATGGCAGCTCGCACCGGGAATGGAAGTCACGATGAAGATCCACTGTTCCGAGGTCGACATCGCACGTCGAAAGCAAGGCTTGGGATTGGAACTGCGACGATGAGCGGCGCGTCGCTTCGTCGGGATCTGCACGTCTCGCCGTTGTCCGGCGACCGCGATTTGGTGGTCGTCGATGACATTGGCGGACGGTTTGCGCGGATTAAAAAAGCGGTTTGGCAGGGACTCCGTGAACAAAACCGAAGCACTCCGAATGCATCGTCGGGTGACCGGCATAGCGACGCACTCGCTACGTCAAACGGCAACTCGCAGTTGTGGCAACAAGCCGACGAGGCGGGATGGACCGAGAGTCGATCCGCGACACGACTCAACGCGGCCTTCTCGTTGTTGTCGATACGGGTACCGATTGCTTCTATCGACCCGGTCGCTCGACGATTGGTTCGATGGAGTGACCTCGTGTTCTCTCTCAAGGCCGTTTTGTTTTGGTTCGCCGCTGCGATAATCGGGATCTTCATGATCCTCGTGCGATGGGACAGTTGGAGTGGATCGATTCCGACGCTGTCGGCCTACCTGCAGTCGCTCCGGCCGTTGACGGTGGGTGCGATTTTTGTCGTCACGAAAGCAATTCATGAACTCGGGCACGCGATCGCCTGTCGGCGTCTGGGATCCCGGTGTGGCGTTGCGGGTATTTGGGTGCTGTGTTTGATGCCGTGTCCCTATGTCGATGTCACCGAAGTGTGGCGGCAACCCAACGCGATGCGGCGGGCGGCGGTGATGGCGGCCGGGATCATGGCGGAGGGCGTATTGTGTGTACTCGCCATTTGGGTGTGGATTTTGTCGGGGTCCACCGAAGTGCAATTGGCGGCAATGAACATCGTGTTGGTGTGTGGTGTGAGCACGATCCTGTTCAATGCCAATCCATTGATGCGGTACGACGGGTATTTCATTCTTAGCGATTTGGTCGACAGCACGAACCTGCGAACCGAAGCCCGTCGTGCTTGGCATCGAGTCTTGGTCGAACCGGTGTCCCGGTGGTACCGACTCGGCGTTCGCGAGTGGGCGATGATGGGGTATCACATTGCCGCGGCGTTGTATCGTGTTGTTCTAACCCTAGCGATTGCCGCGATGCTGCTGAGTTTGGCTGACCGTTGGGGTGCATGGCGTTTGGCGGCAACGCTTTTAACTTTTTCGGCGATGCGGATCGTTTGGAAAAAGGTGACAGGAGGCTATTTCATGTGGAGCGGAAAAGGGGCGTGGGCGTCTGTTTCCAAAGTTCGACGCCGGGGGATATTGCTCGCAACGATCGCCTTAATGATTGCCGGGTTGTGCGTGCCACTGCCACGCTACCGCCACGTAGAAGGAGTCCTGCGTTGTCGAGACACACACAACGTCTACCTGCCTCTTCGCGGAACAATCACAGCGGTAAACGCAGAGGTCGGCACCCGCGTTCGATCCGGGCAAGTTCTCGCTCGCGTGGCTGATGCGGAATTGGCTTTGGAAGTGATCGCGACGAGCGGACAAGCCCGTGTTCTAGAACATCGCTCACGTGTGGCGAGACTCGCGTCGTTGCAATCGGGACGTGTTTCGTCTGCATCAACGTCCCCGAGCAGTCGCCAACACGGAAAACCTTCCGTTGCACCGGAGTTGCATTGGGACGTGTTGGATGCGGCGTTGAATTCCGTTTCGGCTAAACGGGAAGAGTTGACAAACCGGCAACGAAGTCTCGAAGTGGTTTCGCCAGTCGATGGTGTTGTGTTGCCTTCCGAGGATTTGGCGATGGCGCAAGAAAACGCTCACCGAAACCCGATGGAATTATTCCCCGCGGTGGGGCATGCCGCGAGCGACCGAATCACGTGGTGCCGGGTCGCGAGTTCCAATCGGATGCAACTGTCTCTCGCCATGGACGCGTCCGATCAGCATGACGTGCATGTGGGATGCGACGTGCGGTTTCGGGTACCCGGGCAACACGCGAAGGTATTTCGATCAACCGTATCGGCAGTGTCACCTCTGCATGCCAACGACATGTCCGAGAACGCTGACTCGGCGAATGCCAATAGCAATGCCGTTGACCAGCAGAACTATCAGGCGGTTTGTGATCTTCCAAACTCGTTTGATGTTCCGATTGAGTCGATTCCGCGTTTAGAAGGTTTGCGGTGCGAGACGGTCGTGCATCTTTCACCGCGTCCGGCATGGCGTGATATTTGGCAAGCGGTTTGTGACCTGATCGGAGTCTAGCCGGCGAGGGAACATCGCGTGACGACCTGTGACTTGCAGGATCGAATCAACAAAGGGCCACGCAAACAACAACGTGTCGAGCCGGTCGGCGCGGTTTACGCGGAGGCTTCCACGTGATGAGTCCAGAGGCAGCGGATGCGTTCGATTTTTCGCGAGATCGTTCGCTCGACGCAATTCATCGTTTTGGAAATTTCTTGATTCGAATAGCCCTCGAACTTCAACCACGCGATGCGGCGAAGGTTCGGGTCCGGCAGCCGTTCCATCAGTTCTTCAATCGACTCGGCGGCTTTTAATGCCATCTCCGGTGACGGTTCGCTGCCGAGAACTTGTTCGAGTCCTGGTTTCACCGTGTCGTCGGCACCGATGAAAACGGATTCGCCTCGCACCCGTCCGCTGCCGCGTTTGGCAGCGGCCTGCCGGCGATATTGGGCAGAGATTTTTCTCGCCGAGATCACCGCGAGCAGTTTCCACAGGTCGGACGGGTCATCCAATTGAGTCACGCGGTCTTCTTCGATCGCGCGGAACAGGCTGTTGAAAGAACTGATCGCGATGTCCTCTTCATCGAATTCACGGCGACGCGATCCCCGCAATTTGTTGCGGGTCATGGCGACGAGTCTCGCGAAATACGCGTCCCAGATTTCCTGTTGGGTTCGAGGGTCGCCTTTTTTGAGATTGGCGATCCATGTCGATAGATCTTCTTCCACTTCCATTGCAAACCTGGTCACTCGTTGTGGTCATCACGTTCTTCCTCGCAATTGTGGTCACCCGGCCGATCAGAGTCGAGCGTGTTTGCGAGTCAGGCTTTGCCTTTTTCGGTCGTGGAGTTCCCTTGGACGCGGAGCTTCGCTTCCGAACGTTCCGCGGGAGATGACTGTGCCCCAATCACATTCGCTGTCCGTGTCAGGGCATCGCCATGCGATCGCTATGATAGAGTATTCTTAGACGCGACGCTCGGGGGGCGTCAGGTTCGGTGGAATGGGGGCGTTGGCGGTGAGCTTTGTCGGTGCATCAATCGCACTGTGAATCTGAGCGTGCCGCCGAGAGTGACAGGGCGAGTTGTATCTCAATGAGAAAGAGTGGACCGTGGCAGGGGAAGAGAAATTGACGCCAGACGATTTCGCTACGGTGGATCAGTTGTGTGATGAGTTCGAAATCGCGTGGCTGCTCTCGGGCGGGCGAGAGTCACTCAGCCGTTGGGTAGAAAAGGCGCCGGCGAAGCTGAAGTCGAAGATGTTTGCAGAACTGTTGGCTCTCGATGGACAACTGCGGACACGGCAAAGCGAATCATCGTTGATGAGTTCCCTTTCGAAAATTTGCCCGTTTGATGTCGTGATGCCGGGACCAGATGAGTCGTCGTTTCTTGGCGACGGACGGTTGCCCTCCATTCGGACGGCGCGGCACGCGCTGATTGACTGCCCAACTTTTGCGGGCCTCGAGCGAACGGTGGCCGAGCGACTCGAAGCGTCTTTTACCGAGAGCCGGTTTGTCCAAGGCGACGCTGTGATGGAACAAGGCGAGCCGACGCAGGGGCTGTTTATCGTGCTCGCCGGGCAGTTGGAAATTCATAAGCAATCGGAAGCCGGTAAAACCGAGGTGCTCGACCGGTGTGGGCCGGGAAGTGTTGTCGGCGAGATGTCGTTGCTGAGCGGTCAGACATGCACCGCGACGGTCATTGCCAGTGGCGACGTGCAAACGATGACGCTGAGTGCAGAAGCATTTGCGACACTCCGAGAAGATTACCCCGAGATCGAAATCGCGTTAAGCCAATTGGTCAGCGACCGACTCGGCAGCCGCGAGGTCGACGCGTTGTGCGGTCGCACGCTCGGAGGTTACCGCCTCACGCGTTGCATCGGCCGCGGCGGGATGGGCGTCATCTACCAAGGGTATCGCGAGGATGAGGAGAGGCGACCGGTTGCACTCAAGATGTTGCGGCACCGTTTCGTGCACGACTCGGCTGTGGTGGATCTGTTCCACCGAGAGTCGGAGGTGTTGCAAAACCTGCGACACCGCAACGTCGTGAAGGTGTACGATTCGTTTGTGGACGTGCGGACCCGTTTCTTTGTGCTGGAATTATTCGACGGGACTGATTTAAGACGCGCGCTTCGGCAACATGGTCGTTTGGGAGAGCCGACGGCGCGTCGTCTGGTCGGACAGATCGCGTGCGGGCTGCAGCACGCTCATGCTCAACGCGTTGTGCATCTCGACGTGAAGCCGGAGAACGTTTTGCTAGACCGGCAAGGCCGGGCGGCGCTAGCGGATTTTGGACTGTGTCAGGACTTAGATCAGGATCAATCCGATCTTTATATTAAGGGGACACCCGCCTACATGGCACCCGAACAGCTCTGCGGTGACGCGGTCACGGCGAGTTCGGATTGGTATGCGCTCGGTTGCATGATCGCGGAGTTGTTGACAGGTCGGCGACTGTTTCAAGATCGTGACCCGGTCAATCTGCTCGAGCAGAAACGAGCCGCGATGCCTTCGGAGACGTGGCCCAAACTCAATATCACTGCCGAGATGCGCATCGTACTGCAGGGCATGCTGCATCCCATCCCCGACAAACGTCAGGTAAACGTCGAACGATTGTGTGCGTGGAGCGAAAACGTGCCGGAACTAGGCGCTGAGAAGACGTAGCTCCCCGACCGGGGTGCGGCGAAGTGAACGCTAAGTTTGAGCGTCCACCATTTGGTTCTTTCAAAAAGTGCGTGGTTCCCTGGGAATATGTGCGTTTTCGGCGCAACTCGGGGGAAACACGACAAGAGATTCGCGTTTTCGGTGTCGTGACGTCTGCTGTCGTGTTGCTATGAAATTTCGTAGAATCCGGCCGTTGGCGGAACATCGACCTCACTACGTATCCCAGATGGAGTACAGATTATGTTGGCTTCGCACATGCCCAAGGTTTCGCTCTCTCGATCAGCAGAGGTGGTCTTGGAAGAGGCGAAATCGGTTCGTTTTTTCAGCTCGGTTGAAGAGTTGGTGGAGGCCGCCGTGCCCGCCGATCAGATGGACGATCAAGGCTACTTTACGGTGGGCTATGACGTCGACGGAACGTTCCGGCCGGAAGCGAAAGTTTGCCGGGTGAAGAATGGCGTCAGCGCAAACTACTTGGAAGAGTACATGAGGCGGCGCGATCCTGAGTGCATGGTGATCGCCGATGATCGTGCCACCGACAAGATGACCTACCAGAAACGATTCGGAGGCGAGTTCGACGACCTGCGTCAGGAGACGTTTGATTGGTTGAAGACTCAGGATCTGGCTTGTTTCTTCTTTGACGCCGGTCGTGGCGGCAAGGGGTTGCCCGCCGTTGCGATTTGCCCTGCCAACGCAGGGTTCTTCGCGTTGGGTTTGGCGATGCTACAGGGGATTATTCCTGTCGAAGAGATCGAAGCGAAAGGTGACGACTATTTCCATTCTGCGATCATCTACATCGCGCCGCCGTTTCGGCATTCGCACTTCGATGGCAAACAAGTCGTCGTGCACAATCGTCGGGACGAGTTGCACGAGCTATACAGCTACAACTTGTATCCAGGCCCGTCGGCGAAAAAGGGCGTCTACGGCATGTTGCTGACTCTGGGTGAGAAAAACGATTGGACGACGGCACACTGCAGCACCGTCCAGGTCGTGACACCATACGACAACACCGTGACGATCATGCACGAGGGGGCCAGCGGTGGCGGAAAGAGCGAAATGCTCGAGCAGATGCATCGCGAGTCCGATGGTCGGTTGCTGTTGGGCAAAAACACGGTCTCGGGTGAACCGCGACACGTGACACTGCCTTTGGGATGTTCTCTGCGACCGGTTACCGATGACATGGCGTTGTGCCATCCTGATTTTCAAGATCCCAACTCGCGAGAGAAGAAGCTCACTCTCACCGACGCGGAACACTCTTGGTTCCTTCGGGTGAACCACATCACGCGATACGGAACCGACCCGCACCTCGAACGGTTGACAATTCACCCCGACGACCCGTTGCTGTTCTTGAACATTGACGCAACACCAGGCTCGACCGCATTGATTTGGGAACATATCGAGGATGCCCCGGGACGGCCTTGCCCTAACCCTCGTTTGGTGTTCCCACGCAGTAAATATCCCGGCATCGTGAACGACCCGGTGAAGGTCGACATTCGCAGCTTTGGAGTGCGCTGCCCGCCATGCACCCGCGAGAACCCGACCTACGGGATCATGGGCATCTTCCACTTGCTGCCTCCGTCGTTGGCGTGGTTGTGGCGGTTGGTCGCCCCGCGTGGCCATGGGAACCCTTCGATCGTCGATACGCAGGGGATGAGCAGTGAGGGTGTGGGTTCGTATTGGCCGTTTGCCACGGGGCGCCGCGTTGACCAAGCGAACATTCTTCTACACCAGATCATGAACACGCCTGATACGATGTTCATTCTGACTCCGAACCAACACATCGGTTGCTGGGAGACAGGTTTTGCTCCGCAGTGGATCGCTCGCGAGTACCTGTCGCGTCGCGGGACATCGGAGTTTCCGACCGACAAGGTCGTCGATTCGCGTTGTCCACTGTTAGGGCAAACTCTCAAGACACTTCAGGTGGAAGGTCAGACGATCGGTCACTGGTTCCTGCAGGTGCAATCGCAACCGGAAGTAGGCGAAGAAGCCTACGACGAAGGTGCTCGGATTTTGACGGAGTTCTTCCACGAACAAATTCGCAACTTCCTGGTGGACGATCTCGATGCACACGGTCGTAAAATCATCGAAGCATGCCTCGACGGTGCCAAGCACAGCGATTACGTCCAACTTTCGACTGACTGAATCGTTGGTTGATCGCGTGTGAGAACAAAAGGCGTCGATCAGGCCGGATGATCACTCGTTTGCGAGAGTCCCTCGCGAGCGAGGATCATCGGCGGTTGTCGACGCGTTGTGTTCTTCGCAAACGCCTCCTCGTATAAATTGGTCGCAGGAGATCGTTTTATGTCTGAGTCATCTCGCTCGAAAAATCCCGCGTCTGATCGACCATCGGACACCAAACCGGCGATGCCTGCTGAGCAGGAACGGTTGGATTTGCCAACAGTGACATCACCGCATCCGGCGGTCTGGGATCTGGACGATTTGCTCAAGAAGTGCGAGGTGCGAACGCAGGCCCGTGGTGGTCCCGGTGGCCAGCACCGTAATCGGACCGCTTCGGGAGTTTTCATCACTTTTCGGCCCGCTGAAATCACTGCGGAGGCGACTGAGGAGCGGAATCAGCATCGCAACCGAGACGTGGCGTTTCGGCGCCTTCGTTATCTGCTCGCGGTGAGTTTGAGGACGCGGTCACCCCTTGATGGTGAGGAGCCGATCGATGCGGCGGAAAAAGCGGTTCGTGATCGGTTTCGTGGGTCCCCCCTGAAGCTCGCCGAGCAGAATGAGGCGAAACCGGCGGTGCTCGCGTTGCTGCTGAACGATTTGCACGTCGGTGGCGGCCAACCGAGTTTGGTGGCTCCGTTTTGGAAGGTTTCGACGAGCCGAATTATCGCCTGTCTGCGCTCGCACCGGCCCGCGTTGACGCTGGTCAACCGCATACGAGATCATCACGGCCGTGGTCCGCTGAAATAGCCCGAAGAATTGTCGGTGTTGTGCCGAACTACTGGGACTGCGAAATCTGCCTGACTTGCGTTAAGTTGTGCGGTTTCTGACTCTTTCCCATTCTCGAAACCGACACTTTTGCCGATGCTCGATCGCAAATTTATTCTGCAAAACCCCGAACTTGTCTCCGAAAACTCGGCAAGACGCGGGGTTTCTGTCGACGTTCAGTCTATCTGCGAACTCGAATCGCAGCGACTCGCGGCGCTGAAACGGTCCCAGGAATTCAATACCCAGGCGAACGAAACGAGCAAACGGATCGCGGGGGCGAAAGACAACGAAGAGCGACAGAAACTGATCGCCGAGGGGCGGGCGCTGCGTGAGCAAAAAGACGCCGCCGCGGCGGAACAGAGCGAACTGGAAGCGAAAATCCTCGAACTTCAGACGGTTTTGCCCAACCTAACCCACCCGGCCGTTCCCGATGGCGGTGAGGATGACGCGAAAGAACTCGGGTTCGGGAAAACAGAAAAACCCGCGTTTGATTTCAAGCCGATCGATCACCTCGAGATCGGCGAGAAGCACGACATGTTTGACTTCGAAGGCGGGGCTCGCGTGGCCGGATCGGGGTTCTATTTCCTGCGGAATGCAGCGGTGCGTTTGGATTTGGCCCTGCAACAGTTCGCAATCAGCTTCCTGAGCGACCGAGGGTTCACGCCCGTTTCCACGCCTGACCTCGCACTCACGAGCGTTTTGCAGGGAACCGGCTTCAACCCGCGTGGGCCTGAAACGCAAATTTACAGCATCGAAAATACGGAACTAAACCTCGTTGCGACCGCTGAGATCACTCTCGGCGGGATGCTCGGTGGTCAGATTCTTGAGAGCGAAAAACTACCGCTGAAGCTTTGTGGACTGAGTCACTGTTTCCGTACCGAAGCGGGAGCCGCAGGGCGAGCCTCGCGCGGTTTGTACCGGGTGCACCAGTTCACCAAAATCGAAATGTTCGCATTCACGTTGCCCGAGCAAAGCGAAGCGATTCATGAGGAAATGCGGGAACTCGAATGCGAGCTTTTCGACGCCTTGGAAGTTCCTTACCGAGTGGTGGATACCGCGGCGGGCGATCTCGGCGGGCCTGCCTATCGGAAATACGACCTCGAGGCGTGGATGCCCGGACGGGGTGAGGGCGGTCAGTGGGGCGAGGTAACCAGCACGAGCAACTGCACCGATTACCAAGCCCGTCGTTTGGATGTGCGATACAAGACGCCGGGGCAAAAGGGGACACAGTATGTTCACACTCTCAACGGAACCGCGATCGCGACCGGACGCGCGATGATCGCCATATTGGAAAACCACCAACGGGCCGACGGTGCGGTGGCCGTACCGAAAGTACTGCAGCCTTGGGTTGGAAAAGAAGTCCTCGAACCGATCGCTTCGATGGCCTGAGCTACGACCTGAGCGATGACCTGAACTTCCCGTCGCCGCGGGCAGGCTGCATCACACCGGTCGCATTACACCGGTCTCATCGGACTGACTGAACCGGCTGCTGAGGCCGCTCGACACCGATCCGGAACGTCATGTAGCTCAGCGCGAGCCGCGCGTTCGATGGCCGCCCTAAAGTCGACGAATCAATTAGAACATCACCTCTATCAACACTTGCAAAAATGAAAACCGACGAACTACGTGAAAAGTATTTAGAGTTCTTTGAAACCAAAGGATGTGTGCGGCAACCGAGCGATGTGTTGGTGCCCGCATGGGATCCGTCGGTATTGTTTACTCCCGCCGGGATGAACCAATTCAAAGATCACTTTCTCGGCAAAGTGAAGTTGGATTTCACCCGCGCGACGACGTGTCAAAAATGCTTGCGGACCGGTGACATTGATAACGTGGGGCGAACCGCGTTCCACCACACGTTCTTTGAAATGCTAGGTAACTTCAGCTTTGGCGATTACTTCAAACCCGAAGCAATCGCGTGGGCCTGGGAGTTCTTGACCGATAAAAAATGGTTGGGCATCGAACCGGGACGTTTGAACGTTACGGTTTATAAAGACGACGACGAAGCGTTTCAAATCTGGAATGAGTCGATTGGTTTGCCTACGTCGCGAATCACTCGTATGGAAGAAGACGAGAACTTCTGGCCCGCCTCGGCGCCGAGCGAAGGCCCTGATGGTGTTTGTGGTCCCTGCAGTGAAATTTATTACCAACTCGATGACGGTAGTGACGTTGAGATTTGGAACCTCGTGTTCACTCAGTTCAACCGTGTCGGGCCTCCACCGAACAACCTTCACCCGCTGCCGAGCAAGAACATCGATACCGGGATGGGACTCGAGCGTACGGCGAGTGTTCTGCAGGGCGTTCCGACGAACTTTCATATCGACAGCCTGTTGCCGATCGTTCACGCCGCGGCGGAAGTTTGTGGTGTGAAGTACGAATACGAAAGCGACAATGGACGACGTTTGCGTCGGATCACCGATCACGCTCGAGCAGCCGTCTTCTCGGTTCACGAGAACGTCTACCCCGGGCCAAAAGATGCTCGTTCGGTAATTCGTCGTTTGATTCGTCGCGCCGTGCTCGACGGATATCAAATGAATTTGCGCGAGCCTTTCCTTTATCAACTGACCAGCGCCGTTGCCGACGCATCGAAAGCGGCCTATCCGGAACTGGGACAAACGACACAGCGAGTCGCCGAAGCGATTGAGGCCGAAGAACGGGCGTTCTTCGCGACGATCGATGGTGGCATGAAAAGGATCAACCATCTTTTCGAGGAAATGCAAACCGAGAAATCGGTCATGGTTCCAGGTGCCGAAGCGGCGGATCTGTTGACGACGTATGGGGTGCCGCCGGAGTTGGTGCAGACGCTCGCCGCCGAACAGAACTTTACTTTCGATTGGGTCGGCTTCCGCGAAGCGATGGAAAAACACGCCGGCGATAGCGACGGCGGGCAACGGGTTCTTTTCCAAACCGGTCCGCTCGAAACGCTCAAGGAAGCACTCCGCGAGACACCGTTCGTCGGATACGAATCAACCCAATCCGAAGCGACGGTGAAGGGCATCATCACCGGTGACGGCAAGGACAAAGGCGATGAAGGTCAGTTGCTCTCGCACCTGGATCGTCCAGGCGATGCGATCTTGCGTCTGGTGCTCGATCACTCACCGTTCTACGGCGAGTCAGGGGGACAGGTCGGCGACACGGGGGTGATCGAAAATGACAACTTCCGATTCGAAGTTATCGATACCCAAAAGCACGCCTCGTTGATCGTTCACCACGGAAAACTGGTTAAGGGCAAGGTCTCCGAGGGAGAAAACTGCGTAGCCAAAGTTGACGTTGAAAACCGGACTGCCTTGGCGCGGGCTCACTCCGCCACGCACGTTTTGCATCATGCTCTGCACACCCACGTCGGGCGACATGCGGAGCAGCAAGGTAGTAAAGTCGAACCGGATCGTTTGCGATTTGACTTCACCAATCCGAAAGCAATTCCGGATGAAACCCTTGTCGAGATTGAAAAGGATGTGCTGAAGTTCGTTGAGCAGGGAGAGCCGATTCGTTGGGATACGGTTTCACTCGATACCGCCCGAAAAGCCGGCGCGATGATGCTCTTTGGCGAGAAGTACCCCGACCCGTGCCGGATGGTATCGATGGGTGAGTTCAGCCGTGAACTCTGCGGCGGAACACACTTGACCAACACCGCCGACATTGGTGCTTTTGAGGTCGTGGTGGAGGAAAGCGTGTCGACCGGCACACGTCGTATCCAAGCATTGACGGGCGATCGAGCGAAGCAACACCGCGAGCAGACGATGCAGTTGCTCGACCTCGTTGCAGAGAAGCTCGGTTGCAAAGCGGCATATGCTGAGGCGGCGACCGAAACGCTGATGGAGGAGGTTCGATCGTTGAAGAAAGAACTCTCCGCAGGGAAAGCCGTTGAGCACTCCGAACAATTTCAATTCGACCCCGCAGCGGCAAAGGCGACTCCAACTGACACGGCCGATTACAACGCGGTTCGCGCTGCGGTTCGGGCGTTGACGCGGCGACTCAATGTCGCGATCGATGACGTGGCCGAACGACTCGAGGCACTTCTTTCCGATCGCTCCCGTTTGGTGGCGGAATTGAAAGAGGTCTCCGAGGGTGGGAAAGTTTCGGCGGACGATTTGATCGAATCCGGGACCACCGTTGGCGACACACTCCTCGTTGTTGCTGAGATCCCAGGAGCCAACCCAAATTTGATGCGTGGTTGGATCGACCAAATTCGCAAGAAGAGCAAGGGGCCATCGGCCGTGTTGTTCGGCGCTGCTCAAGGTAGCAAGGTCGTGTTGGTCGGTGGCTTGAGTCGAGACCTCGTCGACCGCGGATTGAAGGCGGGTGAATGGGTCGGCGCCGCAGCCAAGATTGTGGGAGGCGGCGGTGGCGGGCGACCCGACATGGCACAAGCCGGCGGGAAAGATCCTGAGAAGCTTCCTGAGGCGATCGAGAACGCTCGCCAAAGCATGACGGAAAAGCTTCAAAGTATGTCCGGCTAGTCTCCATGTCGGATCGGTGACCGGCTTTCATCACATCGCATGGATGCGTTCGCTACCATAGCGCTCGATGGACACTGTCATTGTTCGAGAGCGACGTAAGAAATGATGTCGCCGATGTCGTCCGACTTCGGCGACCGCGTATTGGCGAATCCAGCGTCAGGGATCGGACACGTTAAATTTTCAAATGCTCTAGCGAGGATGACTCCGTGCCGTTGGGGATTCGACCGACTGTTGATTTCGCATTCAAAAAGATATTCGGCTCGCCGCAAAACTCAGCGGCTTTGATTGGTTTACTCAATGCAATCCTCGATCTCGAACGGCCAATCGCTTCGGTTGAAATCCTCAACCCGTTCAGCTATCAGGAGTTTTCCGAAAGCAAGCTGGTTGTTCTCGACGTTCGTTGCCAAGATTCGGAGGGACGTTGGCTGAATGTGGAAATGCAGGTTTCGGTCTATGCCGGGTTGATCGAGCGATTGGTGTACTATGCCTGCGGCATGTACGTTGACCAACTGTCCAAAGGTGGCAACTATGCGTTGGCTGCCCCGTCAATTTCCATTTGTCTTCTCAACCGGATCCTTTTCAGTGATTCCGAGCAACCGCATCACCGCTTTCAGATGCTCGATCGTGAAAGCGGTCGCGAATTGTCCAACGCCATTGAGGTGCACACCGTAGAATTAACAAAATACCACCTGGATGAAGGCTCGATTTCTTACGCGAGTAAACTACAGCAATGGGCGTTTCTGTTGCTCTTTGCCCAGGATTACGATGCGAACACGCTACGGCGACTGCTCACCGGCATTGAGTTCGAAACGGCCATTTCGACGATCGAAGTCATTTTAGCGAAAACAGAGGACAAGTTGATGTACGACCAACGGGAGAAGGCTCAACGTGATTACGAATGGGCAATCTCGGGAGCCCGCGAGGAAGGCAGAGAGGAAGGCGAGCAACTCGGCCTGGCGAAGGGAAAACTTGCGGGGAAGATTCAGATACTGCAAGACCTTCTCGGCGAGGTGCCAGCGAACGATGCATCACTGTCATCGCTAAGCGTTGATGTGCTTACCATTCAACTCGCAGAACTACAGCAACGCCTTCGTGATCGCCAAGCTTAACGTGCCTCCGTTTTGAACTGCACAAAGACGCTCATTAGACGTCCGTGACTCGGCGTGGGCGTTGGCGAGCGACCGGCTGAGCAGACGCTTGGGCAGGCCGTTGTGGCGGTTGGAGTGGCTGCCCGGGATCGATTCTTCGCTGATGCATTGGCATTGCGTTCGGCTCCGGTGCCGCCTGCGGGACACCTGCGGCAGCGTCGAGGTCGCCGAGGTATTCTTCACGGACCTTTGGATGCCGTTTCACTTCGTCTGGTGTCCCGTCGATCAACACCTGACCTTGATAAATTACATAGCATCGATCGACCGTGGTCAGGATCTCACGGGCGGCATGGTCGGTGATCAGAACGCTAATGCCGGAGTCTCGCAGTTGCGTGATCACGCCTTGGATCGATTGCACCGTCACCGGGTCGATGCCCGCAAAGGGTTCGTCGAGCATGACGATTTGCGGGTCCGACACCAGGCATCGGGCAATTTCGAGACGACGTCGCTCTCCGCCACTGAGTCCCGCCGCGGGGCTTTTGCGGATGTGCGTGATGTTGAATTCTTCGAGCAACTCGTTGGTTCGTTCTTTGCGACGTTTGCGATCGAACCCGAGCAGTTCCAGTAACGCCGAGATATTCTGTTCGACGGTTAGTTTTTTGAAAACGCTCGGTTCCTGCGGCAGGTAACCCATGTTGCCGTCACGCGCCCGGCGGAACATCGGCCAGTCCGTTACGTCCTGACCGCCGAGGTAGACGCGTCCACGATCAGGTTGGACGAGGCCGCAAATCATTCGGAAACTGGTCGACTTGCCTGCCCCGTTTGGACCGAGTAATCCCACAATTTCCGCTTCTCCGACGCTCAGGTTCACCCCGTCGACCACGCGTCGTCGACCGTAGGTTTTCTGCAAACCAACAGCCTCGAGAATCGGCTCGCGATCTGAGAATTCTGCTCGATGGTCGCTCGGCAACGTAGCGGTGTCGAAGTCGTCGGACATGATGATCAGGCACCAGAGGATGCGAAAATGAGTCGAGGGAAATCTGCCTAAGGCTATTCTTCGCAAAATCCCGCTATTAGCACAATCTCGACTGGCAGATTGCTTTCCAGGCCGGAAAGGCACGTTTCGTGTCCTCGTGAGCAAATACCGCCTCCCCAAGGCCGAAAATTCGCCTCATCGAGCAATCGCGTTCGAGAGTGATGAAATCAGGCCTCCAAGGACCGCGTCGTGCAGACCGAGTACGACGGACTAGGCAGCACCACCAAGCTGACCGCGTACAACGGCTCGAGTGCCTCGGCCCAGGAGACGGTGTACCTCTACGAGGACAGTGTCGACGCCTCGCGTTTGACCAGTGAAATTTATCCCGATTCGACGGACACCACGTCCAGCGGCTCGGACCAAATCAAGTTCGCCTATCACGTCGACGGCACGCTACAGACCCGCACCGATCAGCGGGGCACCGTAATCACGTACAGCTACGACGACCTACGCCGCACGCAGGCCAATCAGGTGACCAGCCTGGGCGGCGATACCGACGGTGCGGTCCGCTCGATCACGACCGGCTACGATCCCCTGGGGCGTGTCGCGAAGATCACCTCCCACGGGAACCAAACCGACGCCCCCGACAACACGTCGGATGTCGCCAACCAGATCGTCCTCACCTACGACGACCTGGGGAACGTGACCGAATCAGAGCAGGCACACTCGGGTGTCGTCGGCGGCAGCACGCCAAGTGTCCAGTACACCTACGACATGTCCGCCACCAGCGGGCGGCTGGATAACCGGGCCCGTTTAGAGCAGTTAACCTACCCCGACGGACGGACTCTGTTCTATGATTACGGTAGCAGTGACGGGATCGATGACCTGCTCTCGCGTTCGTACCGGCTGCGAGAGAGCAACGGCAGCGGCACGATTCTAGTTGAATATTCTCGCACCGGCGGTGGACAGACAGTCGTGACCGACTACCAACAGCCCGACCTGAAGCTCGACCTGTTCCAGGGTACCAGCGGCACGTACGCCGGGCTGGACCGGTTCGGCCGGACGATCGACCACTTGTGGGACGGTTACAACTCGACCGCCGACGCGGTGCAGTTGAAGTACGGTTACGACTACGCGGGCAGCCGCACATGGCGCGAAGACGTGATCGCGGCCAACAACTCACAAAAGTATGACGAGTTGTACACCTACGACGGCCTGGACCGTTTAACGGGTCTGGCCCGAGGCGAGATCAACGGCACGTACACGGTGATCTCCTCCGACACGTTCGGCCAGGACTGGGAGCTTGAGCAACTCGGTAACTGGTCAAACTTCCTGGAAGACAGTGACGGCAACGGCAGCGACGACCTGGACCAGGATCGCAGCCACAACGCGGCCAACGAGATCACGGACATCGACGCCTCCTCGGCCAACGTGGGTCACGACGCGACGGGGAACATGACCACGGTG
>JBICHZ010000451.1:0-3006 GCA_043101355.1 Rhodopirellula sp. JB044
CATGAAACGAAGCGTACCACCGCTTCGTTGCCTAGTCAACCAAAAAGGTGTCCGACACCTTTATTGCTTCGACACCTTTATTGCTTCATGCGTTTCAGGTGGACGATCCATCGGTGACGACGTTGTGCGAAAAGTTCGAGGAACGTCGCGGCACGTACAATCACGCTTGGAACGCGCCGAACTACGTGTTGTCGCGTTACGTGGCCGGAGCATCCGCGACCACCGTGGCGTGGTCCGAGTATCAGGTGCTGTCGACTTTGGCTCATTTGACATCGGTCGCGCACGTGACCTCCAGCGTCAAGGGCGACATCACGATCGACATTCAGAAAGACGACGGCACGTGTTCGATGAAGCTTGTTTCTCCCGAATCGACCGTGGCGATCATTGGCATTCCCAAAGCGTCGATCGAGCCGACATCCATCACAGCCAACGGCACAGTGATTTGGAAGGATGGCAGTTTCACCGGCGGCGCTGAAGGCATCACCGACGCGGGTTCGGATGATGGTTACATCAAGTTCAAAGTTGCCGCAGGATCGTGGGAGCTTGAGGCGAGGTGATTTGGACGGAGTGCGGGCTAAAATAGTTTTTTGGGAAATGAGTCGTGGGTTCGCTAACAGCTCGGAGAGCTGAGCGACATTGTCGTTCGGCTCTCCGAGCCGAAAACGGATTGCCAATTAACAAGGTCCCAAAACTAACCGCTTACTCCTAGCTCAGCCGCCCAGTGCATTCTTAATTACCTTGATGACGAGATTCATAAAACGGACCAAACCAAACGCTCATGCTCCGATATACAAAACGCATAATCCTGCTTTTAGTCATCGCAATTTGGGCAACGTCCGCGCGTGCCGACGATTCGCTGCGAGCCAAATTCCAAACACCACCCAACTCGGCCAAACCACAAACGTGGTGGCACTGGATCAATGGCTTCGTCACGGCCGTCAACCTAAAAGGTGTCCGACACGAATGGCACTGCCGCTTGTTTTGGTTGATTGTCGCGCAGCGTCGAAGACCGCGAGCCCCTCGCGGTTAGAATTTTGGAATTGTTGTCGGGGTGCATGTCAGGGATTGTAGTTTCTAGGCGGCTTGAGTGGCGGGGGGGCTGCGTCGGAGTGTCAGTTGTCCTGGTCGATGGCTCAGCAGGCGGACCAGACGGTCGTCATCGCTCAAGGCTGCCGCACGAATCTGCAGAATGGCTTCAGCACCGGCCGGTTTGTTCCAGAACATTTCAGTCCCCTTGATCCGATAATTCATCTCCTTGACCGCCGACTCCATCCAAGCACTCGTCGTCGGCAGTCCAGACATCCGGTACTCCTCGTAACGCATCCTCTGCTGATTGTTTTCCAAGTATCCAATCACGCGCCGCAACTGCTCGCGCGGGTCATCCTCATCGGTGTCCTCCGGCGGCAAGCCGATGCGAGCTTGGTGAGACTTCAATTCGGTGATGACCTCGCCGACCTTGCCCCGCCAGGCTCTCGTCATCCAGTCCAGATAAGCTTCCCAAGCTTGATCGGTTTTGCCAAAGCAAAGCAGCGATGCGGTGAACAGGTAGCTGACCGCGTGAGTGAAATCAAGGATCGCAACGTATTCTTCAAAGTGCTCGGCGTGGATCGTCCAGTTACAGGTTAAACCGTCGGCCACGTATGCCTTGCGAGGAGCCTCGTCGAAACGACGTCGCTTTGCTTCGCGTGCCATCTGAGCGCCGAACGGTTTGGAGCTCTTCATGCTCGCGATCACGGTGCGAAGTAAACGCTGGGGCTTGTGAGATGCTTTGATTTTGCACGCTTGGTCTTTCTCAGAAACTTCTTGTTCTTCGGGAAGAGAGTCATTCGAGCCCGTGTTTTCCTTGGTTTTTGCTTTCTCCGTCAACTTCGCAACGTGGTCGGCATCCAGAAAACATGCTGGCGGGTTGGGCTGCGGATCGACCCCGGATGTCTCGCTGGTGGCGCTCACAAAGATCGCGTTCTTGGTTTCGTTCCAACCTTTTGCATCCAAGTGAACGCCAGGACCACAGCCGGTCTTACGAGTTCGTATTCGACCCCCGTCAAATTCAACAATCGCTACCGAAGGAACCGGCACCTCGCCGGTGAGGATGTTCTGCCAACGCGCTTGCTCGGCAGCTTCGAGATCGTTGCCGACTTCCAAAGCGACACGTTCGATGGTGTTGGTCGAAACGTCCAAGCCAACGACTCGCTTCATCACGATCGATGCTCGCTTGAGCGACCGCGTTTCGGCATCCAGGATCACCATCTGGCGTTTGAATCCGGGGGTGGAGTCTCGTGGATCGAGCCCGAGTGCTTCACGCTGAGGGAAAAAAAGACCGGCGACAGCGACGGCAATGAGCAACCGATTCGGTCAGTTCGATGGGGCCGTCCATCGAGTGGACTTGCCGCCGGGTCGGTTCGACGCGGCACTCCTTGCTACAGTCAGGACACTTCATTTGCCCAGCCTGCTGGAGAGCCACATCGGTGGCCCGTGTGGACTGAATCATTTGGCTCAGTCGCTGGCCAACTTCGTGGGCGGGAATCTCGATTTGATCGAAATGGGGCGTCCCGACACCCTGTTCTTTTGCCTGGATCTGGGCGGCCACCTCAGCGGCCTGCTTCAACAAATCGGCAAGTTTTTCATCCAGCAGGTTTTGATTCGCATCCATGCGATGATCTCCCAAAAGTTACCCGGGCAACGACAGCCCGCGTAGCTTAACACAACAATCCGAAAAACTCCTATTGAGCTTTTGACGCTATTCTGGGCCGTTGCAATTCCTGACATGCACCCGGCAGACAATCGACGCCGGTTCGTTTATTGTGGCGTCGCGAACAACGGGGTAAACTGCTGTTTAGGCTGGTAAAAGCTGGCGTCTATCCGTCGCACAACAACGCGATGCACCGGGGCGATGGTGGTCACCACTCCAGCCATCGCTGCAAGTTTTCTAGCCACTGCCCGATGATAGCCAGCGTCGTGCGTCTACCCGATTCTACGGCCGGCGTCTGATAAGGTCAGTTGATTGAA
>JBICHZ010000452.1:0-5756 GCA_043101355.1 Rhodopirellula sp. JB044
GTGGAACGACCCGGCTCGTGTCAAACGAATCGGTGACCTGCCGGTGGAGTCCGGGTGGGTGCGCTTGCAGGTACCGTTGAAAGACCGAATCTCGCCCGTCGCGGGCCAGGACTTCGCCGCCGTCGGAATGGCTTGGTTGCACACCGGCGGGCACGTGCGATGGGGAAACAGCGGTTTAAATCTCCGCGCCGACAAAAAGACCATGTTGGTTCTAGGCGAAACCGCGATGCGGAAATGGTGGGACGCCCCCTACAACCGGCAGGTCTACGAACGACGGTTCGAGTACGTCGCTAAGGCGGTGAAGAAGGACGCGTCGAAACGAAACGAATTGCAAACGGAGGTCGCGTTTGCCGCATTCCTTGAAGCGTCCAGGCCGGACCTGATGACGGAACTGCGACGACACGAATCCCGATTGGGCCGTCTGCGATCCCAGGCGTTGCCGGTCCTGGTCTCCAAGCGTTCCGACTCCCGCAAAACCACACGTTTGCTCAATCGCGGCGACTACTTGGACGAGACGGGGCCGATCGTTTCCCCCGCCGTTCCGGAGTTTTTCAACAACCCGATCGACGCCGATCTTCCGACGCGGCTGGATCTCGCCAATTGGCTCTTCGACGACGAGAACCCGTTGACCGCACGAGTTTACGTCAATCGTCTTTGGCATCAGTTCTTTGGTCGTGGGCTGAGCAACACGCTCGACGATTCGGGCACCCAAGGCGAGTGGCCTTCCAATCACGAACTGCTCGATTGGCTCGCGTGCGAATTCCGCGACAGCGGATGGGATCGCGATCACATGGTTCGATTGCTGACGTCTTCGCGAGCGTATCGATTGAGTTCGACGCCGACCGAAACGCAGTTGCAAAACGATCCGGACAACCGCTTGCACGCCCGGGGCGCCCGTTTCCGACTGCCTGCCGAAACGATCCGCGACACCGCTTTGCAAGCCGCAGGTTTGTTGACGTTGACCAATGAAATTCCGACGCGCAGTGTTTTTCCCTACCAACCGAATCCGTATTGGACGACGTCGGACAAGGTCATGTTCGGCAGTCGTCACCTGGCATGGAACACTTCCCGCGAGCAGACGCAGTACGCACGGAGCATGTACACGTTTTGGAAACGCCAAAACATCCACCCGACCATGCTCGCGTTCGATGCTCCCACCCGCCAAGAATGCACCGCCAAGCGAAACATTACCAACACCCCGGGGCAAGCCCTCGCGTTGCTGAACGATCCGATCTTCGTCGAGGCGGCCCGTGTCTTTGCATCGCGAATCATGCAGAACGCCGAGTCGAATTCCGATCGGCTCGATCATGCTTTCGCGGTCGCACTGCAACGCCCGATTCGCGATGACGAACGAGTGGTGCTGTTGCAACTGCTGTCGACACAAGTCGGTGTTTTCACCGAACGCCCTGACGACGCGAATGCACTGATCTCGATCGGGCAGTCTCCCGTGCCCGCCGACGTTTCTCCCATTGAATTGGCGGCGTGGACGGTGGTGACGCGTGTGATTTTGAACCTTCATGAATTCCTGAATCGAGCCTAAGTGATGAAGCACGCAATGATGAATCCATCGCCGGCAATGCAAACGATGTTGCAAACGACACGTCGCCACTTCTTTGGTCTCGCCGCCACCGGCCTCGGTGCCGCGGCACTCAGCAGCGTGTTGGGACGCCAAACCGTCGACGCCTCGCAACCGCAGTTTCCCAACCATCCGGCGAAAGCCAAACGGGTGATCTACCTGTACATGTCGGGCGGACCGAGCCAATTCGAAACGTTCGACGACAAACCGATGCTCCGCGAACTCAACGGGAAACCGATCCCGAAATCGCTGACCGAAGGAGTCAAACTCGCGTTTTTGCAGTACGAAGCGTTGAAGTGTTTCGGCACTGACATCCAATTTCAAAAATGCGGAGAATCCGGACAATCGATCTCCGATGTGCTGCCTCATTTGCAAAAAGTTGCCGACGACCTCTGCGTGATCCGGACGTTGCAGACCGATCAGGTTAACCATGACCCGGCACACACGTTCATGAACACCGGATTCGGAATCGCCGGCCGTCCCAGCATGGGATCGTGGCTGTCCTACGGCCTCGGTTCGGAAGCTGCCGATTTGCCGGATTTCGTGGTCATGCGAAGCGGCCCGCTCGGTCAACCGATCCCGACCACGGCGTGGCACAACGGGTTCTTGCCTGGAAAACATCAAGGCGTCGAGTTCTACGGCAGCGAACAACCGCTGAACTATTTGAAATCACCAACCGGCATCGACCGCGCCACGCAGGCACGCAGCATCGAATCGATCGCGGCCCTCAACCGGATGCAGTACGACCAATCCGTCGATGAGGAAATCCTCAATCGCATTGACCAATACGAACTCGCGTTCCAAATGCAAACGAGCGTTCCGGACCTCGCGAACTTCGCATCCGAAACCACGGCGACGCGTGAGTTGTACGGCGTGGGCGACAAACCCGATGGCAGTTTCGCATCGAATTGTTTGATGGCCCGGCGGATGGCCGAAGGAGGCGTTCGGTTCATCCAGTTGTACCACACCGGATGGGATCACCACGGCGGCGTGGTCAAGGGAGTCAAGAGTCGCGCGCAGGAAGTCGACCAAGGCTGCGCGGCGTTGATCCCAGACCTCAAACAACGTGGCATGCTCGATGACACACTCGTCATATGGGGCGGCGAGTTCGGACGCACCCCGATGTCCCAAGGAGGCAGCGGACGCGACCACCATACCAAGAGCGGTGCGATGTGGATGGCCGGTGGCGGGATCAACGCGGGCACGAGCTATGGCGAAACCGACGATTTTGGATTCACCGCCTCCATCGACCCGTTTCATGTGCACGACTTCCACGCCACCGTGTTGCACCTGATGGGTATCCATCACAAACGATTGACCTACCGACACCAGGGGTTTGACTTCCGCCTGACCAACGTGCACGGAAATGTGATCGAACCGTTGCTGGGGTAACCGGTCGGTCTCCAGTCGACCGGTCGAACTCTCACAGCGTTTGGATCACGGTCACAACGTCTCACGGTTACAACGTCTCACGATGCGCGTCGCGAAATTTGCATGTTACGTCGCGCCAAGATATGCTCCGCTGGACGCCCGCACTCTCCCCACTTTCGCGAGTTCTGTATGTCGAATTTGCACCGCACTTTCATGCGTCTCCTGATGACGGTCGTTCTGACGATGCTGTTTCATTGTGCATTCACCCACGCGGAACAGTCCGCCGCACAGCGTCCCAATTTCGTTTTCTTACTCGTCGACGATCTCGGGTGGGGAGATTTTGGATGCTACGGTTCGCAGTTCCATGAAACGCCTCACATCGACGCGTTGGCAAACGCGGGAATGAAGTTCGACAACGCCTACGCCGCGTGTACGGTCTGTTCGCCGAGTCGAGCGGCGATCCTCACGGGATGTTACCCGGCGCGGCTGCGATTAACCGATTGGATCACGGGGCATAAACGGCCGTATGCCAAACTCTCGGTGCCGAATTGGAAGATGAAAATCGATCACGAACGCGTTCTGCTTCCCGAGGCTCTCAAAGAAGCCGGCTACGCGACGGGCTTCTTTGGTAAATGGCATTTGATGCCGATCGGGCAAGACGATTTTGCGGACCACTACCCGACCGACCACGGTTTCGACATCAACGTCGGCGGACGCGAGTGGGGGCAACCCAAGGGGCCAGGCAAGTATTTCTCACCTTTCGATGTCCCCAATTTGGACGACGGGAATCCAGGCGATTTCCTTACCGATCGTTTGACCGACTCGGCGGTCGATTTTCTCGAGTCGTCGCCCCGCGAGCAACCATTCCTGCTTTACCTTTCGTACTACACGCTGCACGGCCCGATCATGTCACCGCCGCGGCTCGTTCAGAAGTACAAAGAGAAGGCGAAGACGTTCGAAAACGACAACAACGAGCATCTCGATCCGGCACGGGCCGGGATGGTCGAACGACTCGACGCGAGTGTCGGACGTCTGGTTGAAACGCTCCGCAAACTCGAACTGTCCGACAACACGGTGGTCATCCTGACCGGAGACAACGGAGGAAATTTCGAGGGAACGTCCGGCGGCCTGCGAGATTTCAAGGGCTTCTCGCACGAAGGAGGCACTCGTGAACCGCTGATCGTCCGATGGCCCGGCGTCACCCAACCCGGTTCCGTTTGCAGCGAACCAGTCATCGGAACCGATTTCTATCCGACCATGCTCGAGATCGCGGATCTGCCGGCCCGCCCGGATCAACACCAAGACGGCGTCAGCATTGTCAGCCTGTTACGTGGTGATGCCTCGACCCTCGAACGCGACGCCTTGTATTGGCACTACCCGCACTATCACCGAACCGACCCGTACGGTGCGATCCGGCAGGGCGACTGGAAACTGATCGAGTTCTTCGAAGACGGCGAGCTCGAACTCTACAACCTCGCTGACGATCCGGCCGAGCAAAACAACCTCGCGAAAACGCAACCGGAACGAGCCGAGCGGATGCTGCAGGCGATGCGCCAGTGGCGAAAGAACACCGACGCCCAAATGATGACCGAAAACCCGAACTATCGACCTGATCAATCCGGCCATCGTGCGAAACCACAACGGGCAAAGAAACCTGCCCGAAATAACGCCGGTTGATCACGCCGTTTTCGACGCAGCCGATTTGCTCAACGTGTCACTTCAAAGGTGTAGTTGATCACTCGGTTGCCTTCTTGTTCGATCGCACGCAGGAGCAACCGTTTTCCGATGAGGTTCTTCCCGTCGGGCCAATCGATATTGCGTTCGGCGGTCTCGTTCGGCGCAACCGCGAGTACCCGGCGTTCGTATTGCCGGTCACTGCCCGCGAAGAGCAAACAGTCAAAGTTTGCGGTGCGACGCGTGTGATTGGTCATCTCGATTTTGACCCGCAGGCGTTCACCGATCATGCGTGTTGAGACGACGAGGTCGAATCCTTCCGGACCGACTTCGAGTTCCCGATAAACGCGGATGGTGGTCGGCGGGTTGGTGGCGAATTGTACCGAAATCGGCAGTTCGAATTTCCCGATCGTTGCGTTGTTCCCGAGGATGATTGAAAAGTCGGTCTGTCCCCTTTCGAACGGATTGAGGTCCCATTCGCGGGCACGAGGTTGAATGTTCCATGCCGGTGGAGGTGCGATCGAGATCGTGCCCATCAAGGATTGGCCGATCGGATTCTCATACCGAACCCCGACCGTTTGTTCACGGCCCAAAAGGGCGTCGATTCGTTTCTTGTCGATGTCGACCGACATTCGGAATTCCGCCAACGCCGGATCGATCCCGACGAGAAACTTCGGCACCCGGCCGACGTCCACGCGGTGAATCACTTGTCCGTCCACAACGTCTTTGCGGAGTTCGCGCCGTCGGCCCCACACGTCGACCTCGTAGACATTGTCACCGAGGAACAGACGCTCGGTTCGCGGCGTATCGCTCCAGATCAGAATCACGGAGGAGTGCGAACTGCGAAAGACGATATTGTGGGAACCGCCACGCATCCGCAGCGAACCGATGTTGCGTGCCCTGCCGAGCAACAGACTGGTCGTTCGCCACGGCAGCAAGAGATCATCGGGATGCCAGTCCGCTTTCACGAGCGTCGCCTCCGGTGCCATCGGACGCCGAACGAACGCCGCCTCGACCTTGTGCCCACGCACCGTCGCCATCCGTAGGACGAGGTCGGTGATCCGTGTGTCGCGGTCGTATCGCTTGGCCGGCAGAGGATCGATCGTCAACCAAGTATCACCGCGTTGGCGACGGG
>JBICHZ010000453.1:0-26326 GCA_043101355.1 Rhodopirellula sp. JB044
ACGGGATTCCCAGCAACAGCATGATGCCGATTTCGCGGCAACGGCCTCCCAACGCAGTGCATGCAACCGCGTGCGCGAGTTCGTGAATGACTTTGGTGATGATCAACGCTGCGGTAAACAAAAGCAAAATACCGCCCGGCACGAAGCCTTCCGTCAATCCACCTTGGGACGCGAGCGACTGCACGAGCCGCGAACTCGCACCCGCGGAATCGGCGAGGAACTCGTCCATTCGCACGCCAACGACGAGCGAAGCACAAATCGCCAACCCGAGTATCACAGAAAAACAGAGTTTGCCTCCTTGGGAAGTCCACACGCCGCGGCGTGCCTGTTTCTCCGAGACGTCGGCGCCGCCGATCCAACGTTCGATCGTTCGGCCGATTCGCCATTGATCGGGCGTGATGCCGGGCAAACGAATCGCGAGCGGCTGTGTCCACCAAGGAAGACGGCGAGATACCGTTCGTGGTTTCCACATGCGCGAGGTCGGCACACCGTCTTTCGTTTCGACGATCCCCATGCGGGATGCCGCCGAGAGGAACTGCGCGAGATGCACTGGTGTGATCAATCCTCGGTATTTCGACTCGACTTCGTGAAAGGGGAGGCCGCTGCGGATCGAACGCAGGATCCCGAATTCGGAGTCGCTAAAAAAATGAAACGCGTGCGAAAGCGGATCTTTCAAAACCCACACGCTGCGATTGCCTAACGAAATCTGTTGCGTGATCAAGTCAGAACGCAGTTGCAAACGCGGCCCGCTCATCGATGAACCTCGATCCTCGCGTTCGATCCAGGATGGATCTCGCCGTTGTTCTGAAACTCAACCCAAAATCGCACCTCGCCGGTGACCGCGTCAATCTCGGGGCTGACAAATTTTCGCCCGCCGCGAATGTTCGCGACGCTGCCATCCGGCTGCGAGATGTGAATTCGGATTTCATCGGTCCGTCGAATGAGTTCGGCATCGGAGGCTCTCGCGAACCCTTCGACGCGCAAACGTTTGGTGTTGATCACACGAGCCACCGTTTGTCCCGGGCGTACCCAATCTCCCACGCGAACACGGGTGGCCACGACGGTGCCGGCGATCGGGGTGCGGAGATGATGTGATTCGAGTTTTTCGTTGGCGAGTTCGAGGTGCAGCGATTCGATTTCGGTTTTGAGTTTGTCGATTTGCTCGGCAGACAATGCGGCTTGCTGCTGAACCAAAGCAGACTCCTTTTTCAGCCGTAACGACTTTCCGATCGCCGCGTCGAGTTTGACTTCGATCTCGGTCATCCGTTGTTGGAATTTGGCTTCGAGAGTTTGCAACCTCGTCCGTTCAAACGCCAGACGCAGCGATTCGATCTCCGATTGGGACACCGCGTCGGAGAAGTTGCTCCGTGCATCTTTGGCTCGTGCCCATTCGTTCTGGGCGACCAATTCGGCTTTTTCGGCGGCCTTGATCTTAAGGTCGTTTTGGGAACGTTCGCGATTCAGTTCACTGCGAACCTGGTGTTCGACGACCAATTGTTCGCGTTCGGCAACGGTCGCTTCCGCGGCATCCAGCGCGTCGGTGGCATCGCGTTGTTGTTCGGCGATCTGCAACGCTCGGTGAGCGAGCGAGCGTTCGAGTCGGGGTCTCGCATCATCGAGATGCACGATGAGGTCGTTCGCCTCCACCGAATCGCCTTCGGCGACCAAGACTTCTCGAACGGTTCCCTCGGTCGATGCGGTCACGGCGGCTTCATCGATCAACACCACGACGAGGTCGGCGATCGTCGTCGTTGTCTCGGGTTCGGCAGCGAACGCGTGCCCCATCCCGGCGCAGGCCAAGATCGCGACCGCGGCATGTATCGTCGCTGCCCGAACAAATGTGTGCTGTCCCCTTACCATCCGTAACTCCTCAGTAATTCAACCAGCGGGCGAAACAAGACGAACCCGAACGCACGTTTTCCCACCGGCAGTTCTCCGGTCACGGTAGCCCCGAGGTGAACGTCGGCGGTCAACTCGCCGAGGACTCGCATTCGTATTTCTAGAACAGGGTTGCCGTGTTGGTTCGGGGTAATGGTGTTGGCCGCGGAGAGAAACGCTGCCTCAAACTCTCGGTCAGGTGAAGAACGCAAACGAAACGATGCGTGGATCGGGGAGTCGTCGGATATCGCCGCATCGAGATAGCCCACGTTATCGTCAGGTACGTCAACGACCGCGTGGAAGCCGCCGCTGAGATCGACGACTTGCATCAACCATTGACCTTGCCGGACGTTCTGCCCCTGCAGTTCCGCCTGTTCATCTCGCATCGTTACCCGTCCGTTGATCGGCGAACGAATCGCGAGCGACTCTTTGACGTCACTGATCAGTGCGTGTTGTTCCCGGAGCGATTCGATTCGGGTTCGTAGCACGACCTGACGTGCTGATCGATTTCGCGGATCGAACGCATTTGAGCCGTTGCGAAGATCGGAACCGGTCGCGTTTCCTGAGTCGGATTGGTTGAGCCGGAGGGTGGCGAGTTCGGTTTCTGCGGAGGCGAGTTCCCCGGCCAGGCGTTCGTATTGCAGTTGAACGTCGGCACTGCTGAGTGTCGCGAGCAGATCGCCGGCACGGATGCTTTCGCCGTCCGCGACCGCCATCTCAATCATCGTTCCCGAAACCGGTGCAAAAACGCCACGCGAAATCGCCGGTTCGATCCGTCCTTCCACCGGGATTCGAAAAGGAACAGGGATCAATAAAAGGCAAGCGACGGCGATCGCCACGAGCGCCGCCAAGGCAGCACGTTTGCCGCGGCCGAGTTGTTTCCAACGTCGCGACAGTGATCCCGACGAAGGATGTGGAGAGGCCGCCCAGGCGGTCGCGATCTCCGCAGAGGCGGCCTCCAACTGGGGCAGGACGGGGGTGATGGTGTCGGCGAGCGATTTCGATTGCGGGGCGAAACGTTGCAGGACGACGACGGCGCACACGTCGTCGTTGCCGTTGACGCGAATCGGGGCGACGAACTCATCGACGCACTGCGGGGAGGCGTGTTCGTGATCGGACTTCGCGAGTTCCGAGTCTTCTCCTGCGCCAGCGGCGAGTTCCTGCAACCGGATCACTTCGCGTGACCGTTCGTCCAGATCGACCGTCGTTGATGTCGCGATCAATTGTGGGGGAGAGGTTTGCGTGATCAGGAAGCTGACGCGATCGATGTTTAGCAGTTCCGCAACTTCGCAGCATAACGCTCGGGCGCGCACCACCGGATCGGCGAACAAGTCGGTTCGCCGGAGACGTTGCAGTTCGAAGATCCCGATCTGTCGCTCAGGATCGGACGCGGAGGAGGGACGGTCCATGCACGCATTCTAGCCGGGAAGGTCCCCGAATCGTGTCGCCGGTTTGAGTTTCACGGTGTGAAACAAGCCCGCACAACGTTTCGTAACGATTTGACTGGATCGAATTGTGTCGATTCGTCGAATAGAGACGAGAATACGGATTACTCCGTCATGCCGGCGCTCGCTCTGCACCAGAAAATTGAACACACCCAACAGGACTGACCGCGATCCCACGCCAGACGCGTTCCCAGCGTTTGGGGAGTCGCTGCGCGATGTCAGTGCGCCACAACCGCAGGTCGCGATCGCCGGCGGTGCGGTTCCGCGAGCGAAAAAATCGCGACGACGGACCGGCGGTTCGACTGCGCATTGGGGACTGTTCTCGATCGTGATGTGGTCGTTGGTGACCGGCGGAATCTTGTCGGTGTTTTCCGGCGTGTTGGGATGTCGCGCGAGCCGTGCGATTCCCGAAACCGTCGGCAATGACACGACCCGTATCGATGCCATCATGAAACAAGTCGACGCGGGAGCACCGCCGACCGAGATGGAACAGATCACGGCAGCCGAGACCGCGCCGCTGCCGCCGATCACGATCCGCGACGCCGATTCGCTCGAGAACGCGGAGTACTTTGATCTCACGCTCGCCGACACGATCCGCATCGCTCTTTCGAATTCCGAGGTGCTGCGTGATCTCGGCGGGACGGTGCTCCGGGCACCCGAGCAATTGACGACACAGCAAACCTTGCCGCTCGTGCAGACCGACCCGCAGGCCGGCATCGAGGCGGCTTTGTCGGCGTTCGATGCCCAGATGTACGCGATGGGCAAATGGCAAAACAACGATCGCCAATTCAATAACCGGTTCTTCGGCGGTGGGGCGAACTCGTTCCAACAAGACCTGCACGATTACGTCTTTCAAACAACCAAACGAACCGCGACCGGTGCGGAGTTGGCGATTCGCAGTATCACCGACTACGACGCCAACAATGCGACCGGGAACGAAACACCGAGCGCGTGGCAAACGCAGTGGCACGCTGAGTTGCGACAGCCGTTGTTGCGTGGTGGCGGTTTGACGTTCAACCGCATCGGCGGCCCGGCCGCATTGCCGGGTGTCTACAACGGCGTGTTGATTGCGAAAACAAACAACGACATCTCGGTAGCCGAATTTCGCCAAGACGCGCGTAACTATGTCAGCAACGTGATCAACGCGTACTGGGATCTCGCGTACGCTTACCGTGACGCGGACGCTCGGTCCGAGGCTCTCGAGCGGAGCCGGTTGACATGGCGCAGTTACGAGGCGCAAAAAACATCCAACCGGCGAGGCGGTTCCGCAGAGGCTCTCGCTCGTGAACAGTACTACCGTTTCAAATCGGAATACCAAGACGCCGTGGCCGGAAAGTTGGTCGGACGCACGCAAGTCAACAACGCGTCCTCGGGCGGAACGTTTGCAGGCATCGGCGGCGTGTTGGCGACCGAGCGGCGGTTGCGATTGTTGATCGGTATGCCCGTCAGCGAGGGCATCCTGTTGCGACCGGTCGACGAACCGATCACCGCGCCGATGGTTTTTGATACGGAGTCGTTGACCGCCGAAGCGATCCGGATGCGGGCTGAACAGCAGCAGCAACGATTGCTGATCAAACGCCGCGAAATGGAAATGCTCGCCGCGAAGAACGTTCTGTTGCCGACGCTCGATCTGATTTCGACGTACCGACTTCGCGGACTCGGCAAAGACCTGACCGGATCCGATTCGGCGTTCGACGAGATCGCCGACATGGATTTTCAAGAGTACGAGGCCGCGCTCGAATTCCGAATGCCGGTGGGTTTCCGTCAAGCTCACGCGGCGGTTCAAAACGCGAAGCTGCAGATCGCTCGTGACCGTGCGGTGTTGGATGAGCAACAACGCCAAATCATCCACGATTTGCTGGCCGTGATCGCTGAAGCGGACCGAGCCTACGCGTTGGCCGAGACGAGCCTGAACCGCTACCTCGCCGCCAAAGACGCGCTCGACGCGTTGGAAGCAAACCGCGAGGCGGGACTGCCGATCAGCCTCGAGCAGTTGCTCGATTCGCAGCGTCGGCTCAGTGAATCGCAAACGCGGTATTACCTCGCCGTGACCGAGTACATGGTCGCGATCAAGAACGTGCAATACGAAACCGGGACGCTGCTCGAGAACACGCAGATCATGGTCGCGGGCGGGTGACCGCTTGAAACACGGGCCGCGATCGCCAAGACTTGCGTGCCCGTTTGACCCTCATTTGCAAAGATTCCCGTATGGCCGTCCGGCTCAACGTTCTCATTCTGCGTCCCACCGGTGCCGGTTCCGCGTGGCACGGTCACTGCGACGATCTGATCGGTCACGTGCTCGGCCGCCCCGGGCTCGACGTGACGTTGCTCGAACGTTTGCCGGTTGCCGGAGAAGAATCGACCGAGATGCTCGCGCTCGAATCGATCGGCGGGCACGCGGCCTGTTTGGCGTGGGACGCGCCGGAAAACGTGCTCGCGGATTTGGACCGAGCCGGCCGGCCAATGCTGCGGCGTCCGCACGCAGACGATCCCGACGCGACGAGTTCGGTGGGAGCTTCCGCGGGGGCTTCCGAGCGGCCGCATGCGAACGGGGATCGAGCTCCGGGGAGGATGTATTTCTTCGACATGCGTGAAAAACCATCCGCAACCGCGGTGTTGGATTCGCTCGTGAAACTTTTGCAGACGCTGCAGGTCCCGACGTTTCAAATCGCAGGCGGGGCGATAAGTGGCGCGATAGGCGGGGCGAAACCGGAGGCGTCTTCTCCCACGCCGAACACGTCCGAGCCGTCACCGGTTTCGAAACCGGAGCCGGACAGCAAACCCGCAGACACGCCCCCGGCGAAATCATCACCCCTCTCGACATCGAAACCGGTTGCACGTGATTCACCCCAGGAAAACGGCGACGCGTTGGACCGGTTGGTCGACCAGCTCGACGAGCTCGATATCTAAAGGCCCCGCGATCGGTTCTCATGTCGGATGGTTCGCTCACGGTGGGCATGCTATGAAAGTGTTCGTTTTTCCCGCTTCCGTTTTCGACACCACTGTTCCTGACACATTGATCGATGTCCGATAACTCCAATGATTTAGAGAAAGCTCAACCTTCCGATGAGGAGGCGTCACCGGATCCAACGGGCGAAGCGACAACAGGCGATCAAGACGAAGGGCCAGGCTGTTTTCCCGCAGTCGTCGCCGGAACGCTGTTGATGGGCATGGTGGCCGCGATCCTCTGCGGCGTCACCACGTGGATTTTGTTTAACAAGCGAGCGGAGATCGCGGTCCGGACCCTGGAAGGTTTCGTGCCAATGATCGAGCAGAGTTTGCTCGAACCGGAGGACAAAGAAAAAGTCATCGATCAGTTCGAATCGTTGATCAAAGAAATGAGTGCGCCGGACTACCCGCCCGCCGCTGCCTCCGCGGTGATGCAGCGGTTGGTCCGACTGCCGATCCCGCACTGGGGCGAACTCGACGCGGTTCAGTCGTACATCGAGAAGAACTACGAAGGCGACGAGAAAGAGACCGGTTTGACTCAGCTATCGCGAGTGCGAAAGGCGGTTCAGATGAGCCAAGCCACGGTCTTTGATGTGGTCGATGTGCTCGAACCGGTCGTGGTGATCGACAACGCCACGGGAAGTCGTTCGCTCAAAAGCAACATGACACGCGAACAAGTCGACGACGTGATCGACCGCGCCCGATTGCTCGCCGAGCGATGCGGAATCGAAGACAAGCGTTTCCCGCGAGTCGACATGTCCACGATCTTGCGACAAGAAATTAAGGCCGCTAAGACGGAAGGCGGGTTCTGAGAGTGAGCCGAAGTGCGTGAGCACTCGTACGGAGTGGTCTGTTGGAGTGAAGCCTTTCGGCGATTGAGGGTGTTGTCATGCGGAGCATGACCTACGCGCTGGCTTGTGGTTGCGTGAACCGAAGTGCGCGAGCGTTCGGGTTGGGCGTGTTGAGTTTCGATGCTTGGTTGGCGTTTCCACCCGAGGCCTTACGGCCGCTGAACGCACATCGGTGTGTCGCAACTTTTCAGGCTCTCGGTCGCTCCGCTACTGACCCTCGATGTACTTCAGTTGAATCTCGGTGTCGGGCAGTTTGGCTTTGAGGTCATCGACGCCGGTTTGGGTGACGGCGGTGCGGGTGACTTTGAGGTCTTCGAGCGACTTGAGTCCTTCCAAGTGTTCCAAACCTGCGTCAGTGATCAAGGTTGATCCGAGATGTAGAAATTTCAGGTTCGTGAGGTCGCTCAGGTAAGGCATTCCCGCGTCGGTCAGTCTTGTGTTGTCGAGGTTGAGCCACTGCAACTGCGTCAATCCCTGCAGCGGTTCGACTCCTTGGTCGGACAAATTCAGCCGCCACATGTTGAGCTTCTTCAGCGACTTCATCTCGGCGATCGGCGCGACCGCGTCATCCAAAATCTGCGAACACTCACTCATGTCCAACTCTTCCAATCCGGTCAACTTCGGAAGGTGCTTCAGACCGTCGGCACCGATACCCGTCCCTGCCACGCGGAGTTTTTTCAGTTTGGGGAACGCCGAGATCACGTCGATCGCGTCGTCCCCGATTGTCGTACCCGCCATGTAAAGTTCCTGTAGGTTGGCAAGGCCCGTGATCAGGCTCAGGCCGTCTTCGCTGACCCACAGGAAATCGATCGCGAGAACTTTGAGGTTGCCCAGTTTGGCGACCGATTCCATCCCGTCGTCGCTGACTTCGCAATCGCCGCTCTTGCCCGAAAGACGCAACGCCTTGAGTTTGGTTAAACCGGTTAAGTGTTCCAAACCCGCGTCGCCGATCGGGCAATCTCGCAGGTCAAGGTTCTCGAGAGTCGCGATCTGTCCGATCGGTTTGAGGCTGTCGTCGGAGATCGTCGTCCCGCCGAGCAGGACCGAACGCAGACGCGGCAGTTGACTCAGTGGTTCGAACGCCGCATCAGTCACTTCCGTCCCGCGGAAGTCGACTTCGATGATCAGACCGTTCCCGTCACGTCGCATCTTGGTCGTCACCGCTTCGATCGCCGCGACCGCATCGGACGGGTCCGTCGGGAGCGGTGCGGCAACCTTTTCTGAGGTCGTTTCGTCAGGGGCACCGGAAGTTGCGTCGCCCGCGTTAGGCGAGGCTTCGGAATCGGGAGTCCGTGAACTGCACCCCACAATTGCAAGCGTCAGCAGGACAAACAGACAGGAGGCAGCGGTGATGAAACGTCGCAACAGGATACTCATTCGTAGAAAGGTGACAGGAATCGGTATCTCGGGTTTCGTTAGGCAGTAACTTCCCAACCTTCGCGGTATTCTTTTCGCAAGAACGCGTCGGCCTCGGGGCAGTTGGTGGCTTTGAGGTTTTCGCCGTCCCAATCCAGTTGTTTACCCGTGCGGAAGGCGACGTTGCCGAGCAAGACCGATTCGCTCAGTGCACCCGAGTAGTCGAAATTGCATGTTGTCGTTTCCGGCGTGCCTTCCTTGCAGGCTTTGATCCATTCGGCGTAATGGCCGATGGAATTCGGGATGGTCTGTTCAGGAGGAGTGAAGTCGGCAAACTTCTCTTTCGGGAACAGTTTGTAATTGGTGTAGCTCGCGAACAGGCTACCTTCGCTGCCGACGAACATCACACCGCTGCCGGGGACGCGTTGGCCGGCGACTTTCTTGGGCGTCATCGAACCGTCGTACCAGGTCAGGTCTACCGGAGGCATTTCGTCACGTGACGGGAATTTGTAGCGAACCGTCAGGCCGAGTGGGCAGGTTTCGGGATGAACCTCGGGGCCTTCGGCTTCGCAGGAAATCGGGTGCCGCAGTTTGAGTGCCCAAAACGGCAAATCCATGTAGTGGCATCCCATGTCGCCGAGCGTGCCCTGGCCGAACTGCCACCAACGACGCCACTGCGCCGGGTGATAACGACCGGCCGCGTACGGACGCTCCGGTGCGGGGCCGAGCCACAGGTCCCAATCGAGGTGTGCCGGAGGCGGATCGGCTTTCTCGGGCAATTCGCCGCCGCCCCATCCTTTGCCGACCCACACGTGCACTTCGTTGACATCGCCGATCGCACCGGACTGAACGATTTCGACGACGCGTCGATAATTGTCCTCGGCATGAATTTGTGTCCCCATTTGCGTGACAACGCCCGCTTCCTTGGCCGCCGTCGCGATGATGCGTGCTTCCTCGATCGTGTGGGTGAGCGGTTTTTCGCAGTAGCAATGCAGACCGGCTCGGATCGCACGGATCGTTGCCGGTGCGTGATGGTGGTCCGCGGTTGAAATGACGATCGCGTCCGCTTTGTCGGCTTCGCTGCTGATCATCTCGCGGTAGTCGCGATATTTGGTTGCACCGGGGAAGCTCGCCGAAACACGCTCGAGGTAATTCTGGTCAACGTCGCACAGGCCAACGATGTCTTGCGATTGAACGCCCGCGATGTTGGCGGCGGCACGGTTTGCCGTCCCGACGAGCAAGATCTTCAGTTTGTCGTTGGGGGAATTGGACGCCGCCGCGGGCAGGCTGCCGTGGACACCGGCGGCCATCGCGGCACCGGTGATCGCACGCAGAACATTCCGGCGATTGGGACGAACAGAAACGGCTTCGTTGAAATTCGAATCGGTAGGCACTGGAGTCGACACCTTGGGAGGGAGGAACGTGGGGAGTCGGACAGGAGGGGCGTTTAGTATAACCCGCCGTTGAAAACGGGAGGAGGAATACCAACGTTTTGACATCAGAACGTTCGACGCGAAAGCCACCAACCCCACTCGGATCGATTCAGCTATACTCCCTCTGTAGATTTTTTGCGCAGGCCTTTTCAGCGGCGACGATACCCGCATAAAGTCGTCGGTAACCTCACGAACTTCCGCGAAAAACTTCTGCGAAAAATTTTGAGCCATCGGCTCCCCACCCGCCCCGTTCCCGCCTCCGATTCTACCCACCGAACGAACATGCATCGCTTTTCTGTGTTGAACACCACGACATTGTTTGTCGCCTCCGTCGTCGCATCCGTGATCGGAGCGTCCCCTTTGCCGGCGGCGACGAACGATCATAACGCCGCGCCCAACGTCATCTTTATCCTGTGCGATGACTTGGGTTGGGGCGATCTCGGAATCCTCTACCAGAACGAATCGACTCATTCGAAAAAGCTGCTAACCCCATCGATCGACGCGATGGCTCAGCAAGGCGCGCAGCTTCGCAATCATTACTGTCCCGCACCGGTTTGTGCGCCGAGCCGTGCGTCGCTGTTGCTCGGTGTGCATCAAGGTCACTGCGGCGTGCGTGACAATCAATTCGACAAAGCGCTGCCGAACAATCACACCCTCGCCACGGTGATGAAGGGGGCCGGTTATACGACAGGGCTGATCGGGAAGTATGGGTTGCAAGGAAGCCAAAAATGGAACAAGAAACGCGGCGGTCAAAAAGTCGCCAGCACTGCCAAGGATCCGGAAGAGCGATGGTCGGCCTATCCGACCAAACGAGGGTTTGATGATTTCTTTGGGTACGTGCGTCACGCCGATGGGCATTTGCATTATCCGGCGGCGAGTTGGCCGCTCGGGAACTCGGAAGGACACCGAACCCCGAAAGAGTTTTGGCACAACGATCAAGAAATCTCACAGCAACTCGAGCGATGTTACACGACAGATCTGTTTACCGCGTACGCGAAAAAATGGATCACCGCGAAGGCACGTGACACCGCGTCTGAACCGTTCTTTTTGTACCTCGCCTACGACACGCCGCACGCCGCGCTGCAGGTACCGACGATGGCGTATCCGTCGGGTCGTGGTATCGAAGGTGGCGTGCAGTGGATCGGAAACGATGGCGAGATGATCAATACGGCGCGTGGAAAGATCGATTCGTTTCGCTATCCCGAATTCACCGGCAACGGGTGGACCGACGTGGAAGAGCGGTTTGCGACGATGGTCAAACGTATCGACGATTGTGTCGGTGATCTGTTGCAGACGCTTCGTGATTTGAAGATTGATCAAAACACGTTGGTTGTTTTTTCGAGCGACAACGGTCCGCATCACGAGTCGTATCTCGCGGGCGTCGACTACACCCCACAATCGTTTCAATCATACGGTCCGTTTGATGGTACCAAACGCGACACATGGGAAGGTGGCATCCGCGTGCCGACGTTGGCGTGGTGGCCGTCGCGAATTCCACCGGGAACGGTTGACCGAACGCCGAGCCAATTTCATGACTGGATGGCGACGTTCGCCGAGGTCGCCGGCACTCATCCGCCCGCCGTTTGCGATGGCGTTTCGCTGTTGAGGTCAATCACAGGTGCGGGCGAGCGACGTCACAGCGATGTCTATGTGGAGTATTCCGTCGGCGGGGCGACGCAGAGTTATGACGATTTTGAGAAACGCAAACGCAAACTCAAACGTGGCCAGATGCAGGTCTTGATGCACAAGGGCTACAAGGGCGTTCGCGTGAACATCACCGACCCGGAAACGCCGTTCGAAATCTATGACCTCAAAAACGATATCAGCGAGACGCGGAACCTCGCCGGTTCCTCGCCCAAGTTCGAAACGTTGCAACGCGAGATGCAGCAACGCGTGCTGCGAATGCGCCGGGTCAACGAAACCGCGCGGCGTCCCTATGACGGCCTGCTCGTCCCGTCCTTGCCGACTCAAACGATGAGCCCCGGTCTCTTTCATTCATTCGCAAAAGGACAGTTCGATTACGTCCCTGATTTCGATGCGTTGCCTCAGGAAGACATTGTTCACGAGATCATCGATTACGAAAACGTGCGTGACGTGCCCGGCTCGCCAACCCCTTCGAACCCATCGGATTCTGCGAAGCGGACCGTGTCATCGTTGGGTGGCGTTGATCGATACATCGGGTATCTCAACGTGCCCGACGACGGCGAGTACCGATTCGAATTCCAATCCGCGACTCCTGCGTTCGTGCGAGTGCATGACGCGATTTTGATCGACAATGATTTCGGACATGACGCGTCAAAACAACGCTCAACCCGAATTCGCTTGGCAGCGGGTAGCCACCGGTTTACGATGACGGTACTGGCATCACAGTCGCAACCAACGCAATCGCAGCCGACTTGGCGTTTGAGCTGTTATGCGAAGGGGGATTCATCGACGGATCTGGCCGACGGTAATTGGGGCATACCGAAAGCGGAACGGAATTCTTCGCGATAGAATGCACGTCGCGTCCGGCGTGACTTTCATTAAGAACGGATTTTGATACATGGCAGCTTTTCCTCGTCGTCCACGCAAGCCTTCTGCCTCGGCCCAACCCAACGCGTCGACGCAGGTTTCGGAAACGACGAATCGCTACCGCCAAACGGCCAAGCCCGCCCCGGTCAATGGCAAACGAGCAGGAAAAGGATTGGCGAAACCCTCCCCCAAAACGATCCGGCCCCGCGATCCTGCGGCATTGACGGGGCTCGCGATTTGGATTCGCCAAAACCAACCCTCCCTCGAAAAGATCAAGTCCGAGCAGCAACGCATTCACGCCGAGATGCTCTCGCTCAGCCGTGCGATCGACCGGCCTAATTTTTTGAAGGTTGGTCGCGATGACCTCGTGCGTTTGATTCATCTGATGGACGAGGCGTTCTTCGAATCTCGCGTGTTGCCGCTGGCCAAGGCGGAGGGGTTGGACTTTAAGTTCTCCTCGCGCATGACGAGTGCGGCTGGGAAACTGGTCACTCACTATCCTACCGGGCGTAAAGAGGCGCCTCGCAAGTTCGAGTTGATTTTGTCCTCGACGCTGTTGTTTCAAACGTTCGAAGACGTCGACCGTCCCGTGACGGTGACCGGACGCAAGTGTCGCGACCGCCTCGAAGCGATGCAGCGTGTGGCCGAGCATGAAATGACCCACCTGATCGAAATGATGATCTGGAACGCGGGCAATTGCTCACAGCCTCGGTTCCAAGGGATCGCCAAAGCGTTCTTTGGGCACACCGATTACCAGCACGACCTGATCACGCAGAGGGAACGTGCGGCGCGGAAGTTTAACATTCGCGTCGGTGACATGGTGTGGTTCGACAACGGGGGCGCGAGAATTGTCGGTCGGGTGAACCGGATCACGCGACGGGCGACGGTCCTGGTGAACGACCCCAAAGGGGAAAAGTTCAGCGACGGCGGTCGATACACACGGTGGTACGTACCGCTCGAAAAATTGCGGCAGATGAGCTAGGGGGCTGGGCCGATTTATTCGCGTGTTCCTCCGCGCTCGGCCCACGCTGAACGCACGCCGGTCATGGGCCGAAACACACGCTGGATAAACCGCGCTGCGTTGCCACGGCGCCGGCGAACTTCTACCATTCAGCATGACTGAGTCAAATAAGAGACCTGTCCGAGATCCTCGCGAACCGATTCGCTGGTGTCGTTTGCCCCGTTGATGCGGTGAAAACGGCTACTCATGCCGAGCGGCTAACCACGTTCGGATCGGTCCTCAGTGGCTCAACTCTTTGAGAGACTCCCCACGTAACGGTTCTCTCACCGCAAGAATCTCCCATTGTCCCGCAGGCACAGCGGGGCATGCACCGAACTCGATCCAGTGAAAGAAAACGCTATGCACGGCGGCTTGCTTCGACATCTCACCTTATCACTGACAGTGATGGCAGTATCCATGATCCCCTCAACCACAACGACGACACTCGGTGACGAGGGCATGTACCTGTTTAATGACCTGCCGCGAGAACTCCTCAAAGAGAAGTACGATTTCCAGCCGTCCGAGCAATGGGCCGACGAGTTGCGACTTTCGTCGGTGCGTTTCAATTCCGGCGGATCGGGATCGTTTGTGTCCTCGAGCGGCCTCGTCCTGACGAACCATCACGTCGCCAGCGATACGTTGCAAAAGCTCAGCACCGAGGATCGCAATCTGATCAAGGACGGCTATCTGGCGCGAACCCACGAAGAAGAACTCAAAGCACCCGACCTCGAACTCAACGTCCTGATTGAAATCGTCGACGTTACCGATCGGATCAACGCGGCCGTCACGAACAAGACCAACCCAGACGTTTCGGCAAAACAACGCCAGGGAGCGATCGCGTCGATCGAAAGCGAATCGCTCGAACAAACCGGTCTTCGCAGCGACGTGGTCACCTTGTTCGGCGGTGCCCGATATCACCTTTATCGATACAAAAAGTACACCGACGTTCGCTTGGTCTGGGCACCGGAAACGGCGGCGGCGTTCTTTGGCGGTGATGCGGATAACTTTGAATACCCGCGATACAATCTCGACGCGACGTTGATGCGGGTTTACGAAAACGGCGAACCGGCAACGATTGAACATTTCTTGCGTTGGAGCGACACGCCGGTCAGTGACGGCGATCTGATCTTCGTCAGCGGCCATCCCGGTCGCACGCAGCGGATCTTTACCGTCGAGGCACTCGAGTATCTTCGCGATACGCGGTTGCCGTTTGTCCTCGATTACCTGCGCCGCAAAGAGATTCTTTTTCAACAGTACCAACTCGAAGGACACGAAGCCTCTCGCCGCGGACGTGATGAGTTGTTTGGTATTCAGAACGCTCGAAAAGCGTACACGGGAATGCTCGCCGGTTTGCAAGATCCGCAAACGATTGCAACACGTCGTGGGCGGCAGCATCGGTTGATCGCCGAAGCGAATAACAATCCGCAATTGCGTTCGCTCGTTTCGGCGTGGCAAGAGATCGCGCAGATTCAAAAAGAGAAAGCGGCCCAGTTGACCAAGTCGGTCTCTCTGCGGAGCGATTTAATTCAGTTGGCGATGTCGATCTTGTTGCTCGCCAAGGAAGACCAAAAGCCAAACGAGGATCGGCTCGCTGAGTACACAGATGCTTCTCGCGAGTCGTTGTTAAATCGATTGACCAGCCCCGCGCCGCTGTATGACGATTTGCAACGTGTCAAACTCGCCGACGAGATCGCTTTGTTGCTCGAACGGCGTGGCATGGGCGATCCGCTCGTTCAAGAAGTCTTGGCGGGCAGGTCGCCTCGCGAAGTCGCCGCCGAGATTGTCGATCAATCGAAATTGGACGATCCCGCAGTGCGGCGTGCATTGATCGAAGGGGGACTCAATGCGGTGCTCGGCAGTGACGATCCGGCGATGCGTCTCGCTCGCGTTCTCGAACCGGAGTTCCGGGCCAATCGAGCGGTCGATGACCAACTGTCCGAACGTGAGAAACAAGCCTACGCAAAGATCACGCAGGTCGTCTCGGCGGTGGAAGGAACGGGCGGTTATCCAGACGCCACCTTTACTCTGCGTCTCGCGTTCGGGACCGTGAAGGGATATGTCGAGAACGCCAAAGAAATCGCACCCACGACCGATTTCGGTGGTGCGTATGCACACTCGAAGGCTCACGCCGGGCAGGATGATTTCGATCTGCCGGAGAGTTGGATGAACGCGAAAGACAAACTCGACCTTTCGACGCAACTCAATTTTGTCTCGACCGCGGATATTATCGGCGGCAACAGTGGATCGCCGGTGGTTAACCGTGAAGGCGATTTGGTCGGACTGATCTTTGACGGCAACATTCAAAGCCTGACGAGCGATTACCTCTACACGGATCAACAGGCTCGCGCGGTGAGCGTGTCGGGCGTCGCCATCCGAGAAGCGTTGCGGGTGATCTACGAAACCGAATCGCTCGCAAACGAGCTCGGCCGTTAGTGCGTCATGATCAAGAATCACGGCCGAAAACCGTAGCGAAAGTCGCCAACGGTTTGTTGAGTTAAAGAGTGTCGCCGATCACTCCGTGATCGGAGCTTGGCTGATGAACCGTTCACGGAGTGATCGGCGACTATCGTGAGCATTAACGCAATCAAATCAACAAACCGCCAAGACTTTCGGCGACTCGCGAGGTCTCCCGAAAACGATGCTTTGACGCACTGCCCGTGTGTTTCCGAATTTGATGTCGCTGATGTTGCCTGACCTCGGTGGCCTGACGTTCTGGCCAATGCGGCTACAGAAACCGGCCAGGGGGATCGTTGCCAAGATCCGCGACGGTGTTTGCTCGAAACTTCCACCGGTTCCTCGGGTGGTCAACCCAACGGAAATCGCTATGACGTATCGATTCGATTCGTACCGAACGCCTGTGTCCGTCCTGCGGGGGATGGCTCTCGTTTGTGTTTACCATTTCGTGTTGCTCGGAAACGTTGCGAACGGGCAGTCGCTGCCGGAACCGACGTGGGAGCGTTTGCCGCGATGGCGCGGTTTTAACTTGCTCGAAAAGTTTCATCGCGACTGGAACAATGCCCCGTTCGAGGAATCCGACTTTGAGATGATCTCGGAGTTTGGTTTCAACTTTGTCCGTCTGCCGATGGACTACCGTGTTTGGTGTCGCGGAGGGGACTGGAATCGGTTTGACGAAGACGTGCTGCGTGAAATCGACGATGCGGTGCGGTGGGGTCAGAGGTATTCGATTCACGTCTGTTTGAACTTTCATCGGGCGCCCGGTTTCACGGTGGCATCACCCGCCGAGGAGACCAGTGTGTGGAGCGATGCCGAAACGCAGCGTGTGTGTGCGAGACACTGGAGCGAATTTGCTAAGCGTTACAAAGGTGTGCCGAATCGGAATCTCAGCTTCAATCTCTTCAACGAGCCCGGCGACGTCGATGAGGAGACTTACGTCGCAGTGGTGGGCAAGATCGCGGAAGCGATTCGCGCGCAGGACCCCGACCGGCTGATCATCTGTGACGGACTGGAATGGGGACAGAAACCGGTTGCGGGGATGAGGCAGTTGCGGATTGCTCAGGCAACACGGGGTTACTCGCCGATTCAAGTGACGCATTACCGGGCGAGTTGGATGAAAGGGGCATCGCAGTTTCCCGTGCCAACATGGCCGCGAATCGTGGCCGACGCAACGCTGTACTCGCCGACAAAAAATGACATTGCTCGTGAGGCTCGCAGGCCGCTCACAATCCGATCTCAGTGGCGAGTGGACACCCCGTTGCGATTTCGCGTCGCCTCGGTGTCATCCCGCAATCGGTTCATCGTCCGCGCGGACGGCAAAACGGTGTTCGAAAAAACGTTCGATCCGGGCCCGGGGAAAGGTGAATGGCGGTCTGTCGAGTATCGAGAGCAATGGCAATCGTATCGCGCCGTTTACAACCGGAACTACGAGACGACGATCCCTGCCGGAACCCGGGAATTGGAATTTCTGATAACCGAAGGCGACTGGATAACCTTGTCAGAAATCGGGATCGGGCATCGCGACGCAAACGGCAGGATGAAGGAAACCGTGCTGCCGTTTCGCAACCGATGGGCCGCACCGCCCTCGGTGCTGACCTACCATGCCGATCGTGGTGACGGACCGGCCGGGCGGATCTCGCACGCCTACTTTATCGGCGACGAGCAAGAAAACCGGCAGTGGTTGTGGGATGTCGGCGTCGCACCTTGGACCGGCGGGGCATCGCGAACTGGGGTCGTCGTCGGCGAGTTTGGTTGTCATCATCGCACGCCGCACGATGTCACGCTCGCATGGATGGAAGATAATCTCGCCAATTGGCAGCGTGCCGGGATCGGTTGGGCGTTGTGGAACTTTCGTGGCAGTTTTGGCGTGCTCGATAGCAAACGTACCGACGTGAAATATGAGCGGTATCGGGGACACAAACTGGATCGCAAAATGCTGGATCTGCTCCAGCGATATTGATCGAAGACGCCGCAGCGATCCATTGAGAAGCGACGCTCGCGAGGAACGATGTGGCGAAACCGCACGTCGCATCGGGTAGGCTCGCCGGGGCCCTATAGTAGATGCGATGTTGACGACCGCGTAATTCGTCATCGATCCGTCGGTCAGGAAGACATAGATCTGAGACTTTTATGAACAAGAAGAAGGTGGTAATCGTTGGCGCGGGGCCGGGCGGGTTGGCAACGGCGATGCAGTTGGCACGCGCCGGATGCGAGGTCACCGTGCTCGAGCGCCGCGACCGTGTGGGCGGTCGAACCTCGGCGATTGAAACCGAAGGCTATCGGTTCGATTGCGGTCCCACCTTCTTTTTGTACCCGCGAGTGCTGGCGGAAATCTTTCATTCGGTCGGTCGTGATTTGATGGACGAGGTGCCGATGGAGCGTCTCGACCCGCAGTACCGATTGACGTTCGGCGGAGAGAAGGGAGGCGTGCTCGATTGCACGCCCGACATGGACGAAATGGACCGGCAGATCGCACGGTTTTCGCCCGCCGACGTCGGCGCGCTTCGCCGGTACATGGACGAAAACCGTGAGAAGCTGAAACGGTTTCGTCCGATTCTCGAATCACCGTTCAACTCGATGCTCGACTTGATGCGTCCATCGTTGATGGGGGCGGCGGCGAAATTGCACCCGTTTCGCAGTCTCGGAAAGGAACTGGAAAGCTACTTCAGCGACCCGCGTTTGGTGATCGCGTTTGCGTTCCAAGCCAAATATTTGGGGATGTCCCCTTTTAATTGCCCGAGCCTGTTTAGCATTTTGTCGTTTCTCGAATATGAGCACGGCGTTTTTCATCCGATCGGTGGATGCAGTCGGGTGAGCGAACGGATGGCGGAGATCGCCGAGGAACTCGGGGTGACGATCCGTTTGAACGAACCGGTCGAGTCGGTCGAGATCCAAAATCGCCGTGTCACGGCGCTGCGAACGAGCGAAGAACGCTACACCGCCGATGCGATCGTGGTGAACGCCGATTTCGCTCAGTGGATGACCAAGACCATTCCTAACGAAACCCGTCGGCGTTGGACAAACGAAAAGATCGCTAAGAAGCGATTCTCGTGCAGCACGTTCATGTTGTACCTCGGTATCGAGGGCATGTACGAAGATCTGCCGCACCACAACATTCACATCAGTGAAACGTATGACCGCAATTTGCGTGAGATCGAGGTCGAGCACGTGCTCAGTTCGGATCCTTCGGTGTACGTGCAAAACGCATGCGTGACCGATCCGAGTTTGGCCCCACCGGGCTGTTCGACGTTGTACGTGTTGGTTCCGGTTTCCCATCAAAGCGAGAACATTGATTGGTCGACGCAGGCGGACGCGTTTCGGGAGAAGACGCTCGACCAACTCGCGGCGATCGGTTTGGGGGACGTTCGCGAGCGGATCCGCGTTGAGCACCGCATCACGCCGGACGACTGGGTGAACGACTACGCGATCTACAAAGGGGCCACGTTCAACTTGGCCCACAACCTCGGGCAGATGTTGCATCTGCGCCCCAAAAACCGATTCGACGAACTCGACGGCGTCTATCTCGTTGGGGGCGGCACGCATCCGGGCAGCGGTCTGCCGGTGATTTACGAATCGAGCCGAATCAGTTCGCGTTTGTTGCTCGACGATTTGGGCATTTCGACCGGGTTCATCGATGAAGCCGCCAAGGGAGTGCCACCTTCGACGACGGCACCCAAACCGTTGGGCGCGGCCGTAGTCTAAATGGGCCGTACTCTCGGTGGGCCTTAGCTTAGATGTGCCGTGGTTTAGATGTGCCGTGGTTTCGCGTGGTTCCAGGATCGAATGCGTCGGATCCTCGTAGCTGATTTGCGAATATTCAGCCCACCGAACTCAGCCCACATCAAACGCATTCATTCTGTAAATGCCCGAAAACAGCGACTTTCCCTCATGGTGAACGCATCAAAAGGAGGGTTTTTGTTCATTATTCACATAGGCGCCGTTGCCGCACACTCAGTATCAGCGTCACTGTAGTTTGGGGCGCCCTGTATGTCGGCACAGCAGAAGGGTTTGACGCCGTTGAAATGACTCGCATCACTCGATTATCCACCGTCTATTTTGCCCCTTTGTCGTGTCCTGTCGATATTCGTCTTCGTGACGTTGCTTGCGAGCGGTGCGTGCGTGTATCGCCCGCTGCCGCATCGTATGTCGGTCGATGACTTGATTCAGGAATCGCTGGACCGATCCAACGCGGTTAACGGCGGTGACGAACAGTACGTGCAGCCGATCGTTGGCGAAGCGGTGATTTTCAACGATGAAGCCGTTGTCGATGAAGCCGTTTGGCAGAACGGCGAGTCCATCGAAGGCCAGATGCCAATCGATCCGGCCGGCGAGTTCCACGACCCCGACGCGGCGTACGGGTCAGGTGTCGCCGAGGCGTCGAACTATCCCGCCGTTGTTCACATCGGAGACGAGTTCTCCGACGACGAAATTCGGATCGATGAAGAGTACATCGAAACGGATGTTCGCGAAGTCTTGATGATGCTCGCCACCGAGGCGGAGTTGGACCTTGTGATGGATGACAACGTTGGCGGGATTGTCAACGCACAGGTGCGAAACTTGACGGTCGATCAAGCGATCGAGAAAGTCCTGATGCCGTTGGGGCTCGCCCACGCTCGCCGGGGCGATCAGATTATCGTCGCACCGCCGGATCCGAGTTCGCCGTTGTTCCCATACGTTTCGGTCCGTCGGGAATATCGGCCGATGCACATCGAGAGTCGGGCGTTGATGGAAACGGTGCCGGTGTCGTGGTTGCAGTACGTCACGTCGATCGAGTCGGCCAAGGTTCTGATGGTGCAGGCACCCGAGCGGATTGCCGAAGACATCGTGGCCCGTTTTGCGGCCGTGGACCAACCGATCCCGCAGGTGGTTTTGGAGGCCATCATCTGTGTGGTTTCGCCCGATTGTGATTTCCAATTCGGATTGGATTGGCAACACGCGGTGGAACTCGACGGTGCCAAGTCGTTGGCGTTGGGCGCGACGGGATTGGCCCTCAACGGGACGGTCAGCGGCAACGGGTTGAATCAGATCTTTTCGGAGTTCAGCAGCACGTCGACGTTCGTCAAACTGCTCAGCGAACACGGCTACCTGACGATTCGCGCGACGCCTCACGTGATGGCGAAGGACGGCGAACAAGCCAACATCGCGATCAACCGCGAAACGTTTTTCTCGGTCCAACCGGCCGGTTCGACCGGTGACAATGCGGTCTTCTTTCAGCAAGACATTCAGAAAGTGGACGCCGGGATCACCCTCGACATCACCCCTCACATTCGCGGAGACGTCGTCACCATCGATATCGAAAAGGCGGAGGTCAGCGAGGATGTGCGTACCGCCAACAGTGAATTGTCGTTGAACCCTTTTCCGGTGATCAACCGGCGGAGCGTGTCGACGACGGTGAGCGTCAAAGACGGCAGGACCATTGTGATCGGAGGATTAGTGCAACGAGAAACCATTGATAGTGTCAATCGTGTACCCGGATTAAGTCGTTTGCCGGGCGTGGGCTACCTTTTTCAGTCGACTCAGCGGCAAACTCGAGACGCCGAGGTGGTGATTTTTATCTCGCCTCGCATCGTCCGGTCGGAAGGGTCGTGAACAAGAAATCGAATCTTCTGAAAATGCAGACTGCCCCTATGTGCCCGTTGCTCCGTGCTGATTGTCGAAATGATCTCTCCCGCGTTTATCTCACAATGAGGTTGCTGTCCCTTTTGGCGGCGTTGGCCGTTTTGATCGGATCATCGGCGGGGCTGCGTCATGTTTCGGCGGCGGAGAATTCAGGCCGGCAACCTTCGGGTGCGGCTGCTGCGGGCAAACGGATTTCGTTAACACGCCGTGTTGAGCCGTCGTTTCGTGTCGAGCCGGTCGTGCATCGGTTTCGCGGTCGCCGAGGTGAGGTGATCCCGTTTTCGTTCGAGATCGCGTCGACCGGAAAGGTCATGAACGTTGACATCCGCGCGGTGAGTCTGCGGCAGGAGGAAACCGGCATCATCTTGCACGATGAGAACAGCCGACCTATGGGTGGCGTTCGCTTCACGTCGCCGAAGACGTTCCAGTTGCGACCGGGAGAGAAGTTCCAAATCGAAGGGGAAGTTACCGTACCGCTCAACAAGACCAACTACGTCTCGTTTGGGATCCTCGTTCGTGACGGTGGGCAGATTTCGGACGGATCCAAAGAACCGCTCGAGTCGGGGAAAACACGAGCCGCGATTCGCTTTGTCACGCAGTATGTTTTGCGTGTGGATATCGAAACGGGGGCCCAAGACGTTGGCGATATGAATCGGTTGCACTTCGATCGCGGCGAGCTGATCTCGCGAGAAGGTTTGCCGTACGTTCGTGCTTATTTGAACAACCCAACCGACGACGCGTTGGAGTGTGATGTGCGTGCCCAACTGACCGGCGGCGATGCGTCGGCGTGGTCGCCGGTGCGTTTGAACATGCCGTCGCGCAGTGAACTGAAAGACGACAGCCGGTATCTCGTTCGTATCATGCCTCGCAGCCGTTTGCGGTTGGAAGGTCCGGTCGACGGCGTGATCCCACGTGGCGATTATGAATTGAATTTGCGTCTGAGTAATGGACGACGGGCGATGGTGCAGGCGGCGTTTCCGGCACGCGTGAACTCCAACAGCTTCCGCGGGTTGAGCGCGTTGGTCGCGACGCTCGATGAAGGAGTAACGATCGAGCCGTCGCAGATCGAACTCGGACGTGTTGCCGATGCCGATCGGATGACGACGTTGCAGTTTTCCAATCGGGGACAGGAGCCCAAGAGCGTTCGATTGATCGCCAAAGATCAGTCCGGCGAACCTCTCGACGGAGTGATGTTGAGCAGCAAGACGTTCGTGCTCAAACCGGGACGTAGCAAGACCGTCCGGGCGATGTTGCGTGGACGAGCGGAAGCCGCACACGAATGGGGAACGTTGGAGGTGTCATGCGAAGAGTCGGAGTCGACCAAGCAGTTGCCGCTGGCTCTGATTCACGAGCAGCGACCGGAAATCAAGTTGACCGCTGGGGAAATGCAGTGGGCCCAATTGCCGACCGGCAACGCGTTCACGATGAAAATTCAGAACGACGGCGAAGGCTACGCTCCTTTGTTTGCTCAGCTGAATTTGGCGGCCGAGCAGGGACATCCGATCAAAATGTCGGACGGTTTTGGGGCTTGGTTGACACCGGGGCAGTCCCGCGAGTTGCAGTTCATGGTTCCCGAGTCGCTGCAGCCGGGGCCCTATCAGATCAAACTCGATGTGCGGTCGGCAAACGAAACCGTCGTGGCGGAGCGGACTCTGATGCTCGAGATTACGCCGGAAATGCTGGGTGTAGCGGCTGAACAGGTTGCCACGCGTCCGTAAGGCTCGCCCGGGCGAGTCGACTGAAAATCAGAGCGTCCGAGCGTGGACGGGGTGCCCGAACCGGGACGCATGTGATAAGAAATCATCTTCCGATGTATCTCTCTTTCACGTGCGAGTTTCCTCACGATGACCGCTGACGCCAGCCTGAAACCATTGATCGATTTGATGCAGCGTGAAGCGTTGCAGCGAGGCACGTTCACTCTCGCGAGCGGCAAGACCGCTAGTTACTACCTCGATTGCCGCCGTGTCACGCTGCACCCGAAAGGTGCGGGATTGATCGGCAACGCGATGTTGAATTTCATCAGCCGGCATGGCGGGGCAAACGGAGAAATGCCCGACGCGGTTGGCGGGATGGCGATCGGCGCCGATCCGATCACCGCGTCGATTGTCACGATCGCAGGCGAACAGGATATCGATCTGCACGGTTTCATGGTTCGCAAAGAACCCAAAGGCCACGGCATGGGGCAACAGGTCGAAGGCCCCGTTGAGGCCGGTCAGAACGTGGTGATCGTGGAGGACGTCATCACCAGTGGCGGCAGCGCGATTAAGGCAGCCGAGGCGGCCGAGGCGTTTGGTTTGAACGTTCTCTATGTGCTCGCGATTATCGACCGTTTGGCCGGCGGAGAAGAAGCCTTCGCCGCGAAAGGCCTGAAGCTACACACGCTCCTCACGATCCGCGATTTTGGCATCGAGCCCGAGTGAGCCACGCGGCGGTTGTCGACACCAAGGCGCCCGGTCGTTCTAAAACCGAAACCATCCAACGGCCTTCCCACATACCGCTCATTTCAACGTAAGCGACATGGGGTGATCGCGGGCGCTCCTGTTTCGGGCACGCAACCTCGCGGACTAGCCTTGGGCGAGAGCCGATGCGTGGCGGATGATGGGGAGCACGCAGTGATTCATCGCGGTGGTGACCGCGCCGGTGGATCCCGGAAGGGCGAACGCGATGGTGTTGCCGATGCGGCCCGCGGTGGCTCGGCTGAGCATGGCTTTGGGGCCGATTTCGGAGATCGAAACGGCTCGAAAGTATTCACCGAATCCGGGCAAGCTCGCGTCGAGTAGTTCCTCCATCACGTCGACCGCCATGTCCCGCGGTGCGATTCCCGTGCCTCCCGTTGTGATGATCGCGTCCACCGAATCGTCCGCAACAAAGGCTAGCACGGATTCCCGTAGCGGCCCCGCATCGTCGGTGATTACGATGCGCTCGGCGATTTTGTGGCCGACGTCTTCCAGCAATTCCACGATGCGATTGCCGCTCTTGTCTTCTTCAATCGTTCGCGTGTCGCTGAGCGTGATCACGACCACGTTGAGTGCGGCGTTGGCGTCGACGTCGCCGCACCCGCAATTGGGAGACTCGCATTGGTGTGCGGCGGGGGAAGGTTTCGGGGTGTTCATGTTATGGAATCGACGATGAGAGAGAGAGTTCGTTGTCGCTGCGGAGCAGACGTACGTTTGCGTTAGTCGATCGAGATTTCGATTCGATCTTCGACCAACCGAACCGGGAAAGATTCTTGCAGCGGTTGCTGATTGATCATCTGAATCCCGGTCGCCAGGTCATACTGCCAACCGTGCCACGGGCAGGTGACGCATCCGTCGCGGAGAACCCCTTCTGCGAGCGGCCCGCCTTGATGCGAGCACATCCCGTCCAACGCATACCATTGACCCGCGTGACGAAAGACCGCCACAACGCGACTTTCGACGAGCACCTCCATGGCGATGTCGTCTTCCGATTCGATTTGCGATTTCGGAACCGTTCGCTGTGCCGGTTTCTCTGGCAGTGAGTCTGCAATCAGGGCGACGGTGTGCCATTTACGATCATCGGGCGATAGGTCGCGGTTCTTTGCCTCGACCACATCGTTCGGATAACGAGGGGCTGAGTCGGGACCAGAGCTGGGATCGGGGCCGGGGCCGGGGTCGGGCATGGTAAAACGTTCGCGTCGGTTTGGGCGTTGGCGCCGCTCGGGCTGTTGCAAAAAGACATCGTACCCAAACTCCATCCCGTGACGACCCGCCTGTGCGTTGCTGCCGGCGACGAATGTTCGGTGGAGGATTGTTCGGTGGAGGATTGTTCGGTGAGTTGGCGACCGTTCTCTACGGGCGAACGGTTTGGGCGTACTGTCGCCATGCCTGCTCGATATCGACTTCATTCTCTCTGCCGACGTCGGTTTTTCCGTCCGCACCGCGGGGATGTCCGTTGTGGAAGATCAGACGGTGGTGCAGGTTGAGTTCTTCGCCGGGCGATAGCGTGGTTGTTCCGTCCGGGAGCGACCCGTCGAACGATTTCATGGCGAACGGGTTTGCGGTGAACAATCCATAACTGCGAACATGCCATCGTGTGGGGAAACGGTAACTCGATGGATGGTTTAGGAACGCGATACCAGCTTGCTCGCCGTCAATGCTCCCGAAGTAGTCGCACCATTTCGCCGGTTGGCTCCACGCGTTCCTGTCGCGGTCACCTTTGCTGTTGACGATCTTTCCACCCATTCGGCTGTCAACCGCCATGTTGGTCGGAACACGAATGCTGAGTCCCGCGTCTTTACTGTCATGAAGTTTGACTTCGCCGGCGCTCGCGGTTAGGACTTGATCAAAATCAATGATGCGTCCGACCGGTTCAACGCGGAATGTCATTCGTCGCACCTCGGTCAGCATCCCGGTTCCACTTGGGCTGACGAGATCGAGAATTTCTTCCACCACAGCCTTGTGATGATCGGCATTGAGAACCGTGAAGTCCCGGTGCACAATCTTTCCGATGTGTTTGATTCGCGGGTTGGCCGAAGGGGCGTTGCCTGGCCCCTTTTGTTGCCCGCCGAACGTGATCCATTCGTGCCACGTGTCAGCCTGCTCCGTTCCGAAAACGACGTGTTCATGGCCAAACGTCATGCCACGATGGTGAGGGTGATCTCGTTGCTTCTCGGGTTCATGATCGACATCTTTCATCGGGTAGGTTCGCGTCATGTCTTTGCCCCTCGGACCCACGATCGGCCATAGGTAGGGTTTGTTGACGTCGTCGATGCGGTAGCCAACGAAGACTTCTCCGTTGAGCGAGACCGTGACACCGTGCTCGTTTTGCTCGATCGCGAATCCGTCCGTTGGGGATGGCGCGGGTTGTTCG
>JBICHZ010000454.1:0-15728 GCA_043101355.1 Rhodopirellula sp. JB044
GAACATGCTTTCCAAAGCCAAGGTACGCGGCCTCGTCGAACATATGCGTCAAAGGATTCAAAACGGCTAGATCGTTTTGAAATTTAACGAGTCTGATTTCTGTAGCCGATTCTGCAAAAAGCCCGGCCACCGAAGTCTGGCGACATCGGCTACGTGATTCTCTTCGAAGGCTTCAGTCCAATTCTTCGGCAAGGCGTTCGGTGTCCGTTCGCAGTTTCCGCATGTACTGTCGCCACTCCAATTCCAGGGTGGTGCGATCTCCGAAACACTCGTCGAAGATCTTCAGCAGTTCGTTTGCGCGAGCATTCCAGAGTTCTTTGGTAAACTCGCCCTCGGGATCTTTCAGTTGCCCGACCCGCTTGTAGAACTTCATCAACGAATCAAAGCGTTGGTTGAACAGAAAATGGGTCAACGCCCAAGCTTGCCCGTAGGCGGGTAACTGATTCCCAATCGCGGACTCGAGCACAAAGCCGAAATCGGAAACGATGAACTCGAGACTTCCTCGAAGTTTGTCACGTTCGAGAATTCGGTAGTAGTCGATACGTGTTTGATCGACCACACCGACACCGCTCCACTTGGCCAATTTTGCGGATTCAAAATACGACGCCATGCCTTCGTGGACCCATCGGACGAACGCGGCGTCGCGTGGAAAGACTCCCGTGTTCGCCGTCAATTGATGGATGGCTTCATGAGAAACCGTGGAAACATCTTCACTTTCGCGAGTGATATCAATCAGCAGTTCGATCGTTTTCGCAAATCGGATCAGGTCCCCTGCACCGGGAAGGCGGTTCCTCTTCGCGTTATTCCTCGCCGTGGTCAGTTGTTGATCGAGCTCCATGAGAATTTTGAAATGTTCGGAGGTTCCCGAATCGTAGAACATCGAGATGTTCTCTTTGGGCAGGTAAAACCCGGCTGTCTGTTTAAGACTGCCGCCGAGTCGTCGTTCCATTTGCAGGAAATCGCCGTGGCGACTAAACAACACCACTTCGAGTCGCTCGCCAGGAGGGCGTAGAAAAACGCCACGAAAAGCGAACGTCAAGAAATACGACTCATAAACGGTTTCGAGCAATTCGAGACGCATTTCGGCGCGAGTCTTCCCGGTCACTTCGTCTTCGGTTTGCTCGGCATCGTGCAACAGGAGAAAGTGTTTGCTGCGTGTCACCTGCATCTCACGTCCGCCGACGAAGTCCCGCGCGTGTGCTTCGATTTTGGGATCGGTCGGGACCGAAGCGTTAAGGTAACGCATCAATCCAGCGAGTTTGCGAAGTTTCAAATGCTTCGGGTCGATCTTCCATGCGACGCTGAGAAGCGATTTGGATTCCTCGAGCATCCCGTTTTCGAGACACCACTGCGAAAGTTCGAGTGCCTTCTCGACATCGTTTTCGTTGCGAACGGTCCTCAGGCGTTTGGCATAAATCGCCTGAGGCGAAGGACTCTTCACCACATGAATATCACGGGAACTGAAGTGCAACGATCCTCGCGGATGCCGAAGCGTCGCGTTCCCACCAGCGTGATGCGTCACCGATCCTTCGAGCAGCAATTGCAACTGCGTCCCCGGAAGCCGGTAAAGGGTGTAGTCCGCCCGTGCGGCGGTCATGAATGGCTGTTCACAGACGGACAGCAGCAATAGCAAGAAAATTGCGAAAGAATGAACTCGAATCATGCGAGTGATTGCCTCGAAGATGCCCAGTAGTCACGAAACCCACACCGACTCCGGAATGCTTGTTTCGCTTCCTCCAACAGGACACCACAGGAAATCATCTCATCTCGAGTGCCCCATTCGACGAGAGAGCCACCAGTTTAGGCGAAACTGTCTCCCGATGCTTTGACGCCGCAAATTTTTCTACCAACGCGACGCTTGCCGCCCACGCCATTTTGACACTGCGCTCTTCTACACGGATCACACGCCCGAACGCGGCGGCACTTTTGTGCTAGAAGAAATGTCGATCGTGAAGGTTTTCGTCTCGGCGTTCGTCTAACCTTTTCGCATTGGCGGAGAACTGCCCCGCGCCGCAACGCAATGGTCACGTCTTCACCGCTCTCCCTCCCGCCCCCCGCGTCCCGCTGCGTGGTTCCCCACCAAGAGAAGACTGCACGTGATTCGCTTTTGCTTCCGCTCTGTATTCCTGCTCGCCACGGTACTTTGCGTCTCATCCGCGGTTTCAGCGATGACGCCAACGGTCCTCCGCTGTGAGTATCTCGAGAATCCACTCGGGATTGACGCAACAACGCCACGTCTGAGTTGGCGATTAGAATCCGAACAGCGAGGGCAACGACAAGTCGCCTATCAAGTTTTGGTGGCTTCAACAGAGGAAAATCTCGCGACCAACGTCGGTGACCTCTGGGACTCGGGACGCGTCGACTCTGATCAAACGTTGTTTGTCCCTTATCAAGGAGAACCGTTACGTTCGCGTCAGCAGTGTTTTTGGAAGGTGCGGTCGTGGAACAGTAACGCGGATCAACCACAGTGGAGCGAACCGTCATCATGGTCGATGGGCTTGCTCGAGAATGATGACTGGCAGGCGAACTACATCTCTTATCGCGACCCGAATCCCGTTCACGCCGATCCGGCTGAATTGCATTTGCCTGCCGCTCGCCAATACCGCCGAGAGTTCGCGGCGTCCAAGACAGTGGAACGGGCAACCATTTACTGCACCGCATTGGGCATATACGAACTCAGTCTCAACGGTGCGCGCGTCGGCGACGCTTTCTTTGCCCCCGGTTGGACCGATTATCGGCAACGTGCGTACTACAACACCTACGACGTGACCGAAATGATCCAGAGCGGCGGCAACGCGCTCGGGGTATGGGTCGCCGACGGTTGGTACAGCGGCTACGTCGGGTTCGGTTTGCTGACCGGCATCGGCACCGAGAAGACAGGACGGTCGACTTATGGAAAGACCCCCTCAGTGATGGCGCAGTTAGAAATCCATTACACCGACGGAACGCACGAAACGATCGGCACGGATGAAACATGGAAAGTTTCCGGAAACGGTCCGATCGAAGAAGCGGATTTCCTGATGGGAGAATCGTACGACGCGACAAAAGAAACGCCCGGTTGGAACGAAACCGGATTCGATGACGGCAATTGGGAAAACGCCGTTCTGGCAAAAGACAACGGCAGCAAGACAGCCACCTTCTATCAATACCGAAACCCCAAAAGTCCCAACCAAGGGGTTCGAAAGGCAGGCGAAAAGGCGGAGTTTGGTTTCGTCCGACCAAGGCTCGAGGCGTTTCCCGGTGTGCCCGTCCGCATCACCGAGGAGGTTCCCGCAAAGAAGGTCACACCACGACAACCAGGAACGTTTATCTTTGACCTCGGACAAAACTTTGCCGGAATCATTCGGCTCAAGGTAAAAGGACCGGCGGGCCAACGGATTCGAATTCGATACGCGGAAATGCTGCATCCCGACGGTCGAATCATGACGGAAAACCTTCGCAAGGCGCGCGCGACAGACTATTACACGTGTCGCGGAGACGAGGACGGTGAGGTGTATCAACCCCGATTCACTTTTCATGGGTTTCAGTATGTCGAGGTATCCAATTACCCCGGCACACCGACCCTCGACAGCGTCACGGGTTTGGTCCTGCACAGCGACACGCCCATGGTGAGTTCGTTCACGTGCAACGATCCCATGGTCAACCGTTTGTTCAAGAATGTGTTGTGGACCCAACGGGCAAACTTCATTGATCTTCCCACCGACTGCCCTCAACGTGACGAGCGAATGGGATGGACCGGTGACGCACAGGCATACATCGGGACGGCGGCGTACAACGCGGACATCGGTGCGTTCTACACCAAGTGGATGCGTGAGTTGATGGAGTCACAACGGCCCAGCGGAGCGTTTCCGGGCTACGCGCCGTACCCGTTCCAACACGGCCAAGACTTTGGGACCGCGTGGGCGGACGCGGGCGTGATCTGCCCGTGGACAATTTGGCAATGCTATGGGGACACACGTATTATCGAGACGTGTTGGCCCGAGATGACCCGATTCATGCAGTGGCGACAAAGTACGAGCGTGAACGATCTCGGTGTCGCGCACGGTAATGCCTGGGGCGACTGGTTGGCTCAGGGTGCCAAGACACCGCTGCAGTACATCGACAGTGTCTATTTGGCGATCTCTGCAAAAATGATGTCGGAGATGGCCGAAGCGATCGGCCGTGACGACGCGGCTCAACAATATCGTGAACAATTTCAACGAACCAAAGTCGCATTCGCAGACAAGTATCTCCGCGAGGATGGCAGCGTCAACGTAAACACACAAACCGCGCAGGCGTTGGCCTTGTTCGCGGATTTGATTCCGCAGGAGAAACGAACCGCGACCGCTCGCCACCTCGCGAACATGCTCAAAGCAAACGGCAATCGCATGGCGACAGGCTTTCTTGGGACGCGGCCCCTGTTGCCGGTACTGTCGGCAGCGGGGCAACACGACCTCGCGACGTTTCTTTTGCAGTCACGTGAATTTCCTTCCTGGGGTTACGAGATCCGCAACGGCGCGACGACGATTTGGGAACGATGGGACAGCTACACAAGACAAGACGCGTTCGGTCGGCACAATGCGGCGATGAATTCGTTCTCGCACTACGCCTTCGGTGCGGTATGCGAATGGATGCTTCACACGCTCGCGGGAATCCAGTCCGACGGTCCGGGATACAAAAAAATCACCATCCGCCCCACCGTGCCCTCACCAGGCAGCAACGCAGTGCACGAACCGATAAACCGAGTGGACGCCACCTACGAAAGCATCCGCGGGATGATTGAAAGTCATTGGAAGCTAGAAGACGATCGGTTCGAGTTAAGCGTTCGCATTCCCGCCAACACGACCGCGACCGTATTCCTGCCAACGGACGACGCGGCCAGCATCACTGAATCCGGAAAATCGATCGTCGGTCACCCGCACGTTCGCCTGATCGCCCATACCGATTACACATGCCAAATCGCTGTGCAGTCCGGCGAATACCAATTCGAATGTGCCAGCGGAATCGCTCCGGCCAAAGAAGCGTTGACGACGAGCGAACCGATTGACCACTCGGTGAATCCCGAGGGTATCGACCTAACGGGTTTGAAAGTCGTCGCCTCCTGGGATTTCTCCAATCTGGATGAAATCCAAAAATGGAGCAAACGCGAACATGTCAAAGTAGTGTTCAAGAACGGCAAAACGAAATTGATCGCCGCGGGGCCTGACTCGAAACTTTCCACGAAGTTGCCCCAAAGTCTAACGGGGAGTCTCGTGATCCAACTTCGCGCGACCAATCAGGATGACGTGACCAGTCAGTTCTATTGGCGGGGCGAGCGTCAGAGTTTCAGCGAGCAACGGCAATCGAAGCGAACACTCAAAGGTTCCGAAAAAACGCGAGACTACCTTTTCACGCTCAACGCCAAGGAAGCCATCCGCCACCTCCGATTTGATCCTTTTGATAGTTTCGATCCCTATGCGGACAAGGGAGAAATGATGGTGAGTTCGATCACCATCTATCAACTCTCCCCGTAATCGCCAGAGCGAAATCGTCTCACGGGAGTGACCCCACAACGAATCTCTCCCGAATCAACACGAACAAACGTGTTCGCAAATCTTCGACCTCGCGAGTAAACCTTTTGCCGAACGGATAGAACTCAAGTGAATGCCCTTCCTATCAAACCTCGATTTCGTCCGACATCGACGCCCGCTACCGCGCAATCACAGACAGACGCGCGTTACCTAGCACTGCGTTGTTTGAAGCTGCGTTGTCTGTCCCTGCGTTGTTTCGCATGGCTCTGCGTTTTGACCGGAATGACCGCGGTTGCTAACGACCAGCCCAACGTGGTTTTCATCTTGGCAGACGATCTCGGTTACAGCGACACGACGTTGTACGGCACGACTCAATTTTACCGCACCCCGAATCTGGAGCGTTTGGCGGCGCGGGGGATGACGTTCTCTCGGGCGTACTCGTCGAGCCCGCTGTGTTCGCCGACTCGTTCGAGCATCCTGACCGGCCTCAGCCCCGCACGCACTCAGGTGACGGCTCCTAATTGCCATCTGCCCCACGCAACGACGAAAGCTGCCCCCGGTGCGAAAGCGGCCGCGAACCAGAAAGCGATCATGCCATCGTCGGCAACCCGTTTGGATCCAGCCTTTGACACGATCGCGGAACTCCTGCGGCATCAAGGCTATGCGACCGGTCACTTCGGCAAGTGGCATCTCGGCCCCGAACCCTACTCGCCGCTGCAACATGGTTTTGACGTTGACATTCCGCACTGGCCAGGCCCCGGACCAGCCCGGGCTTACGTGGCACCGTGGAAGTATCCTGACTTCGATCCACAAACGCCTCAGGAACACATCGAAGATCGGATGGCTGCCGAAGCGGTGGCCTACATGGAGGAACACCGCGATGAACCGTTCTTCCTCAACTACTGGATGTTCAGCGTCCACGCCCCGTTCGATGCCAAACCTGAATTGATCGCCAAATATCAAAAAACCGCCAATCCAAACGATCCTCAACACAGCCCCACGTACGCGGCAATGATCGAGAGCATGGACGACGCGGTCGGGACGTTGCTCGACACGCTCGATCGATTGGAGATCGCCGATAATACGATCATCATTTTTGCCTCGGACAACGGGGGCAACATGTACAACGAAGTAGACGGCACGTCCGCGACCAGCAACGCTCCGCTGCGAGGCGGTAAAGCAACGATGTATGAAGGTGGTGTGCGTGGCCCTGCCGTTATCGTTTACCCGGGCGTGGTGAAACCCGGAACCCGTTGCGATGATGTCATTCAGAGCATCGATTACTTCCCGACGATCTTGGAACTGCTACAGATTCGCGACCGTCCCCGGCAGGGTTTTGATGGGGTCAGCATCGTTCCGGCATTGATCGGTGGCAAAATTCGTCGCGAGGCCATCTACACTTACTTCCCACACAGCCCCAAGATTCCCGACTGGTTGCCGCCCGCTGTCAGCGTGCACCGTGGCGACTGGAAGTTGATTCGACTGTTTCATCATGGGGAACGAGGCGAACACCGCTACAAACTCTTCAACCTTCAACAGGACATCGGCGAAACAACCAACCTCGCCGCGCAGTACCCCGACTTGGTAATCGAACTCGATGCGATGATCGAAGAATTCTTGCAAGACGCCGAAGCCGTGTTGCCAAGACCCAATCCGAACTTCGATCCGGAACGCTACGATGCTAACCTCGAAGGGAAAGCGGTGCGAAAGAAGATTTCGCGGCCTGCTGCTCGGAAACCGAATTCGCCACCGGCACGCCCTGTTGCGGGATGGCACCCGCGTGGCGATTGTCAGATCACCATCGAAGACGGAGCATTGATTGTGCAGAGCATCGGTGGCGACCCTCATTTTTCCCACCCGCTGCCCCGACCGGTTTCGTTGCCGGAGCAATCCGCCGGACCGTTGGTGCTGCGTTTCACACTGACATCAAACGCAGACTCATCGGGGGAATTGTTTTGGCAAACGGCCGGACCTGGCCCACCCTACCGTCAGGAACGCAGCGTTGATTTTGAAATAAACCCCGACGGGAACGCTCACCAATACGCGATTCCATTTCACGCTGACGCCCCCGTCAACGGCATCCGCATCGACCCGGCAACCTCCTCAGGACAAATCCGAATATCAAATCTGAGGTTAACGGATTCAAACGATAGCGAACTCTACGTGTGGGAAATTGAGTGATCCATGGTCAGGAATAGCTGCATGAAACGACAACCAAAAGTTGCCGGTTTACGGTATCGAATGTGCCGGCCGGTGGACCGTGTTTGCCTAGTTCTCGCGTTCGTCACCTCGATTGTTTTCGCATCGCCGATCCGAGCCGACGCGACTGAACCGACGAAACAAGAAGACCGCACGTCGCCGGTCGCACCCAACGTACTCGTGATGATGGCCGATGACCTCGGTTACTCTGACCTTGGTTGCTATGGCGGTGAGATCGACACGCCCGCGATCGATCAGCTAGCAGGCGAGGGCGTGCGTTTTTCTCACTTCCGGGCAACGCCCATGTGTGTGACATCGCGCATCGCTTTGTTGTCGGGGATGCCCTTTGACGACGCCGGCAGGAATGCCTACTCGCACGCCATGCCTCTGCCCATCCTGCTGCAGAACGCTGGGTACCGGACCATGATGACCGGCAAATGGCATGCGGGGACTCCAGACCCTCGCGAACAACGTTTGTTTCATCGAGCGTTTGGTTTTCTCGGTGGAATGACGGACTGCTTTGTTGGCGGCGATGATTGGTTCTTGGATTCGCAGCCCTTCCGTGACTTTGATGCTGATTTCTATTCGACCGATGCGATTGCCGAAAAGAGCATCGAGTTCATGGACGAAGCGGCCCAATCCGATCAACCGTTTTTCATGTACGTTGCCTTCAACGCGCCGCATCACCCATGCCAGGCTCCCCGATCTTTGGTAGAGAAGTACCTGCAGCGATATGAGAAAGGGTATGAGGCGATCCGATCGACGCGACACCAACGTCAGATTCAGTTGGGCATAATCGGTGAGGACATGCCACTCGCTGAGGTCAGTGAAGAAACTCGCCGCTGGGACGAATTGACCGAACATCGCAAACAAGTAGAGGCGGGGCGCATGGCAGCGTACGCGGCAGCGGTGGAGGGAGTTGACACCGCGGTCGGTCGAATCATGCGATTCTTAGACGATCATGAGACGACTCGCGACACGCTCGTTATTTTTCTGTCCGACAACGGAGGCGACTACAACAACGGCGGGATCGACCACGACGAGAAGCAGGTCGCGTGGGCCCCGGGTGGCAATCCATCGTCGAGCAACGGTTGGGCATCGGTGAAGGCGACACCGTTTCGGTACTACAAACACGCCTGTCACGAAGGCGGAATCGCGGCGCCGTTGATCATCCGTTGGCCGCGAGATCGTGGCAAATCGGGTCGCATCGTTCATGAATCAGCGAGCATTACCGATTTCTATCCAACGTTGGTCGAGCTCGCCGGCGCGGAATACCCGCGTAAATTCGAAGGTCGACGGTTGCGGCCCCTGAGCGGTTCCTCGCTGATGCCGCTACTCGCTCCTGCGGGAAAACGAAAATCTCTCCCCGGTTACCAACGCTATGACGTGTCGAAAGCTTGGATCGAAAACGACTGGAAAGCCGTCAGCCTCTACAACGGCCCTTGGCAATTATTCGATCTGAAAAACGACCGCTCCGAACGCAATGACTTGGCGGCGGAGCACCCCGAGCGACTCGGCCGACTCGTAAAGCAGTGGAATGAACACGCCAAAGAAGTCGGAGTCCCGAAGACATCCTTGGGTTCATCAACGCAGCAAAAAGGATGGGGCTGGCACCGGCTAAAAATGGTGTGTCCCCATTTAATACATCTCTCGCCCGCCAACGGCTCAACCACTTCGTCGCAGCAAATCACAGTATCGATGCAGTTTGATGAGCCGATTGATTTCACCGGCACCGAAGGGAAATTCATCCGGCTGTATTCAGTGTCCAACGAAAGCCAACCGGTTTGGGAAGCGAGTCCAGACGCGAAACATGCATCGCAAGGGGAAAATGAAATCGTCTTTCATAATATCCCAGAACTTCAACCCGACCAGGGCTACTATTTCCGTTGGGATCCGGGATGGATCCACGTTGGCAACCACCCCGTCGGTGTACTCAACGACGGAGCCTTTTGGTGGCGATTCCGTACACCGGTCGAGTGAACCACACGAACCGCGAGCACGAAATTCCATCAACCAAACAATTCCGTAAACAACTCATGGATGTCGTCCAATCTGTTGATTGCGACCAAGCTTCTTTACGCAGAAAGCGTTTCAGCAATTAGCCGTCGACAAGCGATAGTGCACCGACGGGCATGTCCTTCCTCGTCGCCTCTTTCCATCTGGCGTCAATTTATTAAGTGCAGCATCTGGTAGTGAATGAGGCAAGGAGTCCCTTGCGTGGGAAGGATTCGTTGCCTCATCCACTACGGTTCACGTCCTTCGGTATACGTTCTCGGCGAAGGATGCGTCGAAAAACGTCGGTAATCAAATCGACTTCTCCCGGAATAAACTCTGACAATCAGAGATGCAAATCAACTTCTCGCGACGCTCTCGTCCCAAGTGCCCCCCACAGACCGAAAGGGCTCTCGGCACCGGGTTGGTTACCACGAGCAGCGGTTCCATCGACATGGACCACGGGATGCCGACTGTCACCGGCTTCGATGGAATCGGTGACGAAACGGACTGCTCCGTCTGCCAACAAGACGTGCGTGCCGCCGGGATGCCGACTCGACGTCGGATAAACACCTGAGTTGCCTGCCGAGAAGATACAGAGTTCGCTGTTGGGTGGGAGGATTGTGTTGAATTGCGAAAACATCGGCAGCATGTCTGCCCAACGAAACCCTCGTCCGTTGGAAGGAGTGTGTCCTAAGTCTGGGATCGGCTGCCTCCATCTTCGCGGCTGTTTCGGATCAATCATGAAGCTATTCTCGCACCACTTGGGATTATCCCGATGGGGCACGTTGGGATCATAAGCATTGCCTCCGACCGCCCGCCGAGTCTCATATTCAGCGGTTCGAACGTCATAGTCACCCAAGTCCGTCGCGATTTCGCCGACCAAAATCGTCGCCGATGTTCCGTCAGAGATATCACTGAATCGCGTGCGTTGATGTACCACGAACGCGCCCCTCAGCGCGGCGGCGGCCTGTTTAGAATCACCTCCTAAATCAGAATTATTTGCTAGGACCTTGGTGACAAACAGATCGCGATTGCCGAATTCCAACTCAACACTGGAATCACCGACGCACGCCGCATAGTTGGTACGGCCCACTGCGGGTAGTCCATTGCCCGGATCGCTCGGACAACGAAACAATGGAACGTTCATCGTCCAAGGATCGAAGACCGGAGTATCGGGCGTGGGTCCCATCGCGGGATAATCGGGACCATTGCCATCGATCGACTTTCCTGGCGAGATCTCGACTGTCCCATTCGCGTCGCCATCGTAGGGGTTGGAAACCACTTGCCACAGTGCAGCTTGCTCCACAAAGGGCAGGCATCCCACCAGAAAACTCAAACGCCATCGATTTGCATTGGAGCAACTCTTCCAATATTCGTCCGCGAACGGCTCCGCTGGATTGGTCCCGACTCCATGGATCGGAAAACTCTGAAACGCCGAATGGTAGTTGTGCAGCCCAATGCCCAATTGCTTGAGGTTCGACTGACACGCCGCACGACGGGATGCTTCACGTGCGTTCTGCACCGCCGACAGCAAGATCGCCACCAGCACCCCGATGATTCCGATCACGACCAACAACTCAACCAACGTGAATGCCTGTTGGCGATTCAAGTTTCTCCCGCTTCGCACGGAATAGTCGTTCCGTTGTACAAAACTTCTAACGGAATCAAGATCGTTCATTATCATCATTTACTACTCGCCGAGTTGTGATTCGGATTTGTCTTGCCGCTGCGAAGCTCGTACATCGATTCTCCCATGTGCGCGATGGCATCGGTCAGTTCGCGGTAGGGCGTGTTGGTGATCGTCACCAAACCCACATTTGCGTTTTCACCGTCGCCGCGTCCGGTGACAGGCATATCGACGTATTGAAACCAGTGCGTGCCAACGATCGCCGGATGCTTCAGCGCACTGGTGACGTACGCCTCGTACTTGCTCGCTCGATCAGCTTGGTCATCGGCGGGCAAGTGAGTCGGATGCAACATGCCACGATCAGTCGCCCCGAAATGGAACTCACCGATGACAACCGGTTTGTCGATTCCATCAGGCAACGCCAAATTGTCGGTCAGATAATGGTAGTGATTGATTGAGATGACATCGCAATGCTTAGCGGCGATCCGCAGCGCGGAATCATTCATCCAAAAGAAACGGCAACCAAGGTACAACCGACCCGGCGCGAGATGATGCAGTCTGTTTGCGATCGTCGAGAAATACCGATCCACCAAACGCTCTGAAAAAACTCGCCGATCCGCGAGCGATGGCGAATCGTCTGCGTTGGCTTTACCCGCAGGCCACTGCATCGAATGAAGGAAGCTATCCCAGTCGGCGTATTGAGTTTTCCACGCCTGATTCAACGCATCGATATCAAGATATTTTTCTTTCAACCAATCGCAGAACTCGATCTTTGCTGGCTGCGTCGCAGGACTTCTTAGGACGCCATCGGCCAAACTGTAATCTTCTCCAAAACTCAGTTCGTTATCGACAAAGATGCCTATACACCATGGATCGTCAAAGCTCTGCGAAACAGTTTGCAGAGCACTATCGACAACCTCCGGAAAATCCGACGAGTAAACATCAACAAACCGTTGCCAGTTACTCGTCGAGCCGGCAATCATCGTCGCACCTTCCAGGCGGCAAAATGCCGTGTAAGGTGTCCGTTTCAAGGACGTGATCGCCGGATCGCTCCACGCAGCCATCGTATTGAGCCCCCAGTCGCGAAGTCGATCATGGGCTTGGTCCGCAAACCGAGCAGGCCACTGGGCACCAAAACGCCGATGCAAGTTTGCGATGAAAAAGTTGTAGCTCAGAAAGGGCACCCTCGAGTTGTAAAACTCATGATGCGCCCACTCAGCACGATGATAGTAATTCCCTAGCGGGTCGAGTAATTCCTTCGTCTCATCTGACGCATCGTTTGATATATCCGTCTTCCGATTGGTATTATTATCCGGCAGCCAAGCAAAATAATGTTCTCGGTCTTGAACCCCGGTGAAACTGTACTGAGCCGACACACAGTCGACACCGTGCGACCAGAACAAATATCCATCGGGATCGATTAGCCACCACTTTCCATCGAGTTTGACAGTCCGAAACGCGTCCGTCGCCTCCCGTCGATCAGCCTTTGTCCATCCCCCGTAGCGAGACCACCTCCGCGACACCGATGCGTTATCGTTTGCCTGCCCGGTCGAGGAAGCTGTCGTTTTCAGTTGTCGGTCGTTTTCAATTTTACCGGGCCAATCGTGTCCGATCAGTTGTCCATATCGGTCGACAATTGGAAATGCGTTTCTGGCTTCTCGAACCTCCGCCGGATCGCTCAGACGCAGGTCACCCAACAGCAAAGTATGTGCATGACTTGGACGGCGAACGTAAAGTGTTACCGCCTTGATAAACCCAATCGACCCAATGCACATTTGCCCCGGACTCACATTCATCGCGTCTGTCTCAACCTCCGCATCGAACCTCCATGGTGTTGCGTAAAGCGGGAACGACAACTCACGCGTTTGACCAGGTCCCACAACATCCACGCGGTTGATTAGGTTTTCGTTGACGAGTTCCAAGCCTTGTACTTTCATTCCGATCTCAGCGGAGTGATCGCTCAAGTTAGTGACGTCGATGGACAACGTTTGATAGGGCTTGGCATTCCAAGGTTCATCGCCGGGTGTCATCTTCACGCCAGGCCATCGAGATTTAACGCCGGTTTGCAAACGCAATCGCGACTGAAGATCCGAACGATCGATTTCGACTTTCGCATCAGTGGTTTGAATCTTGGAGAGATCCGATTGCATGGCCCATCGAACTAGAACTTGCTGTCTCGGTGTTCGCTCGAGAAAGTAGATCACGGCTAGGCAGACGGCCATGAACACCAAAACAGCCGAGAAACGCCGTGTCACGATGGTCGGTTTCATGTGCCTGACGCTTTGCGGAACCGAAAGTAAGCCGCAAGTATCGCCAGTCCAACCAACAAGACTGCGATTCGCCGAATCCATGGTGTCCCACTGGGCATCGGAAACCCGTCGGGATAAAAAATTTCGAAAGGCGCAGGACCGAGTTGCACTTCTTCCAATGTGTATGTCGTTTCAGCTTGACTCGTGCCCCGACCGTTGCCTAACGCAATCGCAGTCGATGTGGACCTCGAGGGCAGAAGCAATTCGCCTTCGTATTCAAGATGAAGTAGTCCGGTGTATCTCGTCTCACCGGAGCCTCGCCCCGTGGCCTTCCCCGGGACAGCGGTTTCGCTTTCATACGATTTGATTAGGAAGAATTCGTCGTCTAATGATACCTTGCCCGTTGAGACCTGGTCTTCCGTCTTTGCCGAGAAGGTGAAACCAATACTGCCGTCGGGAAGCTTTGCAAATTGATAGCCCGCCTCATGGGGTAAGTCGCTCGTGCTATTCAAAACGGTGGAGGCTATCTCATGCAGTTTTTCTCCCTCGATTTCGTTGCCATCATTAAACCACGAGGCACTTTTGATCACCGCAAGACCTTCTTCGGCCGATTCCACTTCTGTGATCTCGCCGATTTCATCCGGCGATTTAGAACGCATCGTTATCGACCCTTCCGGTCTGACGATGTTCCGATTGACACGCACGACATTTCCGTCGGGACCGTCATAGCTAGTTCCATCAACACGGAAATATTTTCCTTCCCGAGACCAAAACTCGATCCGCTCCCAACTCTCCCGGCCATTGAATCCCTTATGCGTGCTTTTCCAAACCGCATGCATGTTGTCATACTGATCTTCGCAAGACCGGCTCTTCTCAATGATCGTTTCGAGATCCTGTTGAGAGACAGCGTCTTCGCCTGCGCAAGTGCTCGATGCGTAGACAAAGACGACGAAAGCCACCAACACTTTCCCAATGACAATTTGGTGAATCAATTCTCTTTCTTCAAGGTACGGTTTCATGTGCCTGACTCCTTGCGGAAACGAAAGTAAATCGCAAGCATTACCAATCCGGCCAACAGGACTACAAGCCGCCGCATCCAGGGTTTCCTACTCGGCATAGGAAAGCCGTCTGGATAAAAAAGTTCTAAGGGTGCGGGACCAAGGTGCGTTTCCTCCAATGTGTAAGATGTTTCAGCTTTGTTCGTGCCTCCGCCGTTGCCTGACGCGGTTGCAGTCAATGTGGAGGTGGAGGGCAGGAGCAATTCGCCTTCGTATTCAAGATAAGATATTCCAGTGTATTTTCTCTCACCGGAGCCTCGACCCGTGGCCTTTCCCGGCACAACGATTTCGCTTTCATGCGATTTGACCAGGAAGTGTTTTTGATCTAGCGAAACATTGCCCGTTGACGTTTGATCTTCGGTCTTAACCGAGAAGGCGACACCGATACTGCCGTCGGGAAGCTTTGCGAATTGGTAATCAGCCTCATCGAAAGACTCTTTCGTGCTATCCAAAAATTCGGAGGCAAGTTCATACAGAAGTTTTCCCTCAATCTGATTTCCGTTGTTATACCACGACGCTCCTTTGACGGCCGCAAGACCTTCTTCAACCGATCCCACTTCAGTGATTACACCGATATCGTCTAATGTTTCAGATTGCATCGTTATTGATCCTTCAGGCCTGACGACAGTACGACTCACCCGAACGAAATTTCCGTCGAGACTGTCATAGCTAGTTCCATCAACCCGGAAATACTTGCCTTCACGCGACCAAAATTCGATTCGTTCCCAGCTTTCTCGGCCATTGAATCCCTTGTGCGTGCTTTTCCAAACCGCATGCATGTTGTCGTATTGTTCTTCGCAAGATCGACTCTTCGTTATGATCGTTTCGAGATCTTGTCGGGAGACAGTGTCTTCTTCTGCGAAAACACTCGATGCGTGAAGAATACCAACGAACGCAAGCAGTACTTTCGGGACGGCGAATAGGTGAATCAATGCTATTTCCTCAAGTGCAAGAAGCAAAAAAAGACGGGCCGAGGGTAACCCCGGCAGCCCGTCAGAGATGACGCCTAGATCTGGCAATCACATTTCTTGCTAGATCTCACGCCACAAGAGCAATCGGGCCCCGATTGTTGGCGTTGGCGGCTTGATTCGCCCGTGCGATGAATCGCAGA
>JBICHZ010000455.1:0-11720 GCA_043101355.1 Rhodopirellula sp. JB044
ACTGTTGGTTATCGAGGAGAATCATCAGCAGCATCCTGAAAAAGCGAGACACATGCACAGGACACTTGTATCAAGATGCCTGCGACGATCCGGCCACCATCCCGGCCGGGCTTTCAGTCTCGCAGTCTGTCACCAAAGTGAAAGCAAGCCCGAGTTTCCCGACCAGAATTCAAAGCTGAAAAACAATGAAATTCAACCAAGTGTTTCACAAGACGAACAAGACTTGTGGGTAAAGACAAGGTCAACACGTCCCGACCGAGACCGAATCCCTCCGGCTTACCAACTCGCTCATTTCTTAGAGAAGCTCAAAACGGAAATTTAAAACGATCCCCCCCAAGTCCAAGCTTTTAAACGCGTCGCACAACCTGAAATCGCGGATTCAGGGAATGAAAATGAAGGCCATACATCACCCATCCGAATCTGGCTTTTTACCGTGCCGTAGATAGCTAGTTGAAGCGTTCCACGGGGTTCATCGGATCTGACAACGGTGGTATGCCAATTAAGATGACTTGCGTGGGATTTGGTTTCACGCGTTTAGCTTCTGCGTGCCCTGCAGTTTTCCGAATTGGAACGAGAGACTGACCAAGAAATCGACACAACTCGTCGGATTCATTCGCAAGTTCGCTCATCCAATCTTCGGGCAGCGGCTCAATTCGGATGATGAGTTTGTCCCAACCACGCTTTACTTGAAGGCTCTTGAAAGCCATCAACCTCGCGATGGTGAATTCATACAGGCAGATCGGGACGAGAATTCCCATCGAATTCCAGAGAATCCTGCGGGTGAACTGGCGTCACACTGCAACCTTGACAAGCGGAGCCACCGAGGAAATACGAGAAAGCCCGCGTACTGCAGCCTCACTCCCAGACCACGCAGGCACACTCCACTCGGAGCACAGTAGAAAAATGGGCGATACAGAACTCGAATCTGTGACCTCTGCCGTGTGAAAGCAGCGCTCTAACCAACTGAGCTAATCGCCCGGGATTTTGGCCTTTGATAGGCGGCACGACAAAATACCTGTTCGCATGTTTGCTGACAAGCGTGTGAAAACCGATCTGCCGGCGGTACTGTTCGCCTGTTTCGCTGCTCTGCCGTTTTGCCGCTGCGTGCACTGGCGAACGCGCCGCCGCCTCGAATCCTTTAGACTGTTACCCATTGGGGGAGTGGGACATTCGGGGAACGGATTCATCCTTTCGTGCGACGCACGCACCATCTTCCTTGATCGGTTGGCTACGACCCAAATGATGGACCGGATTCAGCTCGACGATTTGCCGGCCAGACCTCATTTCGTGGCGTGCTCACAGCGTTTCATGTTCACGGTGGCCGCAACCGAGCGAGTTGGAACACGACAGGATTCACGATACCGCCGCACTTTAGGGAGGACGACTCAGATGTCGATTGCTGCACTGCATCAGGTTTTTGACGAGACACGTCGGCTAGCCATCGCGGGCAGCAACTTAGCCGCGGGTGATTTCCGGCTCAAGAAGCTGATCCCGACGCTTCAGAAGAGCGGGGAGAAGGCTCCTGTGTTTGCCAAGGTAGCTGAGGGAGTCGAACGTTTGATCGATGCCTCGCCCAAGGACTCCGCATCGGCGTTGCTCGACCTCAGTTCACTCGTGATGGCGATCTTGTACACGCAGGGGGAACTCGGCGGCAAAGGTCCGATCAAACCGATCAAGACGATCGGCATTGCACTGACTCAAACACAAACCCCGGCACGCTTGCTCAAACCTGTAATCGAGGCCTTAACAACGGGCGGGACCGGACGGTTGGAAACGATCCGCGAGGCCCATCAGCAAGGCGTTTTTCAAGACCCGCGATTGGTGAACTATGCGATCACGGCTTTGAATGATCGATACGGCGAACTAGCGGACGTCATGGAAAAGATCGTTGGAGACTACGGCCCGTCGATTGTCCCCTTGATCGAAGAAACGATCGCGATCAAAGGCAAGAGCGGTGATGCGCGGCGGCTAAGAATTTTGCATCGTTTGGCCCCGGAGAAAGCCAGACCGATCGTGCTCGATGCTTTTGAAAACGGAAGTAAGGAGACCAAACTCGCCGCCGTCTCGTGCCTCGGTGAGGAACCGGGCGATTTGAATCTGTTGATGCAACAGGTGGAATCGCGGCAGCGTGAAGTCCGCGAGTTGACGTACAACCGCCTCGCCCTGTTCGACCAACCGGAGGTCAACGAACTGCTGGTGTCACGTTTGAAAGAGGACGAGGCATGGCAGGTCGCGACTGCGATGCGGGAAAGGCATAGCAAGTCGCGGATGAAAAAGGTTGTTGAGTTATTGAACGAGTCGCTTTCCGAGTTGCAGCCGTTGCTCGGCAAAAGCAAACTCAGTGCCGCCGACAAAAAATTGGTTGACGAAAATCTCAACTGCTTCCTTGCGGGATGGTCGTGCTTCACGTTTCGAAAGGATGCGATGCTGCAGAAATTTGCGAAAGAGATCCTCGATCGCTGGGACGAGTTATTGGCACTGCGTGGGAAGTATTCCCGGGGTTCCGACGTGATCCATGCAATCGCGACGTGGAGTCTGGACAATGGCAAACCCGCACAAGTCAGCTCGATTGCGAGCCATCACATGGATGCTCCGGAAGAGTTGCTCGGACGATGTCTTCAGGCTGCCACGCAGAGCTATTCACCGGCGACGTTGTACGAAGAGTTTTCCCCGCTCTACCTCGCCAACGTTGGCGAGAAGGCCTCTAAAAAGCAAGGCAGAAAAACAGCACAGCAGAAGCTCGAATACCATCGGTACACGGAATTGCGAACGGCGATTGGGCATCTCGGACGCGGCAGTCTGTTTGACGAATGGAACCCGATGACCGAATCCGAACTTTCTCAAAAGAAGGGCGGCGTTCGGCTCGACTCACGCTGGCTCGACAATTTTATTGAACACGAAGACGTCGAAATGCTGATCCACAGTGCGTCGGCAAAAGACCGAGCGGCGTTGGACTTTCTCGCCGAACACGTCGCGCGAAACGTCCGCGACAATCGCATCGAATTTGAAGACCAGTGGATCGCCTATAAACTGTCGAGCTGCAACTATCGCAAACGATATGAGGTGGTCACGATGCTGCTCGGTGGACTCAGCGAGGAACGTGACCGGATACGCAAACGCAAAGGCAACCACTACTTTCCGAACGTGCACTGGATCGCCAAAGCGGTTGATTTGTTTTCAAGCAACGAGCACAAAAAGCTGCAAGCTGAGTTTGCGAAAATTGACGAAACGCTGGTCGATGAGCTGATGCCTTATGTGCGGTAGGAAACCGCCACTGCGGCTCAACTCAAACGAGAGAGTCAACCGGATCGAGCAGCTCGCGAATCGCCAGGGACCACAGGATCAGCCACCGACAAAACCTCGCCTAATTTTGCCCACATACGAACGAGCGTTCGATAGGCGATGAACGACCCTAACAGTCCGATCATTCCCGCCGTGATCGCGAGCAACATGAAGTAGCGTGACTGGCTCTGACTGAAAATCAACAGCGCCGCACCTACCAGCGGGATCAAAGCCGCTATCAGCAAATACGATTCGCTTTGCGAGATCACGCGCGCCGCATTGCGATCGAATTCCGGATCTTGCATCGTCGGCCGAATCATCTTGGGATAGTAGGCACCGGCGCAGATCAAACCGAGAGAAAAGAAGGGGTAGATCATCGCGACGCCGCCACAGATCAGCGACGACACAAAGAGATGAATCGACTGGCTCGTTGTGAATTCGGGGAACCGAACACTCAACAGATACGGCATCAAAACGCCAGCGAAAATCCAGCAACCGCCTCCGACCAAAGCGGACAGATGGCCGAGTTGCAATGTCCAGCGAATGTCGGAATAGGCGGGTGCTTTGCCGGAAGATGCTGCTCTCAACGCACGCATCGGTGCTCGCGTGAAGGCAATCACCAACAACGCACAGATTGGAAAGAACGTAAAGTTGATTTGATACGACAGCGTGTCCAAACCGTTGCGTGTGGACTCGGTCATGATCTCGTTAACGTTGTAAAGGTAATGCAGTCTTCCGGCCGCCATATTCGGCAGTAGGATGACCACGATCGTGACCCACCATGGCGACCGACGCATTAACCACGCCGTCCACGAATTCGGATTGGGGTCGAACAACTCCGCCGCCGCGGGATACAGGGCCAACCGCAGATCGCCCGCGAACTCCGCTCCGGTGGCCGGACGAGATTCGGGGTCAGCCGAAAGAGCCCGGCGGAGGACGGACTCGAGGACGCGTTGTGACGCGGTGTTGTCGTAGCGTGGTGGCTTGAGTTCTTTCAAGCGACCGTCGAGCTGATTGGATACCGCTTGTGTCCACGAGGCAGCCGACGACGCACAGTCAAATGGTCGTTGCCCTTGCCAAAGCTCCCAGAGCAACACGGCAAGGGAATACAGATCCGCCCGTTCGCGAACTTCTTCCTGAGGTGCCAACAGGTTCGCTGTGATCGCTCGCAGATGTTCGGGCGCCATGTAGCCGACCGATCCGCCGAGCGAACAGGCCGCCCCGGCTCTGCCCGACGCCCCCGCAAGACTGACATTGAAATCGGCGAGTTGCGGGATTCCTTCTGCGGTGAGCAGTACGTTCGCAGGCTTGACGTCGCGGTGCAGAACGCCGGTGTCGTGAGCAGCCTGGAGAGCATCGGCAAGCTGGATACCGATCCACGCGACCAGCTTGGGCCATTCGATCTCGTTGATCCATTCGCGGGTGGTTGATCGTTCCGGCACGACCTGAGCCGATGCCAGTAGATTCTCGTCGACCGACTGCAACAAGAGCGCACCTCGACGACGATTGTGGTGCGTCAGTTTGGCTTTCGCGATGACGTCCGCCAACGTGCCGCCGGGATGAAACTGCATGTACAAAAGATGCAGCGGAGGTTCGCGTAGGAATCGCTGATCGAACACGCGAATGATGTTGGGATGGTCAAACTGTGCCAACGCGCGGGATTCGCTCGCGTCGAGCGTCTCGTTACTTTTCCAACGAGAGACCTTCACCGCGACGAGCCGCGACATGGAAATTTGTCGAGCGAGATAGACGTGGGCGAACGCTCCTTTTCCGAGCAGTTGGATGATCTCGAAATCGTCGAGCGTCTCGCCCGGAGCGATCGGATCGGGAGGCTGCGTATGCTCCCGCGGGAGAGCCGTTTCGCAAACTCCGAGCAGAGGCGCGAGGGAATCGGTGTACTGCGGAAAGCGTTCAGCAAACGTTTTGTATTCAGGATTCAAACCACATTCACGCTGCAACTGAATGTCTTCGAGAATGAGATCGAGCGGCGTGGTTGAAGGAGAGATCAGGTCGGGCAACGCGTCGAAGTAGCGTTCGAGCGGTCGCGGTGTGCCGTTCTCGGCCGCCATGGCCATTTGCAACTTGATCAGCTCGACTAAAACAAAATGCCGTGTTTCTCGATCGGCGTCCGGCAGATAGCGGATTAGATCCTGCGGAGCGTCGGCGGACTCGGATTCGGAAAAGCGTTCGAGACAAGCGAGCATGATCTCATCGAGCGAATCTTGCGTTTCGCTGTCCAAGCCCGGTGCGTCTGGACCACCAAAGTCGGGTGCGTTGGGATCGGGTTCGGCGGGGGGAGGCGTTGCAACCATGAACGTCGTTATAACCCAATCCCCGGCAAGATTGCCTGGTGGCTTTAGCAAAAACACAATCGATCGCAAGGTTTCGCCACGCCGGTTGACGTTACGCATTTCGCCGCGGGCGTCGTCCTTTTTCGTAGTCCGGTCGAGGGTGTTCTGTCCCCGGTTCCGATATCAACGGAGCGAAAGATGGTGCCGAGGCTGGCTTTGCACCCGTCCCCTAATAACCTGTGGAACTCTCCGGCCATGCGTTGTAATAAATCTCCTTGGAGCCTCTGCGGTGTCGTTGCCATGACGCTCGTGGGTTGGCTCACCCTTGGTGCCTCATCGGCATCCGCCATTGAAGGCACCGAATTGAACTCGTCCGTCGGCATTTGGGCTCCGTTGCTGCCCGAACTGGCCAACGATTCGGGAGATTCGGTCGGCGTGTTGATGGGTCTTTCGGGACACCATCGCTTCGACGGATATCGCACCAGCGTGGAGTCAGGATTCAGCTATGGCGTCTCCGACTCAGCCGAAATGATCGGCTTCGAAGCGTTGCTGCGTGACACGTGGGACTTCGGCGATCACCACCTGTCGGCTGGTTTCGGTTACAGCATGATGAACTGGGACCAAGACACCGCCGGCCATGACATCGAGTCGGACTATCAAGGTGCGAAGGTTGTCACCGGATGGGAAACCTGCTTCGGCCGCACGCCTGTTTGGCTCGATCTGACCCTCGGTCTTTATGACCTCGATGGAGCCTATGTCGGAGACAACGGAGGCGGTGGTTTCAACACCGGCGAAACCGGTGGATTTACCACGACATACGGTTTCGAGATGAAGACCGAATTCGACTGCTTCGGAATCCCGGCACGTGCGATCTTCGGGCTGGACTACTTCGAAGACTTCGCCGTGTGGCGTGCTGGCCAGGTCGATACCGAAGACGCTGTTGTCCTGAACGGTTCGATCGAGTTTCGCTTGTACTAAGCCGAAACGATCTCGGCTGCGGAGAATCATAGGCAGAGCGGTCACATGGAGGACCGAGTCTGCCGAGATTAAGAAGTACCGGTCGACGGAGCGATCGGTAGGTACCGCATAGCAACTTTCTCGCAGAACGCGATTGTCTCAAACGCGTTACGAACCTGCTTTAGGTAAGTCCGAGTGGGCATCGGGCCCAAAGTATCGAAGTCCCACGAGTGGTTCACTGCCGAGGTTTTCGATCTCAACACCGCGTGTCGCTGCGACGTGTGAGATGAACACCTCGTCAGTGGTGTTCTCGCCAAAGCGAATCATGGCGGGGGTTTGGAGGTCGAGTGAGCCCATGCGGCCGCGACCTTGCACGGTGATCCAACTGCTCGTCGCACCGTCCTGCAGTGTGCATTTCGCACCGGGCTGAATCGTGAGTTCTTTCGCGCTGAAAAGTTGCTGCCCGTCGACGGTGCCGTAGACGATCCATAGGTCTTCGTAGCCGTCACCGCTGCGTTTCTCATCGCGGACCGGTTCGAGGTAGTTGCTGTTCTTGAAATGGGTGTCCACGTTCTTGTCCCAGTCCAACTGCCCGACGATAAAGTCCAAATCTTGATGTTTGTCCTCGGGCATGTCCTTGACCAGCAGCGACCAGGGAACGTAGCGGCCTTCGACGATGGATTGGTACATCCCGAAAACGTCGCTGCCCCATTGCGGTTCGTACGTGCACAGCGACCCGGGTGCGTGCAAGACTCCTGGTGGGATCAACCAACCGGTTCCGCGTTTGAGGCGGTACGCGCGGCTGAGGTCAAGAATTCCGTTGTCGCCTGCGTTCCAGTTTTCCAGACAGCGGCGAACATCGGCCGGTTCCGTGCCGGGCTCGAGCCCCATGAACGTGTAGGCAAAGTTGTTGTCGACGTTGTTGAGTTGCGGAGGGAAGTAGTAGCTCTCTGGTTTGCCCTCCTGGCCGACGAGTTTTGCGTCCTCGAATGACTGGTGCATGTGGTGGGGGATGGGTCCCATATTGTCAAAAAATTTGGAATACACCGGCCACCGTTCGTACTTGCTGTACACCGATTCGCCCACGAGATCGGCTCCGCGTTCGGCGACAGCGTCCTTGAGCAAGAATTTTTTTCCTTCGAAGAGGCAGAAACTGAGACCCTCGTGCCACACGCGTCCTTCGTTGGCGGCTTCGGTGGTGCTGCCGAACCATCGCTCGTCGATTCCGCCCCGATCGGCTCCAAAACGGTAATAATCACCGGGATGCAATTTGATCCGGCGTCCGGGGTGCAGGAACGATCGCGGCACCCAGGTGGGCGTCAAACGCAACAGCCCGTCACCCGCATCCATTGCCGAATCGAGTAACTTGGTGACACTGTCGCCTTTTACGAGGCCTTCATCTAATTTCACGTTGCTCATCAGGTCGGTACCGCTTGGGATTTATAAAAAGGTGGGAAATTTTGAGGGACGGCTCCAAGACCGCAGTCTATAGGATACCCCGATTGCGGCCGATCGCACCAGAACCCAACAGTTTAAGCGCAGCGAACGCCCGTTAGAAACAACCGCACCTATTTACACTGCGTTACCTCGCCCGCGGCTTCGGCACGGTTTGCCCCGCACTTTGGGGCGGTAGTCAGCCTGCGTTAAATTCGACACGCTCTGGTAATGGTCGCGGAAAGAAATTCAATCTCTCGACCCTTTAATTCCCTCGTTTCCATTCCTATTCTCGCCCTTTTACCCCCATTTGTGTCATGCCGACCGAATCCATTGTCCTGCGAACAATCGATGACCGTGAACAACGAATCGAGTGGGATGAATCGAGCCCGCTGCACCTGACGATCGAAACCCGCGCGGGCGAACTCACCATTCGCAAAGGCGTGTTTCGCGGCGGCGTCAGCGAAGGTGTCGAGATCGTCCGAATGGCGAACTCGCGAATGCACGTCGACATCCTGCCGACACGCGGAATGGCGATCTGGCGGATGCAAGCCAACGGAGTGCGATACCAATGGCAATCGCCTGTCGTGGGTCCGGTGCATCCGAATTATGTCGACGTCGGCGAACCGAGCGGAGTGGGCTTTTTGTCTGGGTTCGATGAATTGGTCGCCCGCTGCGGTTTGGAAAGCAACGGTGCCCCCGAACACGATGCCAACGGGCAACTGGTCCATCCGCTGCACGGGCACATCGCCAACACGCCGGCCGATGCGTTGTCGGTCGAGTTTGACGAAGCCTCCGGACGCGCCGAATTAGTCGCCGAGACGATCGAAGCGAGATTGTTTGTCAAACGTTTCCGAATGCGCACCCGGGTTCGCATCCATGCCGACCGCGACGATGTTGAACTGCTCGACGACGTGACCAACGAACTCTCCACTCCTGCATCAATGCAGTTGCTCTACCACATCAACGTTGGTGCCCCGGTTCTCGGCAAAGACGCTCGTCTGAATGTGGCCGTCGAAGAAGTCGCGCCACGAAACGACCACGCCGCCGAAGAGATCGACCGCTGGGAACGTTTTGACGGTCCGACGTCGGGGTACGTTGAACGCGTTTACTTTGCGAAGCCCTGCAGCGACGAATCGGGAATGGGGCACGCGATGCTCGCCGACGCGGAAGGAGCACGCGGCTTGTCGGTTCGTTTCCGAACGTCCACGCTGCCGTGGTTCGTCCTTTGGAAAAACTGCGCCGAAACCGGTGACGGGTACGTCGCCGGAATTGAACCGTCAACCAATTTCCCCAACCCTCGCAGCTTCGAACACGAGCGAGGACGCACCGTGAATCTCGGCCCGGGTGAAACGGAATCGTTCCGAGTGACACTGTCCCCTTTAACGACCGCCGAAGAGGTCCAACAGGCCGACGAGGCGATTCGAAAGATCTACGAAGATCACACAATCGAAGTCAACACATTCAATAACCCTCGGGCCGACTGGAGTATCGAAGTCGAAAACAACGCTCCCGAATCCGAAGGCAATTAATCTTATCACCATGGACCTGTTCCCTTGCAGATCGACGGATTCTCGCGGGACAAACGACCCCAACGATCTAACCGGCGAATAACCTATGAGTGAATTCGAGTATCTTGGCCCCTACGAAATCGGCAAGATTATCGGTCGCGGCGGCATGGGTTCGGTTTACGAAGCGACACACGCCAAGTCAGGTGAACGGGTTGCGGTGAAGTTGATCGCCCAACACGTCGCCGATGACACGCGGTTTCGCCGGCGTTTTGATGCCGAAATCGAAACTCTCCGGCGTTTGCGACACCCGGGCATCGTGCGATTGATCGGATACGGCGAAGAACAAGGCCGTTTGTTCTACGCGATGGAACTCGTCCGAGGCGAATCGTTGCAGCAACGGATCCGTGACGTCAAACGCATGGGGTGGCTGCCAGCGGTTGATATCGCCATTCAAATTGCGACCGCGTTGAAGCACGCGCATGACATTGGCGTGATTCATCGAGATTTGAAACCTGCCAACCTACTGCTCACCGAAGACAACCGAGTCAAATTGGTGGACTTCGGAATCGCCAAACTGTTTGGCTACGGTGAGCAAACGCTCGCCGGTTCGGTTCTCGGCACTGCCGACTACATGGCTCCCGAGCAAGCCGGCGATGGGCCGATCACTCCACGAACGGATCTGTACGCGCTCGGCAGCGTCATGTACGCGATGCTAGCGGGACGCTCTCCTTTCGCTGGCAAAAAATTGACCCAGGTGATCGAATCGCTCAAACGCGACCGGGCCGTTCCGCTCGAACTCATCAATCCGGAGGTTCCTCTCGAGGTGGTCGAGATCGTTCATCACTTACTCGAGAAGAATCCGGCCGATCGTCCGCCCACGGCACTGGCGGTTTCCAAACGCCTCATGGCAACGCGGGCTGGTTTGCAGCGCAACCGAACCGTTGCACTGGAGAACGATGCCACGCAAAGCGGCACGAGCGTTCACCAACCCATTGAAAGCGATTCGGACACGCAGCATTCGCATCTGACCGACGCCTCGCAATCCCACCGTCCGGCCTCGCAAGACGCGGCCGACAGCGACGCATTGACGACATCTCAACCGGCATCACAACTCACAGGCCGGCACGACAAAAAGTCTCCCTCGAACGACAACGCCGCGACCGCCGCCACCTTCGCTCCGGACGGTCCTGCGACCGATAGCGACGACGATGGTCGATCCACCGAATTCGAAACGGAACACCCGGTCACGTCGCCTACGCGGTTTCAAACCATCGGAAGTGACGAAGCGGAGTCAGGTTACTTTGGGCCGCAGGCGAATGAATCATCGGCCCACCGCTGGCTTCACTACGCGTCGATCGTGGGCATGATTGCGATCTTGGCGGGAGGCGTGTACCTGTTTGTCAGGGCGATGAAAACCCCGCCTGCCGACGTGATGTTCGCGACGCTGCAGTCCGCGGAACAAGACGGCGACTTGACGCTCAACCGAACGCTGATCGACCGCTACCTCGATGCGTATCCAGACGACGAGAACGCGGACCAAGTCCGACAGTGGCAACGGCAAGCCGAACTCGAACAGACGATCAAACGATTGACCGGTCGGGCTCGCCGGGTCGGTGGAATCTCCCGTCTCGATCCGGCAGCTCAAGCCTTCCTCAATGCGATGCAAATTCGAGAGTCGTCCACCGAGGAAGCCCAAACACATCTCCACGCATGGCTCGACGTTTTTGGCAGTGACGAAAACGAGCCGACCTCGCTTGAGTTAACTCAATTGACCCGCCTCGTTCGCGACGAACTCGATCGCTTGGAGTCTGAACAACCGCAGGATATTGGGAGCGATTCTCGCCTGACCGTTTTGACGCAGCGGCTCGACGCGAGTGAAGAGATGGCTGCAGCGGAACGAGTCAATTTGCTTCGCGGTATCATCCGCCTGTACCAAGACACCGCCTGGGCCCGCCCCGTCGTCGACGAGGCAACCGAACGACTCGCACGGGAACCGTAGCCCGGCAGTGGCACGCCCGCCGCTGATTTCGCGACGTAGGAGGCTTCACCTGCGTTACCCGCCGACTCGCTACCCGCATACCCGCATCTCGGCTGAAGTTAGGTGATGCAGTCCTGCGTCTTTGACGAGAACCGATAACGCAATCTCACAGCGTGTCCTCGTCATATAACGGTGCGACAGGTGCAGTAATTTGCGCAGCCAGCAAACTCACCCCAGACGTCACGATCTTTTCCGATGGCGTGTCCC
>JBICHZ010000456.1:0-7785 GCA_043101355.1 Rhodopirellula sp. JB044
CGAACAACCTGCCCTCCAACGCTTGCACGCATGATCACACTTCAGTCCACCTTCCAAACGCTCGGCACCGCGGTGATCGTCAGCCCCGTGATCTTGCTGGCGATCCTCGGCCTGTCGGGGTTGTTCAATCGCAAGCTCAGCGAAGGTTCGATTTCGCGTCTGACTCAGGCGGCGGTATTGTTCACGTTGTTGCCGGCGATCGCGATCCTGTTCCTGATGCTCGCGACCGGGATTCGCTACGTGCCCGTGGAGTTAGGCAATTGGGTGTCGATTCCTGAACAGGAATTTCATTTCAGCCTCAAATTCGCGTTCGACCGACTGAGCATCCCGTTCGCCATTTTGAGCTGTGTGTTGTGCGGCGTTGTTGCCGAATTCACACGGCGATACCTGCACCGCGAAGAAGGCTACGCTCGGTTCTTTTTGTTTTACGCGGTGTTCTTTTGCGGCATGGTTTGGTCGTCGCTCGCGAGCACGATTGAAACATTGTTCGTCGGTTGGGAAATGGTGGGGCTGTCGTCCGCGTTGCTCGTCGCGTACTTTCACGAACGCGTCAATCCGGTTCGCAACGGACAACGTGTTTGGTCAGTCTACCGGTTGTCCGATGCCGCGTTCTTGACCGCCGCCATCACGATGCACCACCTGACCGGCGAAGGCGACTTCGGCGGATTGATGAGCAGCGGTGTATGGCCCGAGGGAGTCGCCGCGATCGAACCAGGGCAAGCGTTGCTGGTGGGTTCGTTGTTGCTAGTCGCGGCCGCCGGGAAATCTGGTTTGTTCCCATTTAGCGGCTGGTTGCCGCGTGCGATGGAAGGTCCGACGCCATCGAGTGCGATCTTCTATGGTGCTTTGTCGGTTCACTTGGGGGCGTACCTGTTGCTGCGTTTGAGCCCGATCGTGGCGGTGTCCTTGCCGCTGCAAATCATGGTGCTCACGTTGGGAATCATCACGGCGGGCTGCGGGGCGGTCATGTCGCGGGTTCAGAGCGACGTGAAGGTTTCGCTCGCGTACGCTTCGCTGACACAGGTCGGCATCATCGTTGTTGAAATCGGCCTGGGGCTGTACTACCTCGCGTTGATTCACATCATCGGGCACGCGTGTCTGCGAACGATGCAGTTGCTGCGAGCCCCGACCATTATTCGTGACTACGAAGACATCGAGAACCAAATCGGCACGCGGCTCGAACACGACGAATGGGCCGGCGCCCGATTGTTGCCCGGGATGATCCAACGTTGGTGCTATCGGTTCGGGTTCGACCGCGGGTTCATGGACATCGCACTGGATAAGTACATCGTTGGCCCCTTTGTGCGAACCATGCACTGGTGCGACCGTCAGGAGCAGCGAATCACCGACTGGATCTCGCGGGAACAATCTCGCGAGTCCGAAGACATCGATCTGCATCCCGAAGAAATGGGCCGCGCCGCCTAGGCAGAACCGTCTCCCGTCATTCCCTTTGTTCGTTCACCTTCATTCGTCATCATGCCTGAGTTTCATTTTCCGTGGATTGAAATATCCATCCTCGTGCCGTTGATCGGTGCGATGTGGGTCCACATCCACGGCCAACGCGAGAACACCACCGCCCACGCGATTGTGTGCTGTGCCGCGACGCTGCTGCTGACTATCGGCGAACTGCTGGATTTTCTGTTCATGGGGACGTTCGAAGCCCACGATCACGGGCGTTTGCTCAGTTGGATTTTCAACCCAGAATTTTTTGTTGTTGACGAACTCAGTGCCTTCCTGATCCCGCTATCGGCGTTGATCTATTTGGTTGTCGTGATGTCGACGCTGCGAACGAAAACTCCTCGTTTTTCACTTCGGCTGGCGTTGCTTTCTGAAACACTGCTGCTTGCGACGTTCAGTTGCCGGTCCTCGTGGGCACTGGTCGGGTTGTTGATTGCTGCGACGATTCCGCCGTACCTGGAACTGCGTCAACGCAATCGTTGCACACGCATTTATGTCTTGCACATGAGCGTCTTTGCCACGTTGCTGATCGCCGGCTATGCGTGGTTGTCCCTGACCGATTCGACTCCCTCGTCGACGTTGATCCCCGGTGCCTTGTTAACCGCCGCGGCGTTACTGCGTGCGGGAATCTTCCCGCTGCATTTGTGGATGACGGACCTTTTCGAAAAAGCCACCTTTGGGACAGCCATCCTTTTCACGACGCCGCTCGCCGGTGCGTACGCGGTGATGCGATTGGTGTTGCCGATTGCCCCATCGTGGGCACTGCAGAGCATCGCGGTGCTATCGTTAACAACCGCCATCTACGCGGCCTCCATGGCGTTGGTCCAACGGAAAGCTCGCCGGATGTTCTGTTTTCTTCTGCTCAGCCAATCGTCGCTCGTCTTGGTCGGGTTGGAATTGGTGACCCCCATCGGTTTGGCAGGCGCACTTTGCCTGTGGTTATCCGTCGGACTTTCGATGACTGGGTTTGGCATCACGCTGCGTTGCATCGAGTCCCGCATTTCTCGCGTTTCGTTGGTCGACTACCACGGAATGTATCGCCAGATGCCGATGATGGCTGGGTTCTTTCTGCTGACCGGCCTCGCCGCAATCGGCTTTCCCGCCACGGTCGGATTCGTCGGCATGGAACTGCTGATCGAAGGCGCCGTGGACGTTTATCCGTTCGTCGGCACGTTCGTGGTTCTCGCCGCCGCGTTATGCGGGATCACCGTCTTGATGGCTTACTTTCGTATCTTCACCGGACACGCCAACCGTGCTCTGATTCCGATGAATGCACGGCCCACCGAACGCTTTGCCGTGTTGATGTTGACGCTGTTGATCGTCGGCGGCGGTCTCGTTCCCCAGCCCGGTGTCCGTTCGCGATATCACGCTGCCAAAGAGCTGACCAACCAAAGAGTGCGTTTGCTCGGACCGGCCGGCGAGGGTGACGCCTTGCATTCCGACGACAAAATCGATTTGCATTCGGAACATTAGCAATTTGAAAACGACGTAGCCGACGTTGCCAACCCCGGTGGTCTGAGTTCAGTCGGATCCGGCAACAGAGATCGGACGCGTCAAGTTTATCGAACGACTCCGCCCGGCAGCTTCCTCGATTCCTCCTCTCCACCCCCTCCCCTGAACCTTTCCATGAGCACATCGATTCCAAATCAGCGAGACGTACCGCGAGGCAACCTCGAAGGTTTTACTCGCTACATCAAGCACGACTTGATTTCGGGGTTCCTTGTCTTCCTGATCGCGTTGCCGTTGTGTCTGGGGATTTCGATCGCGAGCGGTTATCCCGCGATTGCGGGGATTTTCACCGCGATCATCGGATCGTTCGTCGCCACGTTCATGAGCAACAGCGAGCTGACGATCAAAGGACCGGCGGCGGGTTTGATCGTGATCGCGATCGGTTGCATCGGCGCGTTCGGTGGCGACGGGATGGTCGGCGGATGGACGGAAGCGGACACGCATGCCTACCAAGCCGCGTTGGCGGTCGGGGTGGCGGCGGCGATCCTGCAGATCTGTTTCGGCTTCTTTCGCGCCGGCATTCTGGGCGAGTTCTTTCCGATCTCGGCCGTGCACGGCATGCTCGCGGCGATCGGTGTGATCATCATTGCGAAACAGATCCCCGTGGCTCTCGGTGTCAGCGCCAGCGGCGGGCCGTTGGAAATGATCAAGCAAATTCCACACTTCATCGCCGATGCCAACCCGGCGATCGCCGCCATCGGGCTGGTCAGCGTCCTGATCATGTTCGTTTGGCCGATCGTTCAACAAAAGGCGAGCTTTCTCAAAGTCCTGCCTTCGCCGTTGATCGTACTGATGGTTGCGATCCCGATGGGCATGGGGTTCGATCTGATGCACAAACACTCGTACGTTCTGCAGAACCACGAATACCAACTCGGCGAGAACTATCTCGTCACGATGCCTGACCGAGTCTTTGGCATGTTCGACGAGTTGACCACACCGAACTTCGCCGCCCTGCGTGAGCCGCGTGCCTGGCCGTGGGTGTTCATGTTCTTCATCATCGGCAGCCTCGAGTCACTGCTCAGTGCCAAGGCGATCGATTTGCTCGATCCTTGGAAACGCAAAACCAACATGGACCGCGACATGATCGCCGTCGGTGCCGGCAACCTGTGCTGTGCCCTCGTCGGCGGGTTGCCGATGATTTCCGAAATCGTGCGAAGCAAGGCGAATATCGACAACGGGGCGCGGACCCGTTTCGCGGATTTATGGCACGGCGTGTTCCTATTGGTCTGCGTCGCGTTCATCCCCATGGTGCTGCACCGCATCCCGATGGCCGCGCTCGCCGCGATGCTGATCTACACCGGTTTCCGGCTCGCTCATCCGACCGAGTTCATGAACGTTTGGAAAGTCGGACGCGAGCAACTCGTGATCTTTGTCGTTACCCTCGTCAGCGTGCTCGCCACCGATTTGTTGATCGGCATCGCGATCGGCATCGCCACCAAAGTCGTCATCCACCTGTCCAACGGCGTGCCGGCGCGTTCGTTGTTCAAACCAGAGATTGAGTTGACCGAAGATGACGGGAACACGGTCCGATTGACCGCACGGAAGTCAGCGGTCTTTAGCAATTGGATTCCGATGCGTCGGCAGATCGAACGGATCGGTTTGGTCGATCGTCGCAACATCGTGTTGGACCTCTCGGACGTCCAATTGGTCGACCACACGGTGATGGACAAACTGCACGAGATGGAAAACGATTTCGAACAACACGGATTGTCGTTCAGCACGGTGGGTTTGGACTCGCACCAAGCGTTCACTGAGCACGCCCATTCGGCGCGGCGGAAAGGTGTTTCGTCGGTGAAGTTGATCACAATCACCACCGATCCGGCGACCGAGGAAATGCTGCAAACCGCCTTTGTGCGATTGGGTGTCAGCGGATTCACGTCGTTCCCGTGCATGGGTGCCGGCCGGCACGAGATCAATTCAGAAGGTGGAGTGCCGCAACCGCGAGCCCGCATTGAAGTCATCGTAACAAAAGAATCGGTGCAGGCCGTGGTCGACTATCTCGTCCGTGAAGTCCAACCGCACCATCGATTAACGTTTACGATCGAAAACGTCCAAGTCGCCCGCATCGACGCGTTCACGTCCAACGGAGATTCGAGTTGGACTGAAAAAGGGGGCGCTGTCGCATCTACCGTATGACGTCCGCAAACACGCAGGTCCGCATCTGCGAGGCGGGTGCCACACAACGGCCCGAAACCCCCAAACCGGCCCGAAAACCCAGTGCTGACTCGCTTCGCCTCACGTGCGGGGCCGCACAACACTGCGAACCTGACTTGGGTTACAGTGTCGTTTTAGGCACAGCCTTCTTCGAAGCGGAGTTCGCGATGAACCGTTTGGCCGACGTCTACCGTCCGTCGTTGTCTTTGTTGAACGACCTTTATCAACTGACGATGGCGTATGGCTATTGGAAGAACGGTTTGGCGGACCGAACGGCGGTCTTTCATTTGTTTTTCCGCAGCAACCCGTTCGACGGTGGCTACACCATCGCGTGTGGATTGCAGACAGCGATCGATTATCTCGCCAATCTGCAATTCAACGACGACGATCTCCGCTATCTCGAAACGCTCACCGGCGCCGATTCACAACCGCTGTTCGAGAACGCGTTTCTCGACTACCTCGGCAACCTTTCCTTCGAATGGGACATCGATGCGATCCCCGAAGGCACCACCGTTTATCCGCACGAACCGTTGGTGCGTGTTTGCGGACCGATGTTGCAATGCCAACTGATCGAAACACCGCTGCTGAACCTGATCAATTTTCAAACCCTCGTTGCGACCAAATCCGCACGGGTTTGCTCCGCCGCGGGCGTCTTTTCGCAGCCCCCGACCAAAGACCGCGTGATCGAATTCGGACTGCGTCGGGCCCAAGGCATCGACGGCGGGTTGTCCGCTTCCCGGGCGTCCTACGTTGGCGGTTGTGCGGGCACGTCGAATGTTCTCGCGGGCAACGTTTTCGAAATCCCGATCGTCGGCACGCACGCGCACAGTTGGGTGATGACGTTCGACAGCGAACAGGAAGCCTTCCAACGTTACGCCGACGCGATGCCGAACAACTGCGTCTTTCTCGTCGACACTTACGACACGCTCGAAGGAGTCCGCCGGGCCGTCGAGGTCGGCAAACGATTGCGAGAATCCGGGCACGAGATGCTCGGCATCCGCCTCGATTCCGGCGACCTCGCGTGGCTCAGCATCGAAGCACGAAAGATTCTCGACGCGGGCGGCTTTCCTGACGCGAGCATCGTGGCCAGTAACGATCTCGACGAGCGGCTGATCACGAGTTTGAAGTTGCAGGGAGCACGCATCGATACCTGGGGCGTCGGAACCAAACTCGCCACCGCCTACGACCAACCCGCGCTCGGTGGCGTCTATAAGCTCGGCGCGATCCGTGACGACGACGGTAACTGGCAACACCGTATCAAGTTGTCCGAACAAACGGTCAAGGTCAGCAACCCGGGGATCTTGCAAGTCCGGAGGTTTGAATCTGACGGCGAGCATCGCGGCGACATGATCTACGACGAACTGTTGGATTGGCGAACCGGCGATGAGGCGACCATGATCGATCCGGCCGATGCCTATCGACAAAAGCGTTTTCCCGCCGATGTGACTTCGCGTGATTTGCTCACGCCGGTCCTCCGCGGCGGCGAAGTCGTTTACGCGTCCCCGCCGCTCGCAGAGATGCAACACGTCGTTCACGCGGAACTGCAGGCGACGCCGTCGGCGGTCAAACGTTTCGATAACCCGCACGAGTATCCTGTCGGGCTCGAGCAAGGATTGCATGAGTTGAAATCGCAGATGATTCGCGACGCGCGAGCAAGAAAATGAACGCATTGATTTTGGTCGACTTGCAGAATGACTTTCTCCCGGGCGGTGCCCTCGGCGTGCCCGGTGGCGACGAGTTGATCCCGATCGCGAATCGCCTGCAACGATCATTCGACAAAGTCGTCGCGACAAAAGATTGGCACCCGCCGAACCACTGCAGCTTCGCGAGCCAACACCCCGGACACGAGGTCGGGGACGTCGTCGAAGTCAACGGGCTCTCGCAGGTCCTCTGGCCAGATCACTGTATCGAGAACACACCGGGCAGCGAGTTTCCGTCGTCTTTGAATACCGAACGAATCGAGAAAGTCATCCACAAGGGAACCGATCCGCAGCGCGACAGCTACAGCGGTTTCTTTGACAACGGCAATCGCGTCCCCACGGGGCTGGGCCGGTATCTGCACCAGCAAGACGTTGACGAAGTTCACGTGATGGGATTGGCCACCGATTACTGTGTTCGTGCGACCGCCATCGACGCGGCCCGACTCGGCTTCGATACCTACCTCGTCGAAAATGCTTGCCACGGCGTAGAAATCGCCCCCGGTGATTGCCAGCGGGCGATCGAGGAGATGCAAAGATCCGGCGTGCGGGTCCGCGAAATGTAGATCTAACCCGTAGCCGGAATCGTCAAGGCTTCGGGGGTGTGTTAGCAGCTAGCGATCAGCCATCAGCTTTTAGCTTTTAGATCCCCGCTCAACGCTTCCGCACGGGCTTGCCCCGGCGGAGCAACAACTGACAGCTACCAACCACTCCTCCCCCCCTCCCCTCCCGTAGCCGGAGCCGCCAATGACTTCGGAGGTGCGGTGGTGGTGGGGAGTCTGAAGTCTTGGCGAATCCAGCTACACCGACGTCGCCGGGATCGTCAAGGCTTCGGAGGTGTGTTGGTGGTGGGTGAGGCTGAATTCTTGGCGAATCCAGCTACACCGACGTAGCCGGAGTCGCCGAGACTTCGGAGGTGCGGTGGTGGTGGGGAGTCTGAATTCTTGGCGAATCCAGCTACGCGGAT
>JBICHZ010000457.1:0-4821 GCA_043101355.1 Rhodopirellula sp. JB044
TGCCGGCCGTCTCCAATGCGATTGCCTGCTTCGACTCGGTGCCGATGCAACTGCCGTTCGTTGATCACGGTGCCGAGCGGAGTCGAGTTGAGTAGCCGGCAGCACTCGCTCGGTTTCAGTTTGCGTGGGTCATTCGCCACGACCGGCCTCCTTCAAAATCCATGCGGTGTAGGTCAACAAGTTCAGGCGTCCGGCACCGTTGGTCGGTGCGCCGTCCTCGATGTCAGCTTCAATTTCGGCAACGGGAACCTTTCGCCGACGCAACTTGGAGAACAACGCGGCTGCTTGTTCGGCGGTCATCGCATTCGGGTTCAATTCTTCGTTACTTCCTTCCATGGCGGGCTCCGTGGTTGGATTGCGGCTGCGCCAACACGTTCGCGACTGTCGCGAGCATGTGCATGTTTGCGGTCAGTGGCCGCATGTTTTCGGCGGCGATGTGGGGCCAAAACTGGCCGCGTGTGGGCGTCAAAAGAAAGCTGCAAATTAATGAAACATTACTTCCGAACTTCGCTTGAGGTGTCTCAAAACGCATGGCTCATGCGTGTCAACGCAAAGCGAATTCCACGCTTTTCAGAGACACAAACATGCACGCCAACGACATCGCCTTCGGTATCGAAATCGAGACCCACATGCCCGGCAACGACCGCACGCCGATCGGCGGTTACCACAACGGCCTTCCGGTTTCCTGGTTACCTTCGGGTTGGAAAGCAGAACGCGACGGCAGCATCCGCACGCCGCCCGGCCGCAAACCTTGCGAGTTTGTTTCACCGGTCCTTCGCGGACGCGAGGGTTTGCAAAACGTCGAGACCGCGGTCGACGCGATCAGAGACCGCGGCGCCCGAGTCAACGAATCTTGCGGGCTGCACATCACCATTTCCTGGAACGGCGACGCGGCGGCCTTGGCCCGACTGATTTCCTTGATCGCTAATCACGAGAAAGCCATCTACGCTTCGACCGGAACACGACGCCGCGAACGAACCCAATGGGCAAAGCAGATCAAGACCTACGGCAACAAGGACGCGGCGAAGACGCGATGCGAACGCGACCGCTAATACCTCTTGAACTTGACGCACCTCGCCCGAGGACGACAACCGATCGAGATTCGGGCTTTTGCCGGAACGCTCAACAAAACCAAGCTGATCGGCTACATCCAAATGATCTTGGGCTTGGCCGAACTCGCCTTGACCCAAAAACGATGTGCGGGTTGGGACTACGCGAAGAAGCCGGGAACCAAATCTTGCTGGGACCGACCGGACGCCGGCCACGGGGAAACCGAATTGAACCGGCTCTTCTACCGGCTTGGTTGGACGAAGGGTTGGTACAAGGGCGACCTTCGCAATAAACGATTCGGTGAACTGACCGCCGGCGAAAACGGATGCGACTTTCGCCCGGTCAAAAAGAAGCTTCTCGACTTGGCCCGCAAATACGACCAGGCAATCTGATTGCCAGACAACACTCGCACGCCAAACGCCACGAATTACCCCCGCGGCGTTTCTTTGTTTTGTGGCGGCAACACTCGCCGTTTGTGGGCGATGTCGGGTAGGTCAAACGTAGGTGGCCATCAATATCGCCGACGTGACTGGGGCGGTTTATGGGCGATGTCGGCGGACCGCTGAAACATGGAAAAACCCTGCGAATTAGTCGCTGGATTCGCTTGCTGTGTTCGGGAACGCATGGCTCATGTGTGTCATCGGAAGACGGTTTTTCATTCACCCAAACGGAGAAACAAACATGACCCTTGGCGAACTGATTGGATTGCTTGAAGAGTATCGCGACGAGCACGGCGAAGACTGCGAAGTGCGTTTGATGACGCAACAGAACTGGCCCTTTGAAAACCTCATCGCTGGCGTAACGAGCGGCGCGGAGATGAACGAAGCGGAGCATGACGACCCGCACGAATTTGCGGACGACCAGGACGTCGCCGAAGACGCGATGGTCTACATCGTCGAAGGCGGGCAGCTTTGCTATGGCAGCAAGCGAGCATGGGAAACCTGCCGCGATTGCTAAACGCGAACCAACATGCCGGCGGCGTTCGACTGCGCCGCCGGCCAACCCAAAGCTGCAAAAAGACTGCAGATTCCTTCCGGACTTCGCTTGCTGTGTTTGAAAACGCATGGCTCATGTGTGTCACCGAAACGGTTTTCACGCTTCCCGCCTACGGAGACAGACACATGGCCAACGCAACTGCCCGCCCAACTTCCGCAAACCTTCTTTACCTGCACACGCAAACGCTCGAACTGATCGAGGAATTGCACACAGCGGTCAAAGACTTGCCGCCTGCCGCGGCGTCCGACGACGCAAAGTTCGATCGTGTCTTTGGCGAACTCGATGACCTGCACGACACCATCGACGGACTGGCCGCGAAACTTCGCCGCAACACGGCAGACTGATTTCGCCTCCGGAGCGGCATTTTTCGCAGTCTTTGAAGAACCTTTCAAAAGACTGCGAATTGCTGCCGGACTTCGCTTGATGTGTTTCGAAACGCATGGCTCATGTGTGTTAACGCCGACGGGGCGAACCAAGAAACAAACCTTCCTACCGGAGACGAAACCATGGCCAACGAAAACAAGACCGCCGACCTTCGCACCGCAATGCAACAACTCGACCCGACGACCTACCAAGAGATTCGCGAAAGCTACTACCGCATCGCCGACAACCTGAAGCCGCTGGCCGACGCTTTGGAAAAAGCCGACGCCGACCAAGGCGGCGACGCCGGCCCGCTGCTCGACGAGCATTTCCTTTTCCTCCAAATGTACGACCTGCTTCGCAAGAGCAACCTTGGCGGGGTTGTGTGAACCGAAAGCCGAAACGCTGGCCCCTTTCCTCGATTGAATCGGGCCGGCGTCGTCGCGGGCGGTTCCCGCGGCCTGACGATGGCAGCCAACCATGAACACAATTTGGGAGACAAACGAATGAAGAAGGCAGACGTAAAGATCGGCGGTGAGTACTACGCCAAAGTGACGAACAAGAAAGTCGTCGTGCGGATCGATGCGGAGAACACATCGGGAGGTTGGGACGCAACCAACCTTTCGACGAACAAGAAGGTCCGCATCAAGACGGCTGGTCGGTTGCAAGGACCGGCGCGGACGACCGAGTCGACTGCGGAGCCCGCCACGCGAGCAAAGAAGCGAGTCGCCAAGAAGAATACCGAAGCCAGCACCGACGGCGAGAAAAAGCTTTCCTGCGTGAAAGCCGCCTTGCAGGTTTTGGAATCCGCCGGCGAATCCATGAACACGCAGGAAATGATCGCCGCGATGGTTGACCAGAACCTCTGGGAAAGCCCCGGCGGAAAGACTCCGCACGCGACGTTGTATTCGGCGATCCTTCGCGACTTGGCGAAGGGCGACCAAAGCCGATTCGTTAAGACGGAACGCGGCCGGTTCACGGTTCGCACATAGGAGGCCGGCGAGATGTTTATCGGAGACGTTCAACAAATCGAGGACCTTGCGGAAGGGGAAACGGCAACGCCGGAACCCGACATGGGATACGAACTGCGGACCGCCAATGGCGACCGCTTTGAACACGGTACGGTGGAACACCTGGTTCGACGCGGCGACATGATCATCGCCAAAACAACCGCCGGCGAAGAGTTCGCGGTTGTCGGCCGGAACGTGCACGTCTTGGTCCCCCTCTCTTTTTAACTTCGACACTTTCTCCCCTCGGCGAACTCTTCGCCACACACGCCCGACGTTGGCCACGGTCGGGCGTTTTGTCGTCGGTCGGCTACTTGGCCGCGCGACTTAACGAGGCCACACGCGGCAACGACGGCCGCGATTCCTTGAAGCCGAAAAACATGGCGAATCTCTCCTCCTGTCTTGCAAAGTTCGCTTGCTGTGTTTGCCGGCGCATGGCTCATGTGTGTTCACGCAAACGCCATTTCTTTCCACGAACACAGGAAGCAACGATGAGCAAAGTTCAGACGCTCAATCCTAGGCCGATCGAGCCGGCCCCGGCCTATGAGAACGGTCATCAGATCGCTCGTGACTTGTTACGGCACATCGAATTGCAACTCGACCGCATGATGCGACCGGATAGCAAAGACCTGCGATGGCAGCACGTACGGGCGGTCAACCTCATCAACGCTCAGCTGTCGGAGGTCGCCACGCTACTCGACGAAACCAACGGAGTTCGAAATTGATGAAAACCAAATGCGACTTCAAGGCGGGCGATCGCGTCCGTCTGATCGAGATGGGCGATGATCCCGATCCGATCCCAGCCGGCACGACAGGAACGGTTGCCGGCGCTTATCCGCAACACGATTGGTTGCAACTCGATGTCGATTGGGACAACGGCCGGTCGCTGATGCTTTCCATTCCGCCGGACCGCGTCGAACGGCTTTCCGGCGGCGGTTCCCAATCCAATTCATGAAGCCAAGGAAATTGAACCATGTCCACACGAGCAATAATTGCCACGCAGACTTACGATCGGGGAATCCTCGCCACGTACTTGCACTTTGATGGCTACCCAGAACACGTCTTACCAATTCTCGTCGATGGTTACCTGGATCCAGATGAAGCCATCGAGTTGATTGAAGGCGGCGAACTGCGATCGCTGCAACCTCGCCCCGCTGAGCCTGAGTATTTCGCGACCAGTCGGCAAACCGAAGTGTTGAAAGACGAATCGGAACTGGATCGGCTTGCCCGGTACTTAAATGCAGAGCACATTTACTTCTACGATGATATGTGGCGACACCGAAAGGTTTGATCGCTCCACTCATCGCATGTTCTCCTCGCGAGCACCGACGGGGATCGGTGATTCGCCGGTCCGCTCGAGCACCGCGGCTTTGCCGGTAAACCGCTGGTAACGATCGACGATCACGTC
>JBICHZ010000458.1:0-49260 GCA_043101355.1 Rhodopirellula sp. JB044
AGTTGGGGCCGTCGGCGGGATAGTTGGGATTATTCATCCCATTAGGTTACGCGAAAAGAGACCGACATTGCCAGACGCCTCGTCAATCGGACGTTGACATTCCCAATTGACGCATCTTGCGGTACAGATTCGAGCGATGCAGGCCGAGTTTGCTGGCCGCTTCGGTCATGTTTCCCCCGCACGCCATGATCGCTGCTTCCACGTGAGCGACTTGGAATTCCCGGGTGGCTTCGTTGAGGTTGATGATCGTGCCACCGGAGGTGTGCTTCATCGAACCGGCAGGGAATTGCGGCAGTTCCCCCTCGACGGGCCGGAGCATCAAATCTTCCTCGTGGATCGTGTCGCTCGTGGTGAGATAGCAAACACGTTCGATCGTGTTGCGCAGTTCGCGGACGTTTCCTGGCCACGGATGCATGATCATCGCGCGACGTGAGGTTTCGTCGAATTGAGGAACCACGCGACCGATCTGCCGGCAAAAATGCTCGAGGAAGTGTTCTGCCAGCAACATGATATCGCTGCCGCGGCTAGCCAGCGGTGGGAGGGTTAGCGAAACCACGTTGAGCCGGAAGAACAAATCCTCGCGGAATCGTTTGGCTGCAATGAGATCTTGCAGCGGTTGATTGGTTGCGGCGATCACGCGAGTGTCGACCGGTATCGGTTGCGAACCACCGACGCGAACGACGACTCGTTCTTCGAGCACACGCAACAGTTTGGCTTGGCCGCCGGGGCTCATGTCGCCGACTTCGTCGAGGAAGAGCGTGCCGCCGTGAGCGAGTTCGAACTTGCCTTGCCTCGTACTCGACGCATCCGTGTAGGCGCCTTTTTCATGCCCGAACAACTCGCTCTCGAGCAACGATTCGACCAGGGCGGCGCATTTGACGGCAACAAACGGCCCGTTTTTACGATCGCTTTGGTAGTGAATGTGCTGCGCCAAAACTTCTTTACCGGTACCGTTCTGGCCTAGGATCAGCACGCTCAAATCGGTCGGGGCGACTTTGGTCGCGTTGGTTCGGATCTCGCGAATTGATTCGTGGTTGCCGATCAACGGATTCGAAGCCGCGGCTTGCGAAACCAGCCGGTCGCGTGTGCGAGTCAGGTTCACCCGGGTTCGCTGCGAATCGATCGCGACAACCGCATGAAGGGCGAGTTCGGTCAACGTGCGTACGTCGGCAGAGTCGAATGTTCCGTTGCGATGGTCACCAGGTTTCGCGTTAATCGCCTCAAACACACCGATGACTTGGCTGCGGGAGTTCACCATCGGCACGGCAAGAAGAGAATGCGTTTTAAAATTTTGTGCTTGGTCGATCCGGCGGTTGACACGTCCGCCGTCGTTTCCTCCGGCCGACCACCAACGAGGGCTTTGGCTCTGCAACACCTCGCCAACGATTCCGGCGTTGTCCTCCACTTCGAGCACTCCGCCTTCGATTCCAATGGCGGGACGACCGATTAACCGACGCCGGGATTTGTCCCAAAGAAAGATGGTAGCCCGTTCGCAAGAAAGCACGTCGCAGGCGCACTTGGCCACCGATTCGAGCAACTCATCATCGTCGTCGAGTTGTTGCAATTGAGCCGCTTTTTGCAGCATGGTTGTTGTCTGCCACAACCGACGGGTGTCGTTCTGGCGATCGCGTTGAAGCACCAAAAAGCGACCGAGGGTCACGGCGAGGGTTCGCAATAGAGCCGCCGACGCAGGCTTCCCGCCGATCGAAAGCAACATCGCCAAGTTGGGCGTTCCCGGAACTACGCTGTCGGACTTGCTTGATTCGTCCGACCGGGTGGCATGCGAATGAACGCCGGTCTGTTTCGATGGCGCTCGGTTGGGTTGATTGCCGGTAATCGACTCTTGGACGCCCAGTAAGTTCACCGCCAGCGCGGCGAATTCGTTTTGCTTGACCACTTCGTTCTGGGCGATCGCCTCGCTCGCAAGAGCGTGCGCGCTGTCGAATTCGTCACCCGTCCAGAAACTGGTTTCCCACCGATCTTTGTTTTGGCTGACGACGCCGCAACGGATCGTTCCCAAATTCTCGGCGTTGGCGCCTGCGAGCAGACCGAGTAGGAGAGGCATCTTTTGGACAATGATCTCGTCGTCGGTGAGCTGGCCACGAGGTGCCGAACCGACTTGAATGACAGGCGATGACATGTGGGGCCCCTGTGAGTTCTCGCAATTGTTGCCGCTGCTGTATTGGGCCGAAGGTGATCCGATCACGGTAAATTCCAAAATCGAGCCGCAAGGATGCCTTGTGACGGTGGACGCGTGTGACGATGATGGTCGCCCCAACAGCATGACCCCCGACAGAAAACAACCGTTTGAAAAGGTAAAAGATGCAATTTGAAGGTAAAAAAGGACTCATCGTCGGTGTTGCCAATGATCATTCGATCGCTTGGGCAATCGCTCAGCAGATCCTCGAAAACGGCGGTAAATGCGGGTTCACGCACCTTCCGGATCGTCCTGACGACGAAAAGAAGAAAAATCGTCGCCGGGTTGCGAAACTGACCGATCAATATGATGGCGCCGAATTCCTCCTACCTATGGACGCGAATAACGACGACGACATCCGCACTGTGATGGAGCACACCGAGAAAACTTTCGGGAAGATCGATTTCTTGTTGCACTCGATCGCGTTCGCGGATCGGGAGGACCTCGGACGTGAAACAATGCACACCTCACGGAACGGGTTCAAAATCGCGATGGAAGCCAGCGTTTTCTCGCTGATGGCGGTCACCGCGGCGGCGGAACCAATCCTCAAACCCGGCGGATCGGTTCTGACCATGACTTACTATGGCGGGGAAAAATGTGTCCCCGGTTACAATGTCATGGGAGTCTGCAAAGCCGCCTTGGAAGCGGCGATGCGTTACCTCGCGTTCGACATGGGAGCCCGCGATGTGCGGGTCAACGCACTTTCTGCCGGGCCGATCCGAACGCTTGCCGGTCGTGCCGCCGGTGTTGAAGACATGCTGAAAATGTATGAACACATGGCGCCTTTGGGTCGCAATGTGACCCACGAAGAAGTCGGCCGAACCGGAGCGTTTTTGCTGAGCGACGACAGCAATGGGATCACCGGCGAGATTCTGCACGTCGACGGTGGATACAACGCGATGGGCAGCCCTGGGCGTTTGCTCGACGAGATCAAGAAAGCCCAGGAATCCTGATTGCGAGTCAGGTTTGCCTCGTTTGTCGAGACTCTGTAATTTGCCGTGGTGACCGCGTGTGCCCACTCGCGGATACGGTTTTTGTGAGTCGAGGCGATGTGAACAGGATGCGGCGTCGGTTCGTCACCTCATGTTGACGTCTGCGAAAGTTTCCGTCACAACGCCTCAATTCACATTTTTGCTTTTCGCCTCGTCCTTCTTTCCCAAACGCCCCGCCCATTCATGGCTAAATCGACCAGCAAGAGTTTGGTAATCGTCGAATCGCCCGCAAAAGCCCGTACGATTTCGAAGTTTTTGGGCAGCGGATACCAGGTCGAAGCCAGTGTCGGACACGTCCGGGATTTGCCCGGTGGCACGAAGGACATCCCGAAAAAGTACAAAAAAGAGCCCTGGGCATACCTCGGGGTGAACGTCGAAAAGGACTTCGAACCGGTCTACATTGTCCCTGCGGACAAGAAGAAACAGGTCGACAAGCTCAAAGACGCACTGAAACAAGCCGACAGTCTCTATCTCGCGACCGATGAAGACCGCGAAGGAGAGGCGATCAGTTGGCACCTTTACGAATTGCTCAAACCGTCCGTGCCGGTTCATCGTTTGGTGTTCCACGAGATCACCAAGGACGCGATCGAGCATGCTCTCGAAACACCCCGCGAGATCGATGACGGTCTCGTGCGTGCCCAGGAAACACGTCGTATTCTCGATCGGCTCTACGGTTACGATGTTTCGCAGTTGTTGTGGCGGAAGGTCGGTCCGGGACTGTCGGCCGGTCGCGTTCAGAGCGTCGCTGTTCGCTTGATCGTCCAACGCGAACGCGAGCGGATCGCGTTCCACGACGCGACGTACTGGGATCTCGAGGCGATCTTCACAACCAAGGACGGCGACTCATTGCCGGCCACGTTGAGTTTGGTTTCGGGACGCAAAATTCCGAGCGGAAAAGATTTTGATCCGGACACCGGGAAGCTGATCAATCCCGAGCTGTTGCAAATGGACGAGCAGGCCGCCAGGGATCTGGCCGAGCGTCTGCAAGGGACGGACTTCCAAGTAACCAAAGTCGAAGTCAAACCGTTCGTCGAACGTCCCAAGGCTCCGTTCACAACGAGTACGTTGCAGCAGGAGGCGAACCGCAAACTCGGCATGACGGCTCGACGCTGCATGCAGGCCGCACAACGACTCTACGAGAACGGTTACATCACCTACATGCGGACCGACTCGACGACGTTGTCGAAAGAGGCGGTCGGCGCGGCTCGCGATTTGGTGCGAACCGAATACGGCGAGCAATTCTTGCACGACAGCGTGCGGACGTACAAAGGGAAAGTCAAAAACGCGCAAGAGGCTCACGAAGCCATTCGCCCGGCGGGGACTCCCTTCCGCGTTCCCGCTGCAGTCCAATCCGAACTCGATCGCGACCAATTCCGGCTGTTTGAATTGATTTGGAAGCGGACGGTCGCGTGCCAGATGGCCGATGCGCAGAAACAACGCATCAGCGTGACGATCGAAGGTGGCGATTGCACGTTCACCGCCTCGGGGACAAGCATTCTTTTCGAAGGTTTCCTGCGGGCCTACGTTGAAGGCAGTGACGACCCGGAAGCGGAACTCGCCGACAAAGAACGTTTGTTGCCATCGGTTGTCGAAACCGACCCGCTGAGCGTCGCCGATATGGATCCGAAGAGCCATACGACGCAGCCGCCGGCACGTTTTAGCGAAGCATCGTTGACCCGGACGCTGGAAGAAAAGGGCATCGGCCGGCCGAGTACGTACGCATCGATCATTGAAACGATTCAGAAACGCGATTACGTCTACAAAAAGGGCAGCGCCCTGGTGCCGAGTTGGACTGCGTTCAGTGTGATCCGGTTGATGGAAACGCACTTCGAATCGCTAGTCGACTACGACTTTACGGCCCAAATGGAAGACTTCCTCGACACGATCAGTCGCCAGGAAGCCGAAGCCCTCGAATACCTCAAAGGTTTCTATTTCGGTGACGAGGAAGGTCTCGACTTCCCCGCCGACCACAAAGCCGCGGTGGGTCTGAAGAAGCGACTCGAAGAGAAAATCGAGGAAATCGATCCACGGGTCACGGCCATGTTCTCTCTCGGGTTTCCGACCGAGGGCGAACACCGCGAAGAGGTCTTCGTCCGCGTCGGCAAGTACGGACCGTTTCTCGAACAAGGCGATCGGAAGGCATCGATCCTCGATGGGATGGCTCCCGATGAAATGACACTCGAAAAAGCGATGGAGCTTTTTGAAGCGGCCGCGCGAGAAGATGAACCACTCGGTGTCCATCCCGAAACCGGCAAGAACGTTTACATCAAGGCGGGCCGATTCGGACAGTACATTCAACTCGGTGAAAAGGACGACGAAGAGAAACGCAACCAGTCGATTCCAAAGAGCATCGCGCCGGACTATGTCAATTTCTAATTCGCTTGCATGTTGCTTGAATTGCCTCGCAACCTCGGAAACAACCCGGAAAACGACCAGCCGATTATGGCTCACGACGGTCGATATGGGCCGTATGTGAAGTGCGAAAAGGAAACCCGTTCGTTGCCCGCAGGCATGTCACCGCTCGAAGTGACGTTTGATGAAGCAATCGAGTTGCTCAAGCAGCCCAAGACACGAGGCCGCGCCGCGCCGAAAGAACCGATCGTTAAGTTCGAGCAGAAGAGCCCGGTCACCGACCAAGAGGTGAAAATTCTCGAGGGACGCTTTGGCCCGTACGCGACCGACGGGGAAACCAATGCTTCGATCCCGCGAGGCACGAACGCGAAGGAAGTGACCTTCGAAGCCGCTTTGGATCTTCTCGCTGAACGCGCCGCGAAGGGGCCATCGAAGAAGAAGAAAAAGAAGAAGAAAGCGGTGAAGAAGAAAGCGGTGAAGAAGAAGGCGGCGAAAAAGAAGGCGGCCAAGAAGAAAACCGCTAAAAAGAAAACCGTTAAGAAGAAGGCCGCTAAAAAAGCGACCAAGAAAAAGGGCATCATTAAGAAGTCTTAGGGCGAACCCGAATGCGTTTCTCAACCGAAGAGGTCCGGCTCGCTCACGAACTCAAGGCGGCCGGCCTACCCTGGCAACCTCAGCCTGGACATTATGTGTGGGACGGAGAACCGCTGATCGAACATGACTCACCGTTTCATGATCGGGTGTTCTTTATCCTTGATCTGAAGCACTTCCTCCGACGCAGTGAAACGACGCAGCGGTTGGTCGAATCCATGGTTTGGTTGCCGACGTGGCAGCAATGCCGTGATCTGCTGCGAGAACGCGGTGTCTCAAACAGTTCGATTGTTGAACGTCTGCAGGAAACCGATGCGTTTGAGTCCGGGACCGAACGCCTGGAACTTTACCGAATGTTGTTGTGAATGACGGTGTCCCGTCCGTCGTTCTTTCGCTATCGCAGTCAGCCTACCCATGACACGACTATTTGCCGGAACGCCGTTTGACATTCCGCCCGAGTGCGATCTATGTGGTCGAGTCGAATCGGACTGCCAGTGCACACAAGCAGACAAAGACGCGGCCGAGGCACAGCGGCAGCGTGAAGCAGACCGCCTGCCACCGGAAAAGCAGACGGCACGCATCGGAATCGAAAAGCGAAAAGGCGGCAGGACCGCGACTGTGATCAAGGGGCTGACCGCACGGGCAAATGATCTGCCCGCGTTGTTGTCACAGTTACAAACCGCCTGCGGAACGGGAGGCACCGTGAAGGCCAAGGACGATCTGATCGAACTGCAAGGAGACCACACCCAGGCCGCCCGCGAATGCCTCAAAGCAATCGGTTTCCGCGTGAAGTAACCTAATTATCCGTAGCTGGAGTCGCCTGACTTCAGAGTGCAATTAGAGTAGCTGGAGTCGCCAGACTTCAGATCGCAGCCCCACAACGTTCCGAGTGTCGTCGCGTCTCCCGTAAAGTTCCCTGCTCAGGGGCACAGCCGGATGCCATTCGCGCTAGCAAGCAAAATGCTCTAGCATAAAGGCGTCAGGCCACCCGCTCGGGAGGCGTTTCTCATCCTGATCGCAGGACTGCCGTCGTGAACCCAGTCAATGAATTGTCGCCTCAGGAATTGGCAGAAGTCCGTGACCAGTGCGACGCCTACGAAGTTGCATGGCACGAAAGCCCGCAGGCGACCAACTTGCAGACGTGGGTCGAACGCGCGCCGATGAAACTGCGGCCACGTTTGTTCGCCGAACTGCTGACTCTCGATAGTGAACTCAGGGCCGCGCAGTCGTACGGAGATTCGGGACCGTCGCTCAGCGAACTGTGTCCGTTCGATGTTGCCGATTCGGTACCGATGGGTGACGAGACACTCGACTTTGATTCGCTCGACGGCATCATTGAGAAGGCGTTGCAGGATCAGAGCGTCGGTGTCGTCGATGAGGCCCGTCGTTCGCTGTTGAACTGTCCTACGCTCGCGGGCGTTTCCGAACAGGCCGCCAGGGCACTCAATGATGGACTGCAACCGCTCGATGCCGAAGCGGGAACAGTGCTGCTCAAACAAGGACAGCCCGCAGCGGGTCTGTTCGTCATCGTTCACGGCCAAGTCGAAGTGTCTAAGAAGGTCAGGTCGTCTGAGGTGCGGTTTGCCCGGTGCGAAGCGGGCAGTGTTGTCGGCGAAATGTCGCTGTTGACTGGAAAACGTTGCACCGCCACGGCCACCGCGATCTCGCCCTTGGTCGCTCTCAAATTGGATGTCGACCGGTACAAGGAATTGATACAGGAGTTTCCGGAGATTGAGATCGCGTTGAGCCAACTGATCAGCGATCGGTTGGGAAGCCGCGAGGTCGACGCACTTTGTGGCCGCGTGATCAACGGATACCGTCTGAGTCGATGCATCAGTCGTGGCGGGATGGGCGTGGTGTACGAATGCCGTGGAGGTAAGTTTCCTGGTCGATCGCTCGCGTTGAAGATGTTGCGTCATGAGTTCATTCACGAACCCAGCACAATCGATAATTTCGAACGTGAGTCAACGGTTCTGCGGACGCTCAGTCACCCCAACATCGTCACCGTCCTCGACGCGTTCATCGACTACCGAACGCGATTTCTGGTAATGCCGATGTGCGACGGTCATGACTTGTCGCGATTGTTGCGGCGTCACGGGCGATTGGACGAAGAATGCGTGCGTTGTCTTCTCGGGCAGATCACCGCTGGGCTCGAACATGCTCATCAAAATCAGATCGTCCACCTGGACCTCAAACCGGCCAACGTGTTGATGAGCCTCGATGGCAACGCGGCGATTGCCGACTTCGGTTTGTGCAATGAGATCGGAGCTGAAGATTTGAGCGAAACAGTAATGGGCACCCCCGCCTACATGCCACCGGAACAATTACGCGGTGATTCTGTAGGCCCGAACGGGGATTGGTATGCGTTGGCTTGCATGGCGTTTGAGATGCTCAGCGGGAGAAAGCTGTTTGACAGCCGCGATTGGATGACGTTGTTGCTTCAGAAGGAACGCTTTGAACCGGAGCAACTCCCCGTTGATGTTGAGATGAGCGATGAGCTGCGAAACATCCTGCGAGCAGCACTGCATTACGATCCTGCCGATCGTAAGTGGCCTACCGAAGAGGTTAAATCGTGGGCCCGGCCGATCACACGGTGGATGGGTGACGCGGATGCCTAGTCCGACTCTCGCTGCAATTCCTCGTCAATCAACATGCGAACTGACGGTGTGTCGAGATCGTCATATTGGCCGCCGCGAATGCAGAGGATGCATGCGAGCACGCCTCCGCCGCCGAGTATCAAGGCGATCGGAAGTGCTACAAATAGAACGCTCATTATTTGTTTCTCCGAGATGATTGACGCTCTGGATAGGTTGGCCAGGCGAGCGTCAGTGCCAACACGCTCACGCTGCTGATCGGCATCAAAATCGCGGCGATCAATGGACTGATTTTACCGAACATGGCCAAACCGACCGCAATCAAATTATATGCCAGCGAAACGGCGAGTGCGGTGCGGATCAGGTGATCGGTACGCTTCGAAGCCGACACCAAATCGGTAACGCTCGATAGTTCTCCTGAGGCGATGAAGACCGGAGCGGCCTGAAGGCTGACTTCCGCGCCGCCACGAACCGCGATGCCGACATCTGCCGCGGCGAGCGCGGCGGCGTCGTTCGCCCCATCGCCAATCATGACGGTGGTCGGGTTCTCGCTGGCTGATAGAGTCTGATTACCGTTTGAATGTGTCGTGGTCACCGGCGTCGTTTGCTCGCGATTGTCGACAGAGTGGAACCGTGCATCTCCGCGGACAGCGGCGAGCTTTTCTTCCGGGCTGAGCCCGCCGAAGGAATCGTCCGGCGAGATACCGAGCTGCGCCGCGATATGGCTGACGATGTCGGGATGGTCACCGGAGAGAATGCCGACTCGGAATCGTCTTTTCCGCAGCAGCTCAATCGTTTCCTGGGCGTCGGGTTTGAGTGGATCGGAGATTCCGATGACCGCTTCGACGATCCCACCCACACTGACGAGGATCGGGCTCGATGCCGTGCGCGTGCATTCTGAGATCGCATCCTGTACTTCCTGACCAAGACCAAATCCTTGGTTGCGGAAAAAGCCGGCACTGCCGACCATGATTTCGTGTTGTCCGATACGGCCGACCACACCCTGGCGATCGACCTTCTCAAGGACCGCGTCCGCAGGCATTTCCTGGCCCGAATTCAATGCCATGCGAACCAAGGCGTTGGCAACCGGATGGTTGCATTGACGTTCGACCGCACCGGCGAGGACGACTGCGGTTGGCGATCCCCAAACCAACTTGCCGTCCGGACGACCGCTCGTGAGCGTCCCGGTTTTGTCGAACCAGATCGTGCCACCTCGGGCGAGTTGTCCGAAGGTGTTGCCGTCGCGAATGAGAACCTTGTGTTTTGCTGCTCGTCCGAGTGACACCGCGATCGCGAGCGGCGTCGCCAGGGCCAGTGCACAGGGACAGGCAACAATGAGCAGAGCCGTCGCGTGGGAGGCCGCCAGCGACCAACCCTGCGGAGCCCACCAAAGGAACGATCCTGCGGCGAGCAATGAAACGACGATGACAAAGATTCCGCCTACCGAATCGGCAAACTGCACGATCGGGATCTTTTCGCTGGTCGCGTCTTCGACCGATCGCATGACCTTTCCGATGCGACTGTCGCGACCCGTCGCGATCACCCGAACATCGATCGGTCTTAGTAAATTCAATGTTCCTGCCGAGACCTCTTCGCCTGCACCCGCGTCGACAGGCAGGCTCTCGCCGGTCAGCAATGAGCGATCGATCGACGTGTTTCCGTCCACGATCTCGCCGTCGACTGGGATGTTCTCGTTGGCACCAACACGGACCAAATCGTCTTTCTGAAGGGCGTCTACCAAAACGGTGTCGGTTGTTTGGTCGGGGTTCACGCGGGTTGCGTGTCGTGGCGTGATTCGCAGCAGCAGGTCAACAGCCTTCGCGGCTCGATGCTGTTGATGAAATTGGATCCAACGACCGATCAGCAACAGAAAGACGAGCACCGCGAGCGAGTCGAAATACAGATGCCCTTCCCCGGTGATCGCGTTGACGGTGCCCACGACCGTTCCGACCGATAAACCGAGAGCAACCGGCAAGTCCATGTGCGGAACGCGGGTTTTTAACGACGCCAGTGCCCCGGTGAAGAACGTGCGGCCGGGAAACAGCACGGCGGCGACACCCAAGCCGGTGCCGATCATTCGCATGAAGAACCGGTGTTCGGCAGCCACCCCGTAGGCTTCTCCTGCGTACAGGGCCACCGCGATCCACATCGCGTTGGCGGCGCAGAAACCCGCCAAGGCGATCTGTATCAGATGCCGACGATTCTCGTTTTGAAAATGCTGGTCGCGTTCGGTTGAGATCGGTGCGAGTTCGTAGCCGAGTCGGTCGAGTAATCTCGCGATGCTGCTGAGCGTTGTCGCGGTCGGATCAAAAACGATCCGCATGGTGTGATCGCTCATCTTCACGCGAGCGACATTCCATCCTGGCGTTCGCAGAGCAGCGTTTTCGATGAGCCAAGCACACGCGGCGCAGTGCAGGCCGTGAACGGCGAGTTCGGTGCTGAGCAGCCCGTCGTCCTGCGGTTTTGGTTTGGACGGTCCGAGAAATTCTTCGTTGTCAAAAACGTCGTAGCGTGATGACTGATCCTTCACACGCGTCGATGCACCGCTGCCGAGTTGATCTCGAAGACCATAAAAAGATTCTAGTCCCCATCCATGAATCAACTCATAGGCGCCTCGGCAACCGTTGCAGCAGAAGATTTCCTCGGCGGGTTGATCCGCGTAGCTGTCCGACGGTTCGCCACAGTGGATGCAAGGACGCGTCACCCGTTCCCGAATTTTTTCGGGAGCGTTTGATTGTTCGATCACGGTGAACTCGTCTTCTCTGCCGATGTGGCGTCGTCTTCCACCTTCCCGGCGCAGCACGGCAGCGGCGTTTTGGTGAGTGCCTCAATTTTGTCTGCGATCGACGCAGAGGACGTCGAGCAACAGCAGGAGCCGCCCGACGAGGTGCACGAGCAGGCACCACCCTCGCCGCATGCGCAGTTTCCTGAACACGACGTCGCACCGGAGGATTCGTTCTCGCCCGCGAGGTCGAGCGATACCGGTGTTTGGATGTCGGACAGAGAACTCAGTTTCGCAAACCCGCGACCGGAGGCAGTGATACCGCCGGTGACGATCAGTAACAGCGCGGTCACGACCGGGACCACGCGCACGAACTCATGAGAGAGCGTTTGTGTTCCCGCGATCAAGGCGGTCAGCGCGGGAACGGTTCCCACCCAAAATGCCGCCATCGTGACTCCGCCCATCAGAACACTGCCCGTGCCGGCGGCAACGAGTGCGAACAGATACAGCCACCCGCACGGTAGAAGCGTCGTCAGCATTCCCACCGTCAACGCGCGGGCACTCGGTGGCAGATTGAAAATATAGGGTCGCAGTTTGACCAACATTCCGCCAATCTTCGAAGGAGTTGGTCCGGTCGCGGCAATCTTGCTCGCAAAGAGCATCGTCCCCAATTTCCACGCACCGATGAGCACCATCAGGGAACCGACGACACGCGCCGCGGCGAGTTGGAAACCGAGTGTTTGGCCGCCGACATCGACGAGGCTGCCGATGCCACCGGCGATCAATCCCGCAATCGTGTACGTGATCAATCGTCCGATGTGATAGAGCGAGGTGGACGAAACGATTTGCATTCGCGAGGCACGCTCCCCCGCTCCACTCGCCCAGATCGCCAACGGGCCGCACATGCCCACGCAGTGCATGCTTCCCATCAGGCTGGCGGTGACGACGGCGGTGATCAAAATCCACATGGACGTTTATTAATCGTAGGAGTGATTGAGACGACGCAGCGGCGTCGATGACCGTTCGTGTTGTTTTACCGTTGAAACTCAAACGTCTTCGCGATCGTCATCGGTTTGCCCGCGTTTTGAATGTCGAGTTCGACTTCCCACAAACCGTCACGTCCCATGGCGGGCATCGCCATGTAGCGGCCTTCACCGATATTCTCGAGTTCGAACCGTTCGACGCTGTCTGCCGCGGCGTGGTGGTACACCTTGGCGAGTATGTTGAGGTCGGATACTGGTTTTTGGTTCTCGTCGGCGACAACGAACTGCATCGCTCGTTTACCTCGTCCGTCGGCGACATCCGAAACCTCGAGGTTCACATTCCATCCGAGCCTCGCCGCTTCGTTGCTGGCCGCCTGGGACGCGTCCCAGTTCAGCGCCGCTTGGTGATAGTCGGGAACCACCGCGAGTGCCGGGTCGCCGACGGCGAGTTTCAGGGCGGTCCCGAGGATGGTGCACTGAATCGCGAACAGCAACAACACCAATCCGGTGTAGAACCGTTTGGCACTGCGTTCGGCTTTCACTTCGGTTTCGTTTTTGGGTTTCAATGTTACGTCGCAGATTGAGTTGTGAAGATGAGGTCAGGATGATTGCGATCGTTACCGCGGTCCGAGTATCTTGAAACTGATTTCATCGGAATGGTCGCTTTCGTCTCGAACAACCATGGTTGCCTGGGTGTTCCCTTTTCCACGTGTCAGCAACGGTTTGAACTCAACGCTTAGCGGAACGAGGACGTTGCCCCCGGGAGGCAGAGAAAGCAATTCCTGTTGAATCACCTCGAGCGTAACGCCTTCTGGTTGTTCTACGGTGATTGTGTAGTTCTGATCGTCTTGCGTTCGGTTGACCAATCGCAATTTGAACGAGTTGTTCACCGAGCCGTTGTTGTTGATCGAGAACGGTGCGCCTTTGCCTCGCAGCAATCTCGCGTCAAAGCCAACCTTGCTGGAGACCGCGTAGGCGAAACCGCTCATCACCGCGAGGAGAATGATCGGGTACACGATCGTTCGTGCCCGCAGTAGCTTTTTGGGCTTTCTCGCGATCTCGTCTTGCGAACTGTATCGGATCAAACCGGTCGGCAGGCCTACTTTCGCCATCACACTGTTGCACGCGTCGATGCACTGTGTGCAGTTGATGCACTCCATCTGCAAGCCGTCGCGGATATCGATACCGGTCGGGCAAACCACGACGCACTGATTGCAGTCGACGCAGTCTCCGGCGGGTTTGCTCGAGGGACGCTTGCCTTTCACCCGGGGTTCGCCCCGCACGGGATCGTACGCGACGATTTTCGATTGTTCATCGAGCATCACCGATTGGAAGCGACCGTAGGGGCAGGCGATCAAACAGAGTTGTTCTCGAAAGATCAAAAAGTCAAACAGCATCAGACCGGTGACTGCCGCCATGACCAGGAACGCCGACGGGTGTTCCAGCGGGGACATCCGCACCCATTCCGCCAACCGGTCGGTACCAACGAAGTAAGCGAGGAAGGTATGCGCGAGAAACATGCACAGGACCACGTAGACCGCGATGCGTGCGACCGAACGAATGCCACCCATGTCGGCTTTCGGTTTTCCGCCTTTACCCGAGGTTCCCTCAAAGAAGCGATCGATGGGGCGGAAGAGAAACTCCATGTACACCGTTTGAGGACAGGCCCATCCGCACCACGCTCGGCCGGCGATTGCGGTGATCAACACGATCGTGATGAACACCGACAGCATTCCGAACGCAAGGATCAGCGTGTCGGTAGGGTAGAACGTCTTGCCGAGTACCGTGAGTTGGCGTGACACGAGGTCCAGTAGTACGACCGGTTTTCCACCGATCCGCAAGTGTGGGATGACCACAAACACGACCATCAGGATGTAGGCGACAACGCGACGTTTTTTCCACCAATCGCCCATCGAAAGTTTGGGGCGGAGCCATCGTCGGCTGCCGTCGCGTTCCAACGTACTCAGGACGTGTTCGTCAGGTGTCAGCAACGTATCATTGCTGGGCGCCGTTTTTTCAGGCGGTGTAGCCTGATTCGCGTGCGAGTGATGACTCGCGTCGTTGCCATGGTTTTTTGAGTCACCGCTACAGGAACAATCCCCGCACTTCCCACAACCGCTCTCGTGGCTAGAGGAACTCTTGCCGTTCGGGCCGATGGGGAGGGAGAATGCGTCGCTCATTGGACTACCAATCATGTGAGAACGGAATTCGGGCTGCGGGGAAAGAGCTCCCCGCAGTCCTCATTCCAAAAACTACTCTTCCGAGGATTCGGGCTCCGCCGCATCCTCACTACTCGCCGTTGGCTCAGGCCATGGCGGAATCGTTTTGCCTTCGGCGCCTCGTGGGCCTTCGAGGTTCTGGCCTCGCATGCTGGCAACGTATGACGAAACCAGGACGACTTCGTTCGGGTGCAAGCGGTTCGACCACTTCGGCATCGCTCCCGCGGCCGCGCCGTTGTTGACGACCTTGGCGATGTCTTCAATCGTCGTGATGTTCTTGAAGTACTCGTCGGTCAGGTTCGGGCCAACTTTGCCCTGGCCATCCCGGTCGTGACAGGAAACACAGTGGGTTTGGAAGACGATCTTTCCGACACGCAGCCAGTTGTCTTTGTGCATGTATTCCACCAACGTGGCTTCGGTGGGTTGCAGTTCGCCGATCTCTTCAAACTGCAAACGGGTATTCGCCGCCAATGCGACGCCGTAACCGTCCTCGATCGAACGTCCGGGAGTCCCGCCGTGATAGTACAGCCAATAGAACGGGCAGAACGCGATCGTCGCGATGAACAACCACTTCCACCAACCCGGCAATGGGTTGTCAAATTCTTCAATACCGTCGTACGCGTGATCGGTCTTCGGTGCGTCGTCGACGACCGGTTGCTTTTCGGGGTTAGACGAACTCATTGACGCGGGTCCTCCACTTGATCGGTCAGAGGAATCGAGGCGAAGCGATCCGAGGCGTTTTGGCTCAGACGCATCGTTCCGTAAGTGATCGTGGCGAACGCGATCACGAAGAGTGCCAGGGCCCATTCGGCACACGCTGAATAATCCAACGCACAAACTAAGTCTTTAATCATCCGTTTTGATTCTCGTTCGAGAGGAATTGGTTGGTTTGGTTGATCTCGGACTCAACCCGAGGTCGAGAGGAGTCCGAGCGTGTGAAAGGAATGAACCTCAATTAGTCGACCTGCAACGCGTCGGATTCCAACATCGCGACGTCGGTGGTTTGTTCGGCAGTGGCTTCACCGCCTGCTTCAGCGGGAGCTTCCTCCACGACCTCTTCGGCAAACAAGTCAATACCGACACGTTGCAGGTAGGCGATCAACGCCACCGCTTGCTTCTCGTAGGTTTTCGCCGGACCACCCTGCTCAACAATTTCCGCTGCGATCCGTTCGGCTTGTGCCAGTGCGACCTCGGCGGTGTTGTTGAGTTCTTCGTCGGTGTATTCGGCACCCAAGTAAGCGGCCGCTTCCACGTGCGGGGCGATCGCGTCGTACTTCATGTCTTCGGTCAACAGGTGGCCGTAGCTCGGCATGACCGATCCGGGAGAAACGTTTTCCGGATTCTCGAAGTGCGTCCAGTGCCAGAAACTGCTCTGTTTGCCGCCTTCGCGTGCGAGGTCGGGGCCGATTCGGCGACTGCCCCATTGGAACGGACGGTCGTAGATCGATTCGCCCGGTTTGCTGTATTCGCCGTAGCGTTTCGTTTCCGAAACCATCGGGCGAATCATCTGCGAGTGACAGTTGTAGCAGCCTTCGGAGACGAAGATATGACGTCCGGCGAGTTCCAACGGGGTGTACGGTTTGACCGTCGCGATCGTCGGAACGTTGGTGCGAATCAGGAACGTCGGGATCGCTTCGAACAACGTCGCCACCAGCACCGCGAATGTCACCAAGACGGTGAACTTCACTGGCAAACGTTCCCATGTTCGGTGCCAACCCATGCGGCCGAAGATGTCGAGTTTCTTACTCATCTCCAACACGGGAGCACCTTCGAGGTTGCTCGTCACTTTCGGTTCGGTGACGTTGTATTCCTTCGTCAAACGGGGTGCCGAGATGACTGGGACTTCGTATTGCGACGGACGACTCATCCAAGTCATCAAGGCGTTCAGACCCAACATCAACGTACCGCTGACATAAAGAAGTCCGCCGACGACTCGCAACCACCAAAGCGGTACGATCGATTGTGTTGTCTCGACGAAGTCCGGATACATCAGGTGACCGGTGTCATCCATCGCACGCCACATCCAACCTTGCATCAAACCGGCGGCATAGATCGGGATGATGTAGAGGAGGATCCCGAGGGTTCCGATCCAGAAGTGAAGGCTGACGAGTTTGTCGCTCCAGATCTTCGTTTGGAAAAGTCGCGGCAGCATCCAGTACAGCATGCCGAACGCCATGAAGCCGTTCCAACCCAATGCACCCGAGTGCACGTGAGCGATCGTCCAGTCGGTGTAGTGGGTGAACGCGTTGATTGCTTTGACCGACAACATTGGGCCTTCGAACGTGCTCATGCCGTAGAACGTCACACCGACGACGAAGAACTTCAAAACCGGATCGGCGGCGACCTTGTGCCAGGCTCCACGCAGCGTCAACAAACCGTTGATCATCCCACCCCAACTCGGCATCCACAGCATCAAACTGAACAACATGCCCAGCGTGCTCGCCCATTCAGGAAGGGCCGTGTAGTGAAGGTGGTGAGGGCCAGCCCAGATGTAAATGAACACCAACGACCAGAAGTGAATGATGCTCAGCCGGTAGCTGAAAACCGGACGATCGGCTGCTTTGGGGAGGAAGTAATACATCAACCCGAGGAACGGCGTCGTCAAGAAAAACGCCACCGCGTTGTGGCCGTACCACCACTGCATGAACGCGTCCTGCACACCCGCGTAAACCGGCACACTGGCGAACCAACCGATCGGCACAACGAGGTTGTTAAACACGTGCAACAACGCGACCGTGACGATCGTCGCGATGTAGAACCAAAGGGCAACGTACATGTGCCTTTCGCGACGATTGATCAACGTCATCAGAAAGTTGCCGCCGAAAATAAACAACCAAACAACGGCGATCAGGATATCGATCGGCCATTGCAGTTCGGCATATTCACGGCTCTGTGTGATCCCGAGCGGCAGCGTGATCGCGGCGAGCACAATGATCAGTTGCCATCCCCAAAAGTGCATCCGGCTGAGAGCGTCGCTCCACATCCGAGCCTTACACAGCCGCTGCGTGCTGTAGTAAACGGCCGCGAAGATCGCGTTGCCTGCAAAGGCGAAGATCGCCGCGTTGGTGTGTAGCGGTCGCAGACGTGCAAAGCTGAAATACTCCAGCCCGCCTGCCATTCCCGGCAAAATTAACAGCACGGCTACCAAGAGCCCTGCGAGAGTCGCCACGATCGCCCACACGATGGTCGCCGTAGCAAACATACGCGAGATCGAATCGTCATAGCTGAATTGTTCCATGCGACCTGAATCGGTCGCGCCATGGCTTTCGACTGCCCCGCCCTGCGGTGCATCGGTCGACGTCACTGTCGCCATCTTTTTCCTCTGAGTCGGTACGAAAAATGGCGCCAACTTTGACGCCAACTATGGAGTGTGCAAATACGACGGTTGCGTGGTCGCGCGATTGCTCGCCACGGTTACAACAATCATGGTGCCAAACGGCAAAATTCTACCCGGCTTTTCGATCGCCATACAACGTTTGTGACACAATGCACGTGTAGGAACCGAATTAAGTGTCCCCGACGCACATCTCGCCCGACATAATCATGCGAGCGAATACGCACGGGGCCGCTTCTTCTGTGCGAGTTTGCACGCCGTGAAGCGAGTGGAGTGACCGCTGAGGCCACTTACCCGAAGATAACGCGTTTCACTGCTAAAGGAAGTCGCAGGGTCATTTCGTCGCAGGCGATTATGCCGCGTCGTGACGTGTGGCAATTGACTTGTCCGGTGTGCTGCCGAGGCACGCTGCGATGTGTGGTCTGTCGTGCGAATCTTGTTGAGAAATGTCTGCACGCAGCGCCCGATGTTGTCCGCTCTAACCGCGGATTTTCAGGAAGCCGCTGATGACGACAATGGCTGCGGCTAAGAACACTACGACGCTGATCCATTTCGATTTATTCGCACGCATCGCATCGAATCGAGCACTGCGTCCGACGAGCACTGACGCGAAGAAGAAGATGACGAAAGCCATCAGCATCTTGGCCCCGAGCAATCCGTGGTACAGCCCGTCGCCCTTGTGGTTCGGTATCGCACGAAAGTAATTGTAGAAACCGCTGATCAAAAACAACGCGATACCGCCGTGGATGAATCGTTTCCATCGTCCGTTGATCGCCGAGGCGAGCTGTTTGTGAGCTTCCTCGGGCAGCGTTTTCGCGCTCGGCAGCAGCACGAACAGCGTGAAGACGCTGCCGCCAACGAGGGTAATCGCGGTCGCAATGTGAACGATGCGAGAAAGCGTGTCGATGAACAGCATGAGTCGTGGCCTTTAGCGAGCGAGAAGCGTTTACAACGCGAGCGAGTCGGGAAGATTCAGTCCGCAATGATTGCCGGGTTCAATGAACGCGAGCCGTGTGATCCCGTAGGCTCGGATGTCCCAATCACCCGGTGGCAGATTATCCGTGTCAAACGTGTAGTCCGTCTCGGCAACGAGAATGCTGCCCGGAGGGGCGTGCCGCTGGACTCGAGTGATGATTGTGCAAAGTTTGGGGTAATATTCCGGATCCGTCCAAAACCGATACGGCGGGCTGAGGAATACGACCCAGGGAGTGTCGTCGCCATCGGAAACGGCGAGCAGTCGATCGGCGACCGTAAACGCGTCGGCGGTCAGCAGCGTGAACTTGGAAGCGAGATCGAGCGAGTCGACTGTTTTGCGGATTTGGTCGGCGGCACGACGCATCGGTTCAACAGCGACGGCGCGGATCGCACCGCGGCTGATCGCTTCGAACGCGAGCACGCCGGTGCCTGCGAACAAGTCAAACGCGATCGTGCCTCGTACACCACGTCCGAGAATGTTGAACAGGTTCTCACGCACACTGTCTCGCATCGGGCGGGTGAATTCTTCACCGTGATAAACGACCGTGCGGCCTCCCATGTCACCACCGATGATTCGGAGTTTCGTGGGTTTGGTTTTCGGCCCCGGTTTGGCGCCGGGCTTCCCCGTCGCGGTTTTTTTTCCGCCCGGTTTTGCTTTTCCGCCGGTCTTGGATTTCGACTTCATCGTGACTCGATTTCGTGTTGAACTCTCGGCGGTGGATCAGTGCCAATCTAACGGAGCCTGCCATGCGGCTTTGGCTTCGTCGATATTGACTTCGAGAATCGATTCGGATCCGTCTCGGATGGACACTTTGCCATCGGAGGTGACTTCACCGAGGCGTGCGATCGGAACGCCGGCGGAGGTGAAACGGTTGACAACGGCGTCCACGTTCGTCGGTTCCACTTCGATCAAGAACCGAGTGTTGGACTCGCTGAATAACACTTCCGCGGCGCTGAGTGGTTGGCTGTCTTCGCCCACGTCATCGCGAGGAACATCGTCGATCGCGATATCGAGACCGAGGCCTCCGGCGAGCGCCATTTCGGTTGCCGAGACCGCGAATCCGCCTTCGCTCAAATCGTGACAGGAACGAATTTCTCGTTCCTTGATCGATGCGTGCACGGTCGCAAAGACATTCTTCGCGTAGAGCGGATCGACCTGCGGGACATCTCCGCCTTTTTCTTCTTCGGCAAGACTGTAGTGAGAGCCGCCGAGTTCCCGCCGCGTGCGACCGACCAGCAGCAGCACATTGCCGGCTTCTTTTAGGTCCATCGTGACCGCGGTGCGAACGTCGTCGATTTGGCCCATCGCACTGATCAGCAAACTCGGAGGGATCGCGATCGTTTGCTTTTCGCCGTCGTCGCCGAAGTAGCTGAACTCGTTGTTAAGGCTGTCCTTGCCGCTGACGAATGGGGTTTGCAACGCCACGGCCATGTCCTGGCATGCGATCGCGCTGCGTACGAGCGACCCGAGCGTTTCCGGTCGATCGGTGTAGCCCCAGCAGAAGTTATCGAGAATCGCAACTTTCGATGGATCGGCGCCGACCGCGACCGCGTTTCGCATAGCTTCATCGATCGCCGAGGTCGCCATGTGATACGTGTCGAAATCGCCGTAGTGCGGGTTCATGCCGCAGGAGATGACCAACCCTCGGTAGCTGTCGAGTTTGGGGCGAACGACCGCCGCGTCACCTGGGCCGTCGCACTGCGGACCGACGAGTGGTTTGACGACGCTGCCGGCTTGGACCTCGTGATCGTATTGGCGGATGACCCAGTGTTTGCTCGCCACGTTGTAGCTGCCGAGGATTCCGAGCAGCGTTTTGCGGTTGGCATCGGCGGCGCGTTTTCCGATCGACAGCGACGTTGTCACCGGTGGATCATAAACGGCGTCGCGGATCACCGGTGGGCGACCGTCGTGCAGGAACGACATGGAGACGTCGCCAACGGTTTCGCCTTGGTAGGTCAGTTTCAAGCGACCGGTCGGAACGAATCGCCCGATCGTCGCCGCCTCGACGCCCTCGCTTTCGCAGAGTTCTCGCAGTTCATCCCATTTCGATTCAGGGACGGCGAACACCATTCGTTCTTGAGCTTCCGAAATCCAGATTTCGGTGTAGGTCAGACCGTCGTACTTCAGCGGTGCCTTTTCCAGCCAGACTTCCGCGCCGAGTTCCTCGCCCATTTCGCCGACGGCGCTGCTGAAACCGCCCGCGCCACAGTCGGTGACGGCGTTGTAAAGTCCACGATCGCGAGCCTGCAGCAACACGTCGAGCACCATCTTCTCGGTGATCGCGTTCCCGATCTGCACTGCACCTCCGGAGAGTGATTCGGATTCGCTGGTCAGTTCCGCGCTGCTGAACGTCGCCCCGTGAATCCCGTCGCGTCCGGTTCGTCCGCCCACCGCCACGATCAGATCGTTCGCCTTGACCTCCTTCTCTTCCATGCCGACCGGAATGATTCCGACGTTACCACAGTAGACCAGTGGATTGCCCAGGTAGCGACGGTCGAAATAAACGGCGCCGTTGACGGTCGGGATGCCCATTCGGTTGCCGTAGTCACGGACCCCGGAAACCACACCCTGAATCACGCGGCGTGGGTGGAGGACACCGGGGGGAAGTTCGTCCGGTGTAATGTCTGGTTGCGCGAAACAGAACACGTCCGTGTTGCAGATCGGTTTGGCGCCCATACCGGTACCCATTGGGTCGCGAATCACACCGCCGATGCCGGTGTTGGCTCCGCCGTAGGGTTCCAGCGCCGAAGGGTGGTTGTGCGTTTCCACTTTGAAGCAAACGTGGTCCTTCTCGTCGAAGGTCACGACACCCGCGTTGTCCTTGAAAACGCTCACGCACCAGTCATCCTCGCCGAGCGTGCGGCGGATGGTTTGGGTGGCCTCAAAGATCGTTTCTTTGAGCATGTTGTTGTACTGGCGTTCGTCACCGCCTGGCGTTCCGTCGGCCGATGGTCCGCGATAGTGGATGCGGCCCGCGAGCGTTTTGTGGCTGCAGTGTTCCGACCATGTCTGCGCGATCGATTCGAGTTCGATATCGGTTGGGTCGCGATCGAGTTGTACGAAGTGGTCTCGAATGGTCTGCATTTCGACCAGGGTTAGGTACAGTTGCCCTTCCTTGGACAGTTTCTCGAGCCCCTCGTCGTCAAGCTGTCGAATGGGGACACGCACCAAATCGAACTCGCCTTGCGATCCGACGCCGAGGCGGTCCATGTGCAGAGGGCCGACGACGTAGGTTTCGATCGAGTCGTTCGAAAGGGCCCGGCGGCAGACCGCCTCCAGGCCGCTTTCGTCCACTCCGGAGATCCAGTATTTGCGGAACGTCTTCACCGCGCCGGCGTCCAGACCGCTGTCGGCCAGCGCGCCCTGGGTACTCGCGGCAACGGGATCCATCACGCCCGGTTTGCTCATCACGTGAACCAGATGGGGTTGTTCCTCGATGCCTTTTTCGGCGAGCGATTCCATCAACGATTCGGGCGGTTCGGAAAGAGGGTCTTCGAGCGAACCGTTACCGTTGTCGGCCGACAAACGTCCCACGACGGTTCGTTCGGTGACCGCGTCGGCGAGCAACGTGGCCGCGATCTGTTGGGCCTGCTCGTCGCTGATTTCACCTTCGACGAGGTAACCACGGGCGGCAGCGATCGTGAGGTTGTCGCCGAGCCCGAGTTGGTGGATCTCGTCAGCGGTTTGCAATCCCATCCGATCGATTTGCTCGGGAGCCGGATGAATATCGATTTGCCAAAGCGGCATGGCTGGAAACTCTCTGGGAGGGGGCTACGTTGAAAATGGAGATTGAGTGTTAGGTGTCGGTCCGCGTGGAGGGAGCCGATTCGCGTTTCTCGCGTGCGTCACGAAGGAACTTCGTCAGTGACGCGTCGTCGCCGGTCCGGACGATATGGATGAGGTCAGCGAGTCGAACGGCGGTTTGTTCGAGCGTGTCGAGGATCGCCTCGCGGTTCTCGGAAACGATCGCGGTCCACATCCCTTCGTCACCGGCGGCGATGCGGGTCGTGTCGAGCCATCCGGTGCCCACCATCGGTATCGCTTCGGCAGGCAGTTGGTTGGCAACGAGCGATGACATCAAGTGTGGCATGTGCGAGGAGATCGCCAACAGGTCGTCGTGCCGCCGCGGTGACAAATGCACGATCCGGCCACCGGTCGACTCCCAAAACCGGGTAACGATGTCGACCGCGCCGGGTGCTTCGTGGCCCGACTCGGTGATCACAATCGGTTTGTCTCGAAACAGTTTTCCGCAGGCGTGATCCAGGCCGGTTTTTTCACTGCCGGCGATCGGGTGAGCGGCGACAAAACGCGCGGCGGCTTCCGGTACTCGATTGACCGCCTCGACGATTTGGAATTTGGTGCTGCCCACGTCGGTTATCAGAACGCCAGGGCATTGTTTGGCAATTTCGATCACGTAGTCCGCGATGCGGTCGACCGGCGTCGCGATCAACACGAGATCTGCCTGCGAGGCGGCGTCCACCGGGTCCGCGGTCACGGAATCGACCACCCGGTTTTCGATCGCGTTTTGCCGGGTTTCTTCGCGTCGGGCGCATCCGATGACGCGGATGCCGGCATCGCCCGCGTTTTCGCGGACCGCCTTCGCGACGCTGCCACCGAGCAGACCCAACCCGACCACGGCGATCGTGCCGATCGAGGCGTCAGAGAAGTCGGCGTGGGGAGCAGGCGTGTTCACAAGCGGCAGAATATCGCATCGCTCGCGGTCTGCTAAGTGGGAGAGTCCGGCGGGAAAGACACGCCCTGCTGTCGGTACCGGGCCTCACCGGTCGAAATGCCTGGACGCAGGCGACCGGGGTTCTGCCCGAACCGACCACCGATTCCGCCGGCGTCTCCGAGAAGCCCGAGGCGACAGCTTCTGTTTCGCCATTCCTATTGCTTCGGTTGAATTTGGACGGGCGACTGCAAATACGCAATCAGGTTCGCGATTGCCTCGTCGTCGAGCGGTTGCAGCAGCCCGGATGGCATCGGTGAGTTGTCGGTCGGGAACTCATCTTCGATTTCGTCGAGTCCGAGTGTTTCGGTTCGTGTTGCCGATGCGATCGTCAGGGTCCGGCGGGTGCGTTGGGTGATGAGGCCGACGAGGAGGCGTCCGTCGTTGGTCAGGACTTTGGTCGCGCGATAGTCGGCCCCGACCACCGCGTCGGGGTCGACAATGTTGCTCAGTAAATACTCCAGGTTGCCTCGCTGCGCCCCGGTCAAATCAGGCCCGACCTGTTCGCCGTTGCCGAACATCCGGTGACAGGACGCGCACGCACGATCGAACAGCACGCGCCCGGCCGAGCGATCGGCTCCGCGAATCCTCTCCGGCGTCAAGAGTTCGGTGAGCCGCTCGATCTCCGCGGTTCGCTCTTGGGACGTTTCGCGAACGCGCCCCCAAGCCGTTTCGACGCGTCGACTGAGGTCGATATCGCCGAGGCTCGTCAGTACGCGGATGTCCGATGCGGTCAAAGCGTCTTTGGGCAGTTTGCCTTTGTCGAGCCGATCGACGAGCGCCAACGCAAACGTCTTTCGCGTGCACAACAGCGCGATCACATTGGGACGCAGCGGGGCACGAAAACGGCCGTAGTTGTCCAGCAGTAATTCCGCGACGAGTCGATCGTCGATCGTTGCCAGCGATTCCGCCGCCGCAAGGTTCACGTGGGGGCTCGCCACGAGCGGCCGCGCCGATCGGATGATCGCGTGAGCGGAGAGAGAGCCGGCGGGGGCCGGCTCGTGCAGACTCGCGACGAGTCCTTCCAATGCGTTCAGCCGCGTCGTTAAGTCAACGGACTTGTCGTTGAGCGTCGCGAGCATCTCATCCGGGCTCAGCCCTTCACCAAACAGCGTGTCGAGTTGATTGATGAGGTTCGGCGTAGCGATGTCCGTGCCCGCAATCCGGTGTTTGAGTTCGCTCCAGGTCGGTGGCAGGTCAGCTCGGCGGATTCCGACGATTCCTTGCTCAATACCAACAAACATTGCCTGGCACCAATTCGTGTTGGGGACGGGTTGTTTGATTTTCAGCAAGCCCGTCTCGATCAGGCTGTTCAGTGCGTTCGGCGAGGTTTCGACCTGTTCGGCGATACTGCGTGACAGGTACGTTGTGAGTTCGGGGATTTGTGAGGCCGAGGCAACCGCGACCATTTCATCGGGGTGCGTTTGGGCGCGGCTCATCACGCCATACCACATCATCTTCGGGATGTTGTGATCATTAATGTCTTGGGTGCCGCTGAGTTGCAACAGCTTGATCGCCGCCGCGGTTCGTTGGTCGGCTGGCAATCGCTGCAACGTGGACGCGAGCGTCAGTCGGACCAACGCGGAGTCATCGGCGCCCCATTTCTCAAACATCTCGATGAAGGTCTTCGCGTCTTGTTCGATCCGTGGCCACGCCGCCTCGCACTGTTGGTGGGGGCCATAGACGTCATCGATCGGCCACTGCTGTGTCAAACTGCGGATCGCCGCGGCGCGGACGTGTTCGGAGGGATCAGCGAGGAACATCGCGTAGTCGCCTGCCGAGATCCCTGATTCGAAATCAGAAAGTCCGCCGAGGTTGTCGAGTGTCCAAAGTAAACGGCATCGCAGCGACGGGGCGATGTCGGGGGTGTTCTCCGGCGAGTCGTCCGGCGATCCGCTTCCGCTGGAAAGACCAGCTTTCGCACGAAGAATTTGCACGGCATCGGTGCTGGCCTCGCCATGAACGCTGGCCTCGCCATGGGCGTTGAGTTCGCGAAGTCGCAAGGCGGCTTGATGGCTGAACCATCTTTCGTCGCCACAGACGAGGTCAATCAACGCGGATGCCTCGTCGCTAGCGAGTTGGCTCATGCGTTTGTCGCGCGTCCGCGCTGCCGCCTGCAACTCTCGGTCGGTTTGTTTTGCAGCAATCTTGTAGATTCGTCCGCTGTTGCGATGCACTCCGGTGTGCTCGTGGCACTCGCCGAGATCGCTCCAGTCCAACACGAAGACGTTTCCGTCAGGGCCTGCTGACAGTTCCATGCCACGGAACCATTCGTCATCACTGAGAAAGAAATCCTTGCCATGCGTGCCGACGTATCCGCTGCCGCGGCGGAGGAGGTTTTCGCGGTTGGCGCGACGCCCGTGAAAGTTCAGCGTCAATAGAGAGCCGCGATAAGAGGCCGGCCAAGTCGACTCTTGATAGATCAACAAACCGCAGTGAGCATGACCACCGCCATAATCATTCGCTGCGCCGTCACGCGACTTGGTCCAGTGTTGCCCGGTGTCGAAGTGATAGTGGTCGGCGTGCTGGTCGATGGTGGCGTATACCATCGGATTGGGATCAAGGGTGAACGGACGGTTGAAGTGGGCCCCGTGGATCGCGTGCCATAGGTGTCCGTTGACAGTATTGATAAAGAACGGCTCGCCGAACTCGTTGAAGTCGTGTCCCCACGGGTTTGTTGTGCCGTGGGCGAGAGCCTCGAAACGTTGGCTCGTGATGTGGTATCTCCAGAAACCGCCTTCCAGTGCAACGCGTTGTTCATCTGGCGTGCCGGGCACACCCACTCGCCCAGGACACGAGCCACCGCATCGACCGTACAGCCAACCGTCCGGACCGAACCGCAGGCCGTTGGCAAAGTTATGGTAGTTCTGCGTCGCGATCTCAAACCCATCGAGCACCACCTCGGGTGCCGCGTCGGGGATCATGTCGTGATCCGCGTCAGGAACGAACAGCAATTGCGGCGGGCACATCAGCCACACGCCGTTGACGGTCCTCTCTTGCGAGGATGCCTGTTCGGTTAAGGCGGCCTGTTCCGGCGAAGGAGTGACGGTGCGGGGCGTGGTGGCAGGGCCGGGGCCGACCTCTACGCTCGTCAAGCGTGAGAGCGTGTCCAGGAAGACCGTCCGGTTCTCCGGTGTCCCGTCGCAGTCCGCGTCGGTGAACACCACTACCCGGTCGCGAAGGTCGTCGCGAAACCGGACGCCGCGTTTGGCGTACGTGTAGTTCTCGGCGATCCACATCCGTCCACGATGGTCCCACGCGATATCGATCGGGTTCTGGACATCGGGTTCGGCGGCGAACACCGAAGCGGTGAACCCCGGTGGCACGTGGATCGCCGCCGCACTGTCCGCGGGGCTAAGCTGTCCGTGTGACGCCGCCAGGGGTTCGGTGTCGTCGGGAGCAGGGAATGTGGATGCGGGTGAGTTTGGGGGTGACGGGTCCCGTGCCTCGTTGACGGCCCTTTTCTGGTCTGGCGTTAAATTCGCCTGGGAGTCGTCTGCCGACGATGAAGATGTCAAGAACAGGGCGATCACGACCGCCCCGGTGCAGCGGACAAGACCGCGGTGAGACTCCGATTCGCGCCCCTCAGACTCTGGCGACGCGTCAACCGGTCGTGCAACCGACGCCCGAAGTGCGTAGAACATATTCACAACAGCATTCATTTGACGATTTTTGGGAACATAAATAATGCGGCGAATCGGGAATTTACCGAACCAGACGCAAGCGAACCGCTTCTGCGACTATCTGCAAACGCAATCGATTGACGCCAAAAGCAGTTCGAGCGACGAATCGGCGCCGGCGGCCGCAACCGAACATGATATTTGGATTCGTCACGAACAGGATGTCGAGAAAGCTCGTGAGCTTTTTGCCCGATTCCAGTCCGATCCTCAGGCGAGTGAGTATGACGTATCGGCCGAAGCGGCGCGGCTGAGGAAGGAGCGTTCGGATCAAATTGCCCAAAAGATCGCCGCTCAGAAGAAGGCTCAGTTGCGACTCGGACGCAACACAACGCAGCGCGGTTTCGGGGGAGGCCTCGGAGGACCCGGGCAAACGCCCGCCATCATTCCGGTAACCGTCGGCGTGATCGCGTTGGCGACGATTATCGGTTTTGTGACCAATTTCAGCCGCGTCCGGATCGATCCCGAACGCGTGGAGCAGTCATCCGGGTGGACCGCCTACAACGCATTAACCTGTGTCGATGCCCTCACGTATGTTCGTACCGGGGACGCGTTCGCATCGATCAAAAGCGGAGAGGTTTGGCGGCTGTTTACGCCGATGTTGTTACACGGCAGCATGATGCACCTCGCGTTCAACATGATCAACTTGTATATCCTCGGCGGTGTCGTTGAACGCATTCACGGCAGTTGGTTTTATCTGGTCCTGCTGCTGATCTGCCAAGCGGTGGCGACAACGACTCAAATCGCGTTACCCGATTGGCTCGAGCCGCCGCTCGCGATCGGAGCGTCCGGTGCCGTCTTTGGTGTGTTCGGGTTCGTTTGGATTCGTCCCAAGTTCCAGGCCGGCTATCCTGTTGAAATTCCATCGTTCAACGTGAAGTTCATGCTCGGCTTCCTTGTGCTGTGCTTCACGCCGATCATCCCCGGGATTGCCAACGGCGCTCACGTCGGAGGGTTGCTCGCTGGCATGGCGATCGCGGCCATTGCTCCGCAGAAGAATTAACGCTGCTCTGCAGAAGAGCTAACGCGAGGCAGAGTGATTCGAACCGTTGTGCCTTCGCCGACGGTTGACTCAATTTCGATGATGCCGCCGACTGACTCGACGTTGGTTTTCACCACGTCCATGCCGACGCCGCGGCCGCTGATTTCGCTGACGGCGCGAGCGGTGGAAAATCCAGGCAGGAAGACGAATCCGCGGATTTCTTGGGCGCTCATCGTGTCAGCAATCTCGCGAGAGACGAGTCCGTTTTCGATCGCTTGCTGTTTGATCGCCTGGGGATCGATCCCCGCGCCGTCGTCGGTAACCTCGAATCTGGTTTCGGTGGCCTCGTGATATGCCCGCAGGACCACCGTGCCACAGGGCGGTTTGCCCGCCGCGACGCGTTGAGCCGGTGATTCCATGCCGTGGTCGCATGCGTTGCGGACCAAATGCATCAACGGGTCCGCAATGGCATCGACCGACGCGCAGTCCGCCTCCACCGCGTCGCAGTGAATCTCGGGCGTGATTTCTTTCCCGAGGCTCTCCGCCAAGTCGGCGATGTAGCGTGGGAATTTTGCGAACACGCTGTCGACGGTTCGCAGACGCACTCGGCGGACCGCTTCATGCAATTCCGAGCTCGTTCTGCCGATGTTGGTCACGATCGGCCTGATTGTTTCGCGCTGCACGTCACCGTCAGGAAGTTCGCCCGGGCGAGCTGCCTCGCTACGGTCCGTCGTTGTAGTGTCCACCGCTGAATCTGAATTCGCGCGGGGCTGCGAATTGGAGCGGGGCTGCGCCGATGGCGCGACGGAATCGCGGGAGTCGAGGATGCCCAGCAGTCGATCGCGATCGTCGATCAATTGCTCCGCTGCTCGCTCGATCCGGTTGAGGACCTCTACGGGGACACGCACAAACTTGAGTGGCTCGCCGCCGAGGCCGCATGACTCGGGGCGGTCACGCAGGTCGTCACGTTGGCTGGACTGCGATGCGGGCGTGACCGAGTCGGCGGTCACCGGCGAGGGTGTCGCGGCAAAGACGTTGTCGATTTGCGTTTGAATCTGATCGAGCGATACATGGACGCGGTCGCTGGCCAAATCGTCCGGTGTCGGGGGCGACGTCGGATTCGGATCCCGGCGGATGGTGTCGTGTCCCTTGGGAGCCGGCGTTTTTGTCTCTGCCGCGGAACCACGCGTCGATTGGAAATCGTTCGGGGATGCTGGTGGCTGTTCGGTTGGGGGCGATTTCGCCCGTGTCCGGCAACCGGCAAACTCCTTCAAGTGAGCGTCGATCCGGCCGCACACCGCCATCGCGTCCACTCGTCTGCCCGACGGTAACGAATCGACCATCAGGCTCATCCGGTCGATCGCAGCGAGCAGCACGTTTGCGGTTTCTTCGTCAGGAGCCAACTCCCCGTCACGTAGCGCGGCGAACACGTTCTCGAGTCGATGCGACAGCATCACCACGTCGATCAACCGCATGTAGCCGGCGGCGCCTTTGAGCGTGTGAGCGGCCCGGAACGCGTCGTCGATTAAATCCTGGTTGATCGATGAGTCATGCGAGTCGAGCTGAAGGACGCGGGTTTCCAGGACGCGCAGATGCCCCCGGGCTTCGTCGACAAAGACGGCAATCAATTCAGAGTCGTCCAAAGTTCCAGCTCATTCGATCGGTTTCGGGGGCGGGGCGATCAATTTGTCGGCGCGATCGCCGATCTGATTATCTACCCCACAAAAGTTTCCTCAACCCGGTCGATCGGCAGCCTCGTGTCGATCGAGGAGGCGAGAATAAGATCGTCAGCGGATCATTGCGAACAATCGTCACGTTCGCTTCGTCGCACAACGGGTCGCACCACGCAGCGGTCGACGCACCGCGGGGCGACAATTTCACGCAAAATGGCTTGTCACGGAGGCGGACGCCCCGTCGCCCCCTTTCGCAACTCGGCCATCGCGCGATAATCCTGACCGAGAACGCACCACTTGCGTGCCCCTCCCACATTCCTTTCCACTGATAGAAGACTATGCCTGGAACAGAACGTCGCCGAGAAATCGCCCGCCTTCGTGCCCGCCGCAAAAAGACCGCCAAGTTGCTCAACCGTGCCAAGGAGGGAACGATGGACAAAGCGGAAGTCGCACGCAAACTGCGTCGCATGACTCCCGGTGCTGAGGACATCATCAAACGCGAAGGCCTCGCGTAACAATCGGTTGGTTTCACGAACCGGGCGGTTGTTCACAAAGTGAGTCGTTCGAGGGCGAGTCGTTCAGGGACGAGAAGCTGGTCAGTTGCGAGTCGCGAAGAACCTGTCGCGTGTGTTTCTCGCTTGCTGACTTCGCCGTTTGCCCGCCGCAGGTTCGGCGGGGCGTCGGGGCGAGCGGAATCTCCCTCCCGGTGTTAATCCTGTCCCGTTCCAACTCCGTGGCGTCCGCGACCGGCATCGAAGACACGTTGCGGTCGCCGATCCATGAACGCCGGAATTTTTTTGGCGAACCATCGGCCCGTGCCTGGCGTAGGCACGGGCCAAAAACGTTTTCGGATATCCTCCGCTGATTTCCCATTTCCCCATGCATTTCGGATTTTGACTCGATGGCAGAAACTGCAAGCCAAAACGATTCGGCCGCAATCGAGCTTTCCAAAACGTCGCCCACCGGGCCTACTTCCTCCGATTCTCGCTCCGGCGAAACGATGATGATCGAGGCAGTCGGGCTGAGTAAATTCTACGGCCCATTCGCGGCCGCACGCGACGTCACATTCTCGGTGAAGAAAGGCGAATTGGTTGCGTTCTTGGGGCCCAACGGGGCCGGCAAGAGCACGACGATGAAGATGCTCACCGGCTACATCGCACCGAGCGAAGGGCACGCGAAGATCGCCGGCCACAACATGATGGACGACCGGATCGCGGGCAGCCAACGGCTCGGGTATCTTCCCGAGAACGGGCCTCTTTACCCTGAAATGACTCCACTGGGCATGCTCGAATTTTTCGCCGATGCCCGCGGACTCGCCGGTGCGAAAAAACGAGACCAGATCGACAAAGTGATCGACATTTGTGATCTCAGTTCGGTGATCTACAAACCGATCAGCAAGCTGTCGAAAGGTTTCAAGCAGCGTGTCGGCATGAGCCAGGCTCTGCTGCATGAACCGGATGTGCTGATCCTCGACGAGCCGACCGCCGGTCTCGACCCGAACCAAATCCGTGGCGTACGCCGCACGATGCGTAAACTCAGCGAAACGAAGACGATTTTGCTGTCGACGCACATCCTGCAGGAAGTCGAGGCGATGGCCGATCGCGTCGTGTTGATTAACGAAGGTCGCAAGGTTTACGACGGCGATGTCGAGGGGCTTCGCACCACCGGCGGCGGCGATCTGAACGAAGCCTTCCACGAACTCACTGGTCAAAAAGAGGGCTGATCCGCGACGGCGAATCCGACGTGCATTCGCCTCGGTCGCCATTTCGTCCCAGTTGCGTTTCACCCCAGTCGCCGTTTCGTCCCAGTCGCGATTTCGCGCACGCCGGCTCACGCCACTCTTGTTTCCTGTCCATTTATCCTTTGCCCACACCCAGCTCTTAGTCCATGGCTCTTAACTACGTTTCGATGGCCCTTCTCAGTGTACTGGTCTATGACGCAGTATTCCTGTTGTTGTTGCTCGGCATCGTCCTGCTGTTGGCGGGAACCAAACGGGCCGCTTTTGCGGTGATGAAACGAAACTTCATCGGCTATTTCAGCAACCCGACGGGCTATGTGTTTCTGTGTATTTTCGTCTTCCTGACGTCGGTCGCCGCGTTCTGGCCGTATGAGTTCTTCAACGCCAACCTGGCCACGCTCGACCAACTCAACTACTGGTTCCCGATGATCATGCTGGTATTTATTCCGGCAATCACGATGAGCATCTGGGCTGAGGAAAAACGTCAGGGCACCGACGAATTGCTGCTAACGCTGCCGGCGAGCGATTTCGACATCGTGATCGGCAAATACATGGCGGCGGCATCGATCTTCACCGCCTCGCTGCTCTTTAGCCAACTGAGCACGTTCACCACGCTGGCCATTTTGACCGAAGGGTCGCTGGATATTGGTCTGATTTTCACGACCTACTTGGGTTATTGGTTCGTCGGGTTGGCGATGATCGCGATCGGCATGATCGCCTCGTTTTTGACGGGCAACTTGACGGTGGGCTTTATCCTCGGGGCTCTGTTTAACGCGCCGCTCGCGTTCGCGTCGCTCGCCGAAGCGGTCAGCCCGAGTAAGCAGTTCGCCGAGTGGGTTCAAGGCAGCGGTATCGCTCGCCCGTTCGACGACTTCGGTCGCGGCGTGATCAGTTCCTCGTCGGTGTTTTACTTTGTCCTTGTTGCCGCCGTTGCACTTTATGTCTGCATGATTTTGATCGGCCGCCGTCACTGGACCGGCGGCAAGGACGGCAACCAAATGGCGTGGCACTACGTTGCCCGTGCTCTGGCGTTGGTCGTGTTCACCGTGGGGGCGGTGATGCTCTTCCGGACGCATGAACTGGGCCGCCGCGACATGACCGAGGGCAAGGTTAGCTCGCTCGCCGATGCGACTAAAAATCTGATTCGCAACCTCGACGACGATCGCCCGATTGTCATCGACGCGTTCATCAGCAACGAAGTCCCGGAACTCTACGCTCAAACGCGTTACGAGCTGATCAATTTGCTCAAAGAGTTCCGCGCCGAGGCGGCCAAACGCAACCGCACGATCGAAGTCAACATGTACGACGGCATCGATCTGTTCAGCGATGACGCCGCCCTCGCGGCAGAACGTTTTGGGATCGAACCGGTCACGCGTACCTTCCGCGAGAAAGGCGCTTACACGCAAAAGCAACTCATCCTCGGTGCCGCGTTCCGCTCGGGCCTCGAGAAAGTCACCGTGCCGATCTTTGAATACGGCATCCCGGTCGAATACGAACTCGTTCGCTCGATCAACACCGTTGCCAGTGGCAACCGAAAACGTCTCGGCGTCGTGAAGTCCGACGCGAACCTGATGGGCGGCGTTGTGATGTCCGGAATGCAGATGCAGCGAATCGAGAAACACCCGCTGATCGATGAATTGGCGAAGCAGTACGAAGTCGAGGAGGTCGACCTGACCGCTCCGATTTCGCCGGACATGTACGACGCGTTGCTCGCGGTGCAGCCTTCGTCGCTCGATCCTCAACAGTTCGACCGATTGGTGACCGCCATCCAAGCCGGCGTGCCTACGGCGATCTTCGAGGACCCGCGACCGGTTGGTGCCTCCTACATCACCCCGACCGGCGACCCTAAGCAAGCAGGCGGTGGGTTCATGGGAATGGGCGGCGGTGGCCCGCAACCCAAAGGCGATATCCGTTCGCTGTGGAGCGTTCTGGAACTGAACGTTCCCGGCTCCGCGGCGGCCCAGGGAATGTACGCGCCCGACCTCGCGTGGCAACAACACAACCCGTACCCCGCCCTGGAAGCGGCAAACGAACTTTGGTTGTTCATCGACGAAGCCCTCGCTTCCGAGCCGGGGGAATCGCTCTCCGATGAAAACCCGATCACGGCCGGACTGAGCCAAGTGCTCGCGATCTTTGCCGGCGGAGTCGAGGCGAAAGAAGGCGGCAAACTCAAGCACACGCCGTTGCTTTCGACCGGTCCCGTTTCGGGGACACTCGACGCCAACTCGGTGCGTCAAATCCTCAGCGGTTCGGCAACGCTCGCTCAAGAAATTCAAGGAATCAACCCTCGCATGCCGATCGCAATGGCGATCGAAGGCGAAGCGGCAGCCGACGCCGAGGGTGAAGAAGCCGACGAATCTGCCGCCGCGAACAAAGGCATCAAAGTCGTCTATGTCTCTGACACCGACGTGATCCTGCCGGAGTTCCTGATTATCCGTGCTGACCCGAAACAGATGGAACTGCGACTGCAGTTGCAAAACGTGACGTTCGCACTCAACGCGATCGACTGGCTCACCGGTGACACGAGTTTCATCGACGTTCGTAACCACGAACTGAACTTTGCCAGCCTCAAGATGATTGACGCCCGGGAGGAACAGGCCAACAGCCAGGTCCGCAAACGTAGCCGCGAATTCCAAAAGGAATTTGACGAAACGATCCGCGTCGCGCAAGAGAAAATCGATACCGAATTGCAGTCGCTGCGTGAGGAAGTCGAGAAGCTGCAGGAAGACCGCGAGGACGGCGAAGTCCCACAGAGCGTCCTGCAAGAGAAACTGACCGCGTTCCAAATCAAGCAGGAAAACCAGCAACGCATGCTCGCCGTTCGACGCGAACGAATGGAACGCGAACGCGATCAGAAGATCCGCGACGTCCGCCGCGAGGCCGACCAAGACGTCACGGCGATTCAAAACCAGGTCAAGACGTTGGCGGTGGCGTTGCCCTGCTTCCCGCCGCTCATCGTCGGCATCATGGTGTTCGCGTCACGACGACTGCGTGAACGTGAAAACATCAGCAAGAGCCGACTGAAGTAGAAATTTGCCATGGCGTCATCACGCCCATCGCGGGTGTGGCCGCCGACGGATTCGGCCTTCACGTTCTAACCGGACGTGGGCCGATCGCCCTTTGCGAACTCCCTCAACTGAACTCCCACACAAAGACGATCAAAAGTGAACGAAGGACAAAAAACCGGACTGTTCTGTGTGATCGGCGCGGTCATGCTAGCCGTCGGTCTGTTCGTTTCATGGCCCGCTTCGGAACGTGAAGAAGTCTCCGTCCGTGCGGGCAAGGAACTATTCGAGAACTTCAAAGATCCGCTCACCGCGGCGAGCCTGAAGATTGTTTCCTTCGATGAGGAGCAAGGTCAGGTTGATACGTTTGAGGTCCGTCGCGACCGGGAAACCGGCATGTGGACCATCCCTTCGCGGAAAGGTTACCCGGCGGACGCGGTCGAGCAAATGAAGGACGCCGCCAACGCGCTGGTCGGCCTGCAGATTCTCGACGTCCAAACCCGAAACGCCGAAGACCACGAGGCACTGGGTGTCGTCGAGCCTAAACTCGAGGCCCTGGAGGTTGGTGATGTCGGTGTGGGACGCCTGGTGACCTTCCGTGACGAATCACAAAAGGATCTTGCATCGCTCGTTATTGGTAATCCGGTCAAGGATGAAGAGGGACGTTTCTATGTCCGCAAACCCGGCCAGGACCCCGTGTATGTCGTCGAACTCGACGAGCCGGCCTTGTCGACCAAGTTCCAAGACTGGATCGAAGATGACCTGTTGCAACTCAGCAGCATCGACATCGAAGCGATGCGGATCGAAGATTACGCCGCCTCGATGTCTTCGCGTGGCTTCTCCGTCGATCGCAACTACACCGCAATCGTTGCTGCCGACGGAACCGATTGGAAGCTCGAGAAATTGCTTGAGTACCCATCGGACAGCCCGCTGGCTGACCCAGTGGAAGTCGACGTGGATCCAACCCAGGTCGTCAACAAGGAGAAACTCAACGACATCAAGAACGCGTTGGACGATTTGAAGATTGTCGACGTCGTTCGCAAGCCCGAAGGCATGAGTGCAAACCTCCGCGCCGACAAAGATTTGGTGTCGGATAACGAGGCGGTGCAGTCGCTCGTCGATCGCGGCTTCCTTCCTGTGCAGGCTCGCCCCGACGCACCCGTCGAGGTGCTCTCGGCGAACGGTGAACTCGATGTCACACTGAATGACGGCGTTGAGTACGTGCTGCGATTCGGAAACGTATCGGGTTTGAGCGAGGAGGAAGAGTCGGAAGACGGTGACGAGGAAGAAAGCACCTCAACCGGAGTCAACCGATACCTGCTCGTCACCGCACGCGTCGATGAAGACCAGTTCCCGGCACCGGAACTCAAACCGGTCCCACAAACCATCGAAGAACTCGCGGCGATGTTGGGTGTCGAAGCTGAAAAGAAATCGGAGCCCGCTGACGAGCCTGCTGCCGAAGAAGCGGCCGACGAAGAGGAAATGAAAGATGAGGGCGCGGAGCCCGCCGAAGAATCCGAAGCGGTCGAAGAGTCCAGTGAAGAAAGCCAATCGGACGAAGCCGAAATGAAGGAAGAGTCCGCCTCCGAAGAAACGGAAGCCGTCGAGGAAACGCCCGAGGAAAACACCGAGGAAAACAACAAAGAACCGTCGAGCGAGGCCGCCGAAGAAGGCGCCGAAGCTGAGTCAGGTGAGACGGAGTCGTCGGAAACTGCCGAGACCGAATCAGGCGACAGTGCCGACAGCAGTGTTTCCGAGGTGGAAGTCGAAGGCAGTGGCGAGGCGACCGGCGCCGGACAAGGTGATGAAGACGACGCGGACTCTGAAGAAGGTTCCGACGAGATCGCTTTCGCCGACCTCAGCGATGAAGAGAAACAAGAGCGTCTCGAAGCCGAGCAGGAGAAAATTCTCAAAGAGAATACCCGTATGCTCGACGCGAGAAAGGATCGTCTCAACGCCGCCAAGCGACGTGTCAGTGACCTGAATGCTCGTTTTGCTGATTGGTACTACGTGATTCCCGAGACCACCTATCGCGAACTGCGGATCGATCGTGATGAGCTTCTGACCGCCGCCGAAGGCGACGACAGTGCGTCCGGTACGGGAGCCTCGCTGCCCGGCGGTGGATCGCCGATGCAAATCCCCGGGTTGAACTCGCCTCAGTAAGGCTCGCGTCGGGAAGCAAAACCTGCACGTCGGTTTGGAAGTGACGTGCCTTGGTAGTGTTCGTTTCGGATGATTTAGAGCCCGTTGCTCTTGTGGCAAAGGCCCAGCATTCTACCCAGCCCAGCCCGACTGGGCTGGGTCGTCTCTTGTCCACCCACCGTTTCGCGAACTCCCGCGGGCCAAATTTCGTTCGCTTGAAAACGACGAGCCGCCCGCAAGAATGGGGCACCCTTTCCCGCCCGCTTCTCAACCTCGGATGGATCCAACGTGGCACGTAACGAACAACTCATTCGGCAGCACAAGTTGTTGCAATTGCTCGAAGACTCTCGCTTCGGCCGCACCATTGATGAGTTGAAATATGACCTCGTTGCCGACCTCGGTCTGACTACCCTGCACGGTCGTACCGTCCGCCGCGACATCGAAGCTCTCCAAGCGGCCGGCTATGACATCCAGAACGAAATGGTCGAACGCGGGAAAGTCTACCGGCTCGGTCGCAACCACACCGCGGTTCATGAAATCGCGTTCTCGGCCACCGAACTGATCGCGTTGGCGATCGGTCGCGAACTGTTGACTCCATTGATGGGCACGCAGTATTGGCAAGGGATCGAAACGTTCTGGAACAAAGTCCAGGAGGCGATTCCCGAGGGCGTCTACGAGCACTACCAACGGTATCGAAAGGTGCTCTACGTTTCCGGCACCCCGTCAAAGACCTATGCCGCCCATGCAGGCATGTTGAAGACGATCACCCGCTGCATTCTCGAACACCGCGTCGCGGAAATCGAGTATCAGTCGGTCGGGCGGCCGGCGACCCAGCGGCAAATCGAACCCTACGCGTTGGCTGTCCATCAGAGCAGCATCTATGTGGTCGCGGCGGCCCCGGAAGTGACCGACGCATCGGAGCGTCTACGCAACTGGAAACTCGATCGGTTCAAACACGCGCGTGTCACGGACGAGTACTTCAAACCCGATCCCAATGTCGATCTGTCCAAATTTCTCAGTAAGAGCATCGGGATCTTTTCGGGGGAAACTTCGACTCCGGTCCAAATCCGTCTCGGTCCTCGTTCGGCGTCTTACGTCAAAGAGGACCCATGGCATCCGGACCAGATCCTCGAACCGGTGGATTCATCCGGCGACGATGAATCCGAGGAAATCGATAGTGAGGACGCCCACACGGACTTCATCCTGACCGTCCCCGCCTCCCATCCACGCGAGCTCCTGCCGAAGGTTCTCGCGCTCGGGGCCGATGCCGAGGTGCTCTCACCCGCAGAATACCGTGATGCCGTCGCCTCCGTTGTGAAAACCCTCGGCCAGCGTTACGGTGATCGATAGACTCCGCTGCGTCGTCTGTCGCACCGAGTTGAAAGCGATCGCTCCCGCCTAATCTTCCGTGCGAGCACCGCAAATCTCTCGCTAATCGCTGCCGTTCGGGCCGTTCGACGCTGCGCGGTTCCTCTCACCTTCTCGGCTCCCCTCTGACCATTTAGAATTCCTGCTTACTCAGATCGACAACATTCTAACAACCTTATTGGGTGGACAGAGACCATGAGCGGTGATTGTGATTTTGGACTGATTGGTTTGGCCGTGATGGGCGAGAACCTAGCTCTCAACGTTGAGAGCCGTGGTTACAAGGTCGCCGTTTACAACCGGACGACCAGCAAGGTCGACGAGTTGATCGAAGGTCGGGCGAAGGGCAAAAACTTCGTCGGCACCCACACGCTTGAGGACTTCGTCGCCGCCGTCGCCCGCCCGCGTAAATTGATGATGCTCGTCAAAGCCGGCCCCGCCGTCGACGCGATCATCGACTCGCTGATCCCACTTTGCGATGAAGGCGACATCATCATCGACGGTGGGAACACCTACTACGTCGACACCGAGCGACGTACCAAGCTCGTCGAAGACGCGGGCCTGCTGTACGTCGGTGCCGGTGTCTCCGGTGGGGAAGAGGGCGCCCTCAAAGGCCCGAGCCTCATGCCCGGCGGAACCGAAGCCGCGTGGCCACACATCAAGGACATGTTCCAATCGATCGCCGCCAAGGTCGGTCCCAACAACGATATCCCGTGCTGCGAATGGGTCGGCCCCCGCGGTGCCGGTCACTACGTCAAAATGGTCCACAACGGGATCGAGTACGGCGACATGCAGTTGATCTGCGAAGCCTACCAGTTGCTGCACGAACTCGGCGGTTTGTCTAACGAAGAACTTTATGACGTTTTCGCGAAGTGGAACGAAGGTGTTCTGCAAAGCTATCTGATCGAAATCACCCGGGACATCTTCAGTGCCAAAGACGATCAGGGTGGCGACGGTTTCCTCGTGGACAAGATCCTCGATGTTGCCGGTGCCAAGGGAACCGGTAAGTGGATGAGCCAACTCGCTCTGGACCTCGGCGTGCCGAGCACCCTGGTCACCACCGCCGTGTTCGCCCGCGGACTCTCGGCACAGAAGGAGGCCCGCACCCGAGCGAGTAAGAAACTCAACGGACCTTCGGATTCCAGCAACACGGAAATGTCGGCCCTCGCCAAGAGCCTCGTCGGCGACAAAGAAGCCTTCATCCAAGCCGTCCACGACGCGCTTTACGCATCGAAGATCGTCAGTTACGCCCAAGGCTTCGTGCAATTGCAGGCGGCGTCGGCAGAGCACGATTGGGGTCTCGACTATGGCCAGTCGGCACTGCTGTGGCGTGGAGGATGTATCATTCGTGCGCAGTTCCTCGATCGCATCAAAGAAGCGTTCGACGAGCAACCCGACCTCGAGAACCTGTTGCTCTATCCGTACTTCGAAGAAGCGGTCGAGAACGCCCAAAGCGGATGGCGGGCGGTCGTGTCGGCTGCTTCCCTGCTCGGGATTCCGGTTCCGGCATTCAGTGCGGCACTCAACTACTTCGACGGATACCGTCTCGAACGCTTGCCTGCGAACCTGCTCCAAGCCCAGCGTGATTACTTCGGTGCCCACACGTATCAGCGTGTCGACCGCGAAGGAACCTTCCACAGCGAATGGCTCGATTTGCGGAAGCAACCGTAACTCGGCGGCCTCGATTCGCTCACGTGCGGATCGCCCAACCATGCGGCACAGACGACGGGCAGCCCGCCCGTTGTTTCGCCGCTATGCGGTCGATCGTCGCACGGGCATCGCGTTGACACCGTGATTTGCACGGTTGGACGCCCTGCGTCAAATTGGCTCAACTTGGCGTATCGCTACGATTGGATTTAATAGAAACGATGCACCTGGACGTGCCCGCAGCCAATACCTGCCCATGCGTCTGCCTTTCGGTGCATTCCTTTCTCACCAAATTCAAACGCAGCGTCGACGAATGAAGTCTCCGACTCATCCTTCTCAAATCGATTTATGGATTTCCGGAGTCGCATTGTTCCTAGCGGTGGTATTGCTGATCGTGTCCACCATCATCTGCGTTCGCTCGCAAAGCAGTCGCGTCCGATCCAATTCGGATCACGTCATGCAGCGTGCCTTGCGATAACGGATTAGAAATCGATCAGCACGGGGTTGGACACCAATCCCGTCGTGCAGGTTTTGTTCTTTGAGATCTCACCGCTGCAGAACACCATCGCGAGTCCGAAGATCCGGACGACGGACACATTCCCCAGTGTCCGCTTGGAATACTTCTGGTGAATGTAGGTCGAGGCTTTATTCCACGGCTGAACCATCACCGTCAAATCGCCATATCCTTCTGAGGCGAGATCTTTCGCGGCGTACGGCAACACTCTCTTGTAGATGCCTTCGCCTCGGGCCTCTTTGCTTACGTAGGCACAATAAATAAGAGCTTGGCTCTTTTTCAGTTGAATCTGAAATCCGAGATCGGCTTCATTGAACTGATTGACTCCACCCCAAACCCCGCCGATCGTCCGGTCAGGATCGGATGCTCGGCTGACGGAATATCCATAGTGCCCGATGGTGGTTTCCACCGGCACCGAGTTCCATGTTAACGCTCGAAGTTCTTCGAGTTCCGTTGGATCCTCGACCCGCTGGAATCTAAAATGGTCAAGGTTCAGCTCGTCAAGAACGTTGATTAACCGTTCCGTATCGAGTTCGTAAACCGTTCCTACCGAAAACCGAAAGCACCATGCGGGAACGATTCGATTGAAAATGATCTCAATCGAATGGGCGATCCCATGGCTTTTGATTTTCTGAAGAACCGACATTTCGCGAGCCGCGATTAAGGCTAGAAGGCTTCGTGTCGACGACACGATTTCTCTGCAATGAGCTAAAGAATAGGCCATCATTTTGGTGCTGTCGAATGTCAGCATGACTCATTCGAAAAAAATCGCATTCGTCTTCCGTCCGAGTAACTCCATCTTGAGTAGAACACTCAATCCTATGGTTTCAAACAAAGGCCTATGAATTCAAACAAAGGACTGCAACGCGATACTAAGGACCGAGTCCGATGTTGGTGGTGCGGGGATGATCGAGAATACCGCCGATATCACGATCAGGAATGGGGCAAGCCGGTTAAGGATGACCAACGATTGTTTGAAAAAATCTGCCTCGAAGGCTTCCAGTGCGGTTTGTCGTGGCTGACCATCCTTCGTCGCCGACCCGCGTTTCGAAGTGCGTTCGCAGAGTTTGATTTCGAAACCGTTGCGAAATATGACACGAGTGATATCAATCGATTGCTCGGCAACGAATCGATCATCCGGCACCGAGGAAAAATCATTGCGGCGATTCACAACGCGGCCAAGGCGATCGAAATGCGATCCGCGGAAGGTTCGCTCGCCGCATTTTTTTGGCAATTCGAGCCCTCGAGGTCTCGTCCGCCAAGACGCCGCGAAGACATTCCCGCGGTTACGCATGAGTCCACTCAGATGAGTCGTGAACTCAAACGCCGAGGTTGGAAATTCATCGGCCCGACTACCTGCTACGCGTTCATGCAGTCGATGGGAATTGTCAATGATCACCTCGTCGGCTGTGACGATCGCGAACGCGTCGAGCGTCTGCGAGAAACGTTCGCTCGACCCTGAATCGCCGATGATCGTTGAGAACAATTCATTGGCTCGCGCGATCCGCTTCCCCACCGCCACCTAACCTCAATGCAAAACGAATCGGGAAGCCGAGTTCCAGCGAGGTTTGTACTGAGCACCTGAACTGGCGTTCGATAACAGGTCGCGGAAGCGATGTTGTCCGAGAGCCAACGTTGCTTGTCTTGCGTCAGGCAGCTACCGGCTCTTCAACCGGTCGAATAGGGCGTCCATCTCCCGCAACGATCATCCCGAACAACAATCCGAGGCCACTGACCAGGACTCCCGCGAGTTCATGAGGCAACATAACACCCAGTGGTTCGAGCCATGGTTGCATAAACATTTCCCACCCGATGGCGAAATGGAAGGTCCAGACCGCGATTCCCCAACCCATCGAATGCCACGCGGATTGTGGAGGTAGGCTCTTCCAGTGAATTCCGAGCACAAAGGGGACAAACAGACTTACTAACGCCATCGAATAGGATGCCTGAACCAACTCGTAGGCACCCTGTCCCCGCCACGCTAAAACCGCCGACAATGCAGTCACCGTTGCGATCGCTACCCGCTGCAGTCGCAATTGGTTCGTCTCAGAAAAAGCCCTGCCGCGATATCTCACCAACGACGGTTCGACGAGATTGTGCGCCATGACCGCGGCCGGTGCCATCACCGCACTGACGATCGTCGACAACACCGCAGAGACGATTGCGAGAAAGAAAATCAACAACATCACAGGATTGAGTAACTTGGCGGCGACCAAGACGACAACACCATCGAGTTCGCCGGTTTCACGCGGCAACAATAGATGCGCCGCCATCCCGGTACCCACCGGCAGGATCCCCATCGCCAGATAGCCGAACGCGGCAACCAGGCACGCTTTGATCGCGACCGAATCGCTCTTCGCGGAAAAGATCCGTTGCATGAGATCCTGCATCGGCAAATTTCCCAACGCACCAATCGCCAACGCACTGACCGCCACCATGGAGTCACGCCAAAACTTTTCCGGATCGGCAATCCGCCAACGAGACTCGGCGATGTCCGTGCGCATCGTGGTCACTCCGGCGGACAGTTGCCCGTCACCGAGGTGGCTCAGGATCGCGTACCCCAACACGCTCAGTCCCACCAAGATCAAGCTCATCTGAACCGCGTCGGTCCACGTGATCGTCCACATCCCGCCCATCAATGTGTAACCGGTGCCAATGGTCGCAACGACGAGAATGCCAATGTCCTTGGGCAGCCCGAAGAAAACTTCGAGTATTTGAGCTAACGCAACAAACTGCGCCGCGACCCATCCGAAGTAGCTCGGAACAATGATGAGGGAAGCAATGATCTCGGCGGCCTTACCGTAACGTTGGCGAAAGAAATCCGAGACCGTCAAAATTCCCATCCGCCACATCGGCCCGGCAATAAACAGCCCGGCCAACAAAAGGCATAAAGCAATCCCGACCGGATCGAGCATCGCTTTTCGTAACCCCTCGTTACCGACCTCGTCCGCGGTCGTCATCAACGATTCAGCACCAAACCATGTTGCGATGATCGTGATCGCCGCGAGCGATGTGGGCAAACGTCTGCCCGCGAGAACGAAATCCTCAACGTTGTGGATGCGGCGCCGGGCAAACCATCCGATCAGGTACAGCCCGGCGCAATACACGACGAGGGCGGCTGCAAACACGCCGTACATCCCATCGGGCAGATGAGTCGACTCAGACACAGGCATCAGGCGGTTCCGACGCGGTAGATGACAGAAGCAGCAATCTTTTTTGCGGCAGCAATTTAGCGAAACCGGGCCTGTTGGCGACTAGCAAAATTTCAAAATTTTCGGCTTTTTCCGCTCTGCCAAGACGGCCTGTTTCTCAGCATATCCGGCCCTCATCCACAGCCCTCGGATCACTTGTCAAAACGTCGCGAGTCAGTTCACCCAAAATCCAACATCGCCGAAGCAAGGCTCAGCACAAGAAAGAATGATGTCATGTCGGTTAACGTCGTTAGCACGGGACTCGACAACATCGCCGGGTCGATTCCCAATCGGTTCATCAGCAGCGGCAGTCCGGAGCCCAACCCGACCGCCACGACGCTGCTGAGTGTGTAGGCAGCGCCGATGACCAGCGGCAGGCTGCCCGTGTCTCCACGCGTGCAGAAGACCACCGCCGCTAAAACGCTCGCGATCGCAACGCCGTTGAACAACGCCAAAAAGAATTCTTGTCCCCAAACCCGAAACAGGTCACGCCCATCGATGAGACCGAGCGTCAACTCACGGATGCTCACCGCAACCGCCTGATTGCCCGCGGCGCCGCAAAGGTTCGCGACCATCGGCAGGAAGACTGCGAGCACGGTCGCTTTCTCGATGATCGGTTCGTAAAGCGTAATCACACTCACGGCGATGTAAGACAGCGCGATACTGGGCAGCAAAAACATCAGGCGCCGGAACGTTCGAACGCGCAGCGGCAGGGTGCGTAATTCTTCACCGCCGATAATTCCGCCGAATCGCATCAGACTGGCGACGTCGCGTTCCTGCAGCACTTCAAACACCGCCGATCGCTTTACCGCACCGAGTAGCGTTCCATCGTCGGCAACAACAGGAACCGCCATGTGGTCCACCCCATCAAACAGCGACTCAAGTTCATCGACAGACATGTCCGGGGACACGACGCTGAAATCAGTCACGGCCAATTGCGCCATCGTATCTGTAGGCGATGCGGTCAAAAGAGTTCGACTCTTGACCACACCGACAAAACGGTCGTTTTCATCAACCGCAAAGAGATAGCGGGTCACATACTCATCGAATTGGTCGTGGTGTTTGCGAAAGAAATCCACCACGGATGACACGGACGTCTTCGCGGAGAAGGTTAATATTTCGCTGACCATCAACCCGCCTGCCGTGTCGTGCGGATACGAGAGGTATCGTTTGATATCTGCGGCTTCGCTCGAACCCATTGCCTCGATGACTTCGGCCGAGCGTTCCGAGTCCATCGTCGCAAGAAAGTCAACTTGCTCGTCCGAGTCCACCCGAGAAAGCAGCGTTGCGGCGGTTTCGGTAGGCAACTGCTCAATCAGATTTGCCGCGAGCACGTCCGGCAACAACTGCAATAAGTCTGCCGCGAACTCGAGATCGATCGGGATCAATAACTGCCACAACGAAGTCAGCTTCTTGTCCCGGAGTCGACCGAGCACATATAGCAGTTCGCTCGGCGGTATCTTACGAAGCAATTCGAGCGACGCTTCACCGTCACCCGATTTGATGTGCTTGCTCAGCGTCTTCCAAGGTGGTTTGTCCTCCGCCGCGGCCGGCAGGGCTTCCAGGATCGAACTCATTCATTCATTCCGAATTTCAGGATGCTGATCGTGAATGTTCCGGTCCTTGAACGCGATCACACAATGTCTCAGCGCGCTTCGCCAACGTCACCTACCCGGCAATCAAGGTCGGTGGGCACGCCCGGCTCACCAGTTTGAATAGGGATTGGAAATCAGATTGGCGTTGTAGTAGCGACGATCTTCCGTCACTTCTTCGCCCAACCACGAGGGCGTTGCGAACTGCTGCCCCTCTTCGTCCAACTCGATTTCCGCCAACACCAATCCTTCGTTGGCACCGAAGAACTCATCGACTTCCCATACCATTCCGTCGTGCTGGGTACGGTAACGCCGCTTCTCAATCAGCGGCGGAGGGCAGAGTTTGTCGAGCATCTCTTCGGCATCCTTCGTAGGAATCTCGTACTCGTACTCACTGCGAGTCGCTCCCTCGGTGGTTCCTTTGATCGTCAGGAACGCCTTTTCTCCGGCGATCCGTACGCGAACCGTCCGCTCTTTCACGGTGCTGAGGTATCCTTGACGAAGCAACGTGCTGTCTTCGCTGCGGTAGCCTTGATCTTTGACCAAAAACTTGCGTTCGATTTCAATGCCCATGGCCCTGTCATCCCATACGAAGGCGGTGTGAATAGTAAGTTGCGATCGAATTCAGGCAGAGACGATCGTTCATGACACAAAGCCTCGAACGATCGCCGCGGTTGACGTCCAACACGTCCCACCCAAGCGGCGAGCAGCGAGCAGCACGAAGCGGAGTGCCGCCACTCCGCTAGGGCGAAATGCAAGGGTCATCGAGCCGTTTCGACCCGCAGTCGCACGCCTTCCGGTCAGTCGATTCCTCGACTTTTCGGGAAGGTTCCAAGTAGCAGAAAGTTACTCACCAAAGACGGATCGTCTATGGGACTGACCGACATCGCTCCACTTGATTACGAAATCTTCATAATCGAGGACGGCCGCGTTAGCTTGTCAGCCGTGCCGAGGAGAAACGCAAACGCGGTATCGTTTGATGTCGAGAGCCGAAGGCGAACTTGACATCATGCGCGAGGGCAGGATCACCGCTCGTGCGGTCAAATCCCAATCCGGCTTCGATCAGGCGGCGTTACGCAGCATTTGCTTGACGCACTTCCGAAGCGACTTGCCCTTGATCATTTTTAGCGCCTCTTCCACGCTGACGACAACTCGTTCCCGCTCGTCGTCCTCGGGCCATTTGGGCAATACTTCATCGAGCTTCATCGGAAAGACACGCATCTCAACCTTGCGGCCGCCGCGTCGGATGCGGAATTTTTTGTTGTTGCTCTTCTTGACATTGCCGGTTACCCCGGCTTCCTCGAACGCTTCGAGCTGAGCGACTTCGGACGCCGTCTTGTGCTTCTCGGTTTGTCCTTTCGGGAAGATCCAATACTTGCGACGTCGGGTGGTAACGAGAACCACCTCCAAGCGATTTTTATGCTTGCGATACGGAAGCACACCAATTTCGCGGTCCATCGGTCTCTCCTTATCCTGCCCCTATGAGCAATCGTGGTTACAACCCCAAAACGCCATAGACGCAAGCGGCAATACGAACATATGGGAACCCGAGGGCTCCACACAAGTGATGGTCTGAGAACAAGCGATAGTCGGAGCAACCGCCCGACCCCTTATCGAACAGAAATCAGGGCGGCTAACAAATCCAATATTCGCTACGCCGCCGCTCGCTTAGACGCGGACTTCGCGGTCACCTCGCGGAACAGACGCGAGTACGCTTCGCCGACTGACTTGTCGTCGGAAAAACACGATACCGGTTCTCGTTGGATCCCCATCCGTTCGATATCCGAAAGGTACGGGATCGATGTCGAAAGCAGGCTCGGAACTTCCGCTCGGAACAGATCCATCATCTCTTCCTGCAGCTCATTCCCTGGACGCACCATCGAAAAGAACGGACGCAATCGCTTCGTCGGTAAGTCGCATCGGCGACACATCTCCATCAACTGTTCGCAGGTACGCCGGCATAGCGTCGTCGGAATCATCGGTACCACCACCGCATCGGCAGCCGCACAAATGCTCTCCGATAGCAACGATCCGGTTGGAGGGCAGTCCATGACAATGGTGTCGAACTCTTTGCTTAACCGACGAACTACTTGACGGAGCCGTTTCCGCGGTTGCTTGAACTCGTTCAAAATCAAATCAAATTTGTGAAACGAACGATGAGCGGGCAGCAGATCGAGTCCCTCGTAATCGGTGCTTTTGATCGCGGAAAGCAAGCGTGACTTGCTGTTGAAGAAATGCCGATTACGTACCTTCGAATCCGATCGGATCCGAAAGTAGAACGATGCGGCACCTTGCGCGTCCAAATCAACGAGCAGGGTGTGGTTTCCTGCTGCCGCCGAGGCGAACGCAAGATTCACGGCGGTGGTTGTTTTACCGACGCCACCTTTCAAACTGAACGATGCAATGGTTTTCATTACGCGGCCCTCTTTTGTGTTGGTTCGACAGCAACGGCTTCGTTGAAATGGTCCGCACTACAAAACATTTTGATTTGTTCTTCGACGGTGCTTCGTTGGTCGAGTTGTCGTTGGTACAGAGCACCAATCAACCCGCCAACCGATGCGATCAATTCGGGCGACGCCCCATCGGCCTCTTGCTTCTCCTGCAGGTACTCCGCGAGCGAAACTTGCTGCACGCAAATGTCATTGAAGTCACCCAGTGAATCCTGCAGTTTCTTCAATCGTTTGATCGTCATGCTGACTGCCACTGTATCGAGCAGCGGGCCAAAGAACTCGAGCGAATAACGCAGTTTCTTTCCTTCGATACGAAGTTCGTGAATGTTGTCGTCCGGAGTCGACGAGTTCACCGCGGTTCCTTGGCGAACGATTTTTGCGTGACGATTGCGAACAATCTTTTCGGCGAGCGTGGCGATCGGTGTCCGAGCATGCTTGCTCGCGGGGGAGCGATCCGCTTTCTTTAATAGCGTATCGAGGTCCCGTACCTTGCCTCGATAGTCGTCACTTCGCAACCACTCGGTAACGCGATTGCATTGCCGTGTTCGTTCGTCGCGGAAGTCAGCGAACATCTGATCGAGTCCGCCGGCGAGTCCCACGGGCAGGGACTGACGATACGCCTCTTCTGCCAGCAGATAGACGTCAAGGTCTCGCAAGCGATTCGTAATCCGGGCGAATTTTCCGAAAACCGCCTTGAGTTGCATTGTGATCTCGGCAGGGTACACGCCTTTCGATTGCGCGATCAGTGAACGCACACGCCGAAGTGCCACTCGGTACTCATGCAAAAATTCCGTGTCGACGTCCTCAATCACACCACCTTCACGGGTACGAGCGAACGACCAGAAATTCCGCACCAACATCGAAACCGTTTCTCGGCTCGTTCGTTCGGCTTCCAACACAACGGACTGTTTCGCGGGATGAACTTCCGCAACTTCCGCGAGTTCGCCGAGATAGCGAGAAACGGCCCGTGAGTCGGCTTCATAAAGTCCGAGCGACAGCAGATGTTCGATCATCTGTTGCGCCTCGTCGTCGTATCCACGCAGTGGCTGCACACTACACAGTTCCAACGACAACTGCCGTTGTTTGACCGGACTGAACACCGACTGCACCTTCAGGCGGACAACCGTTTTGCCGTCGACGTTCTTGATGTCGATTCTTTGGGTGTCCGTGTTGACCGACAGCAAAGGACGCAAGGCTCGCAGTTTGAGCACCTTGTGCAGCGTTTCTCGCATCGCAGGGGCCGGCAACTCCCAGCAGAAACTTGGCAATGGCCCCGAGCATTGGCAACTCGCCACTGGCTTCTCGACCAATAACTCTTCGAGTCGGCTGAGTTGCATGGTCTCGTTGCTGCGGGAAAGCACCCATCCGGCGAACCACAGATCACCATCCAGGGTGTCGCAAAATTCGGTTTCAGCTTCCTCGCATTTCCCCGCCCGAATTGTGTTTCGGACCTGCAATCGACCGAGCAATCTTTCCCGGTCAAACGCGGCGGGAAGTTGTAGAATTGTGTCTCGCGGTCCTTTGGTCAGCAAACTCAACTTGATCCCCGTATGAGAAGTAGCCCCTGCCGATCTCGCCCGAACGCCTCTCCCTAG
>JBICHZ010000459.1:0-7847 GCA_043101355.1 Rhodopirellula sp. JB044
AAGACGCAAACCGCCGCCGTCATCGCCAAACGTCTCGCGCCGCAGTTATCCGGCGACATCATCTGGGTCGACGCCGCCACCGCGATGGACGCCGATCAACTCGCCTCGTCCGTCCTCGCGGCACTCGGGGTCACCCAACAAACTCACGAACCTTCACGCCGACGCGTCGCTCAAACGATCGCCGTTCGCGGACCGTTGACGCTCGTGATCGACAATGTTGAACAAATCGTTCGGACCGCGGCGGAACAGATCAACGATTGGCTTTCCCGCAACCCAGCCCTCCGCCTGCTCGTCACCAGCCAACTGCCGCTGCGGATTCGCGGTGAACGCGTCGTCACGCTCGCGCCGCTGAGCACGGATGACTTCCGCCAAGCGAGTGAGCTGTTCGTTCGCCGCGCCGAAGCGGTCAAACCAGGGCTCGAGATCACTCCCGCCGGACAGGACGACATTCGAGAGATATGCCGGATCGTCGACGGCAACCCGCTCGCGATCGAACTGGCCGCCGCCCGTGTCGGTGTCCTCACGCTGAGCAATCTTCGCAAACGACTCACCCGTTCCTTCGGTGTTCTCAAGAGCAACCGAGCCGATCTCCCGGACCGGCATCGAACACTCAACAGCGTTGTGCGATGGAGCGTCGACCTGCTCAACCCCGGCCAACTCACCACGCTCAACGCACTGGCAATCTGGCCGGCCCCGGTTCCGATGGCGATCGCCGAAACCCTCATCGAAGCTCACAACGAATCCTCGCCCCTTTCGCAGTCCATTGATGACGACCCGTTGGACTGGATCGACGAACTGCGAGAACGTCAACTGCTGCGTCTGCGTGATGACGACGAAACGATTCACATCCACGCCGACAACACCGTGCGTCGTTATGTTCTCGACACGTTGCCGGTCGAGACTCGAAACCAAATCGCCGCCGGGATGCTCGACTCGCTCTTACAAGGCTCGATTCCGCTCTCTGAAATCGATGCCCGGCATTACGCGACCAACCTATGGGCGGCCGCGTCCTGGTTGACCGAAACGGACGATGCACTCAGCGATGCACTCGCCTCAAAGTGCGTCCGGGCCATCCTGACCGCCGACCGTATCGGGGCCGATCAACTCGACAGCCGCCTGCGAATCGAACGGATCGAAAAGGGACTCACATTCAGTTCGAGTGTCGACCGGATCGAACTCATGGTGCGGCTCGCCGACGCCAAACGCCTCGCCGGACAAACCGATCACGCCGAAAGGTTGTGCCGCGATTTGCTCGAGTACTTTGCCTCCCCCGAATCTCGCGCAGACGTCGATCCGGTCGCCGCGCTATCATCCACTCCGGCCCCGCGTGGCCTCGAATTGGAAGTGGACACACGTTGTTTGTTGTCTCAAATCCTCTTCCGACACAGTCGCGGTTCGGAAGCCGTCGGGCTCCTCGAACCGATCCTCGACCCGTCCAACGAATCGCAAATTGATGACGCCACGCGGCTCGAAGTTTTGCTCGAACTGATCGAAACCAATCGGCGTCTCGGCCATCTCGACAAAGCCACCGAGCTGCTCGAACAAGGACAAGCCATTGCCGACTCGGTCATGGGTGACGCCCTCAGCCCATTGGCCGGCCGACGAATCACCGGAGCGGTCGCGGACTCGATCAAACGGTTCGTCCCCGGCCTCACGGTGCAGGAGGGCAAGATCGCGTTGCAACGTGGACGGATCGCCGAAGCACGCAACCTGTTCGATCGCGCTCTGCGGCAACAAACTCGCGTCGAACATCGCTCCGACCCGCGACACCTGCAACAAGCCTTGCTCGGTCGTGCCGCCGCGTCGGCCGAGAGCGGTGACTTCGAATCGGCCGAACATGACTACGATCGCTGCCAAAGGATCAGCCGCCGGTTGGGTGACCTGCCCACGCTCGCGCAGTCACTTAACAACCGAGCACTCGCGGCCGATGACGCGGGTGACAGCCGCCAGTGCTGCGAAACGCTTAACCAAGCACTCGAGATTTATCGCCAACTCGACGACTACGTTGGCATCGCCATCTGTCTCTCCGCCCGCGCCGCAGCGTTATTGCAACTCGAACGTTTCGAGGAATCCGCCGAAATACTCACCGGTCCCGAAGTCACTCGGCACATCCCACCGGACTCACTCCACCAGGCAATCGTGTGGGGCGACCTGGGAACCGCCTACCGTCGACTCGGACGGTTAGAAGACGCCGAGCAATGTCTCGACGATTGTATCGCCAAACTCGACGAACTTTGTGTCGGACAATCCGCCGAACGTTTGCTCTACGAAGTCGAACGCTGCCTTGTCCGTCGCGACCTCGGTGTTCAACCGGCGATCAACCCGAACGATCACGATCGTCTATCAAACCTGGTCGAACATTGGCGAAACGAAAACGCCACCCGCAGCCGTGTGCGAAAGGCGATCGAAGACTTCGCCTGCCTTCGTTAAACCGAACCAAGCCCACCAAACGAACGATCGTTCCGCGTTCGTTGGCATGCACTTTGCGTTCTCTTCTGTTGATCACAACGGTCGGCTAACCGCCATCGCAACGACCGCGGCGCCTAATAGGTCGCCCATCGAACATTCTGTATCGATGGCCATCAATCACTCGTTCTCGCATGAGGAACGAGGCTCGACCGTATTCAACAACGCCACCGCTCGGTGAGCGTTGACCACTCATCAATGGAGAAAACCACATGTCAACGATCAATCAAAAACGCAACAAACTCCGCGCCCTCATCGCCTGCGCAGCAATCACGATCGGCCCCGCGACCGCGATGTCGAACGTATCCGCACAAACAGGCGACTACGATCGCGAAGACCAAGGCAGCAAAGTCGAAGACGACGCCTGGTATGACGTGTCCGAATGGTTTGACGGCAACGACTACAACCCAACGGACGAAGCGATCGGTCGCTGGGACGATGAAGTTTGGTCGTACAATGACGCGAAAAATAGCACCGACTCCGACAACGACGATCTCATCGTCGATGCCAGCACTTTCTATGGCGATGATTACAACGAAAGCTACGAGTCGTTCGAAGATCGTGACGAAGACGGCAACTACGAACGTTCGTCACGCTACATCGACAGCGACGGGGATTATCTCAACGACGCGTACGTCACGTACGAAGATGCCGACAACGATGGCATGTATGACTCGTATGACTACAGCAAATTGTCGAAAACGACTCAGTCCGCCGTGCATCCGAGCAAGATCGCACAATCGGTGAAAGAAGGACTGAGTGGCAAACAGCATCAAGTAAGCGGCACCATCGAAGAACAGAAAATGGTTCGCCGACTCGACAACCTCGCGTTGATGCTCCACGTCCAACGAGACAACGGAGATACGATCTGGGTCGACCTCGGATCGGAAAACCTTGGCACGCAATTGTTCCAAGGTGATCGCGCCGAATTTCATGGCCCGATCGTCAAACGAGGGGACAAAGAAGTCTTGCTCGCCACGCACGTCACAATTCCAGACGCCGGTTCGAAAAAGATCAACCGGGTGGGCCACAAATACAACGGCGTCGTCGAATCCACCAAGACCGCCAAGGTCCGCGGGCAAGAACACCACGTTGTAAAACTGAAAACCGACAGTGGCAAGAAATTGACCGTCGACATGGGCGATGTCAGCAAAAATGAAATGCCCGAAAAAGGCGACGAAGTTTCCGTCACCGGCGTCGCAGTAAAAGTCGGCGATCGCGTCATCCTCGTCGCAGACCAAAACCGGTCATAATCCGCGTTAGCGCTTCGACGCAGCTTGAGCATGCAACGAGAAGTAGCACCGTTGCAGAACGGTGCGAAAAATCGAATGAACCGCCGCTCGCCTTCGGTGAGCGGCGGTGTTTTTTTGTAGCTTCATTCCCTGCGAGAACTGCTGGCAAATCCAACAGTCGACCGGCGTTAGCCACGGTCCTCGCGACAATCAAAACCCGACAACCGGAGCCAACGCCATTGGTCTCATCGGACGCTCAAGATCGCAAACATCTCTGTCCCTTTTGGTAGAAGATCCCGTCCGTCCAACGAACCTCTACATGGTTGCAGAATCGTCCGTTTGTTCGCTTTGACTCCCATGCAACGAATCCACTCGGACGATCACCGTTTCGTTTTCTCGGACGACCAACATCCCGATCAGTTTCTCATCCGCCGCCGCGATCACCGGTGCGCCGTTCCATACATCGGCACTCATGACCGTATCCAGCACCCGCCACTGATCACCATTGGGCCGCAATTGATCTCGACCGATCATCTCCGTGATCATGATTTCGCTCGATAGCGACGACGAATCCGAACCCACCGCCCGCCACGAAACCGCATAACCATCTTCCGGTGTGGACGCGACTCGCAATCGTCCCGGGGAAATGTTTGCACTGGCGAAATTCCTGGCGTCGACTTCAAAACACGCGACGGCGGTCCCGCTTCGTTTGATCCGTTCCAACGGGACAGAACGATCCGCCTCACCATCGATCACGTTGACCCGAAACGAGTCATCCACCGCATCGTCGCGTGCCTGGAACACGTCCGCTGGCACGAACAGGGCATCACCGCCGTCCGGCATCGAAATCACCAACGCCCAACTCGACAGCGACTTCGACCGTGCGATGCCGAAGAAGCTCTCGGTCCAATCGGCCCGCACCCGAATCGCTTTGGGTGGATCATTCGCGAATTGGTTGATCGCCGCCGCCCGGTCGATCCATTCTTGTTTCATTTTACGGTGTAACCGAAAAACCTCGCCCGGCTGAACCGCTTCCTCTGGCTGCACCGGAGCCGGCGTGATGAACGCGATTCCTCCACGAGCGATCGTCGACAACGATTCCGCCGATAACTTCAAACCGCTCATGCCGAGATCCATCTGCACGCCGCTCGTCACCCAAAACTTGGAATCTTTCGACAACAACGACAGATGTCTCGCATCGATCTTCACGCGTGTGTCCACGTGCCGTGCGTCGGGTGACAACGAACTGCCGAGCACCTGCCCGACCTCGATCCCACGGAACGATAACGGCGACCCAGGATTCACACCCCATCGATCATCGCCACGCAATACCACCTCCATGCCGCCCCGATCTGCTCCCAACGGTGGTGGTGTTTCGAGCCCGTCAAATTCGGTTTGGCGTCGCCCGGTTTCACCCGGAATGACACTCAAATACTTCGACCCGATCGCGGTTTCCAAACCGCTAATCCCCTGCACGTTCACCTGCGGCCGCACGATCCAAAACCGAGAACCTTCGCTCGCGATCATCGCCGCATCTCGTTCTAAAATCACGTGCACGTCGATGCCGTCGAGTTCGCCACGGAGGTTCAACCTCCCGACTCGGCCAACCTCGATCCCCCGATACATGACGACGTCGCCCACCTTGAGCCCGTGACCTCGGTCGAACCGAATTTTGACCCAAACTCCCGGCTCATCGTACGCCGCATACGTCAAGACGACGGCGAGGATCACGCACACCAACGTCACGATCCACATCGGGGACCACGCAAGCGTGCTGACTCCGCGTTTGCGGACGACCACATCGGATTCTGGAAAACCCGTTTCACTCATATGATTCATCCCAGATCGAATGGGGGTCAAAAGACAGCGAGGCGATCATGCTCATCACAACACACAACGTGAATGCGATGACCGCGGAACCAAAATGGAACTCAACCAAGTCACCGAGTTTGACCAGCATGACCAGAAACGCGAGCAACATGACATCCATCATGCTCCAACGACCGAGATGCTCCATCGCTCGCAACGTTAACGCCTTGTGCTTGCGATGCAGCAGTTCGAGCAAGCTCAACTCAAGCAGCAAGACAATCTTCGCGAGCGGAAAGATGATTGAAAACAACAGCACCACGCCACCGACAAAATAACTACCGTGACGAAACAAACCGATCGTCCCGGTCAAAATACTCTGCTCGCTATGTTGCCCCAATTGCTCGACCTCGAGTATCGGCAACAACACCGCGGGCCAAAACAGAACAAACGCAGCAACCGCAGCCGCCGCCGTGCGACTGGCACCGACCTGAGACGATTGGCCCGTCGAGATGGTCGAACGACACCGCGTGCAGACTGCTCTCTCATTCGCGTTCAACGCCGGAACATGATGGATCAAACCACAGCAATGACAGGCTCGATAGGATTGCGTCATCTCATTCACTCCACCGCCCGGCACAGACGCAGTCGAACCCACACCGCACAGGTTCTCAAAACACCGTCGAACACAGCAGCACGACCGTCACGAATCTATCCGCCCCCACTCCCTCGACGCAAGCCACTGCAAGCCCTGACAGAGACCGCTACAAAACATTCCTCAATCCAATCATCAACAGTTTCCCAACCGATCTTGCTTCGCTCCCTTCGTCTTTGCGCACCTGCGACCTTGCGCCCCTGCGAGCTTGCGTCCCTCGTTAAGAATCATCGCTTAATCCAGTTCCCAACTGTCGAACTCAAATAAACCGCCTCCGCACAGAGCAATCCCGGCCGCAAATGTGCATAATGAGCCCTAACTCGGTAAGTCATTTCCTGTCCCCACAACTGGCCCACCCATGACAATCAATCGACGTCACTTTCTCAACGCGACCGCATCACTGACCGCCGCTGCCACCGTTGGCGTTCACACCTCATCCGCGGCTGAGTCCAAATCCACCGTCAACTTTGCGTTGGTCGGCCTGGGCTCGCTAAGCACCAAGCAGATCGCCCCCGCACTTCAAAAGACCCAGCACGCCAAACTCGCGGGCATTGTCACCGGCACGCCCAGCAAAGAGAAAACCTGGGCCGAAAAGTATGGCATCCCGCAGCACAACATTTACAACTACGACACGTTCGACAAACTCAGCGAGAACGAAGAGATCGACGTCGTCTACATCGTCCTGCCCAACGGCATGCACCATGAGTTCACCATCCGCGGCGCCAAAGCAGGCAAACACGTCCTGTGTGAAAAGCCGATGGCGAACTCCGCCCAAGAGTGCCGCGAGATGATCGCGGCCTGTGACGAAAACAATCGCAAACTCGCGATCGGTTACCGCTGTCAGTTCGAACCTCACCATCAATACTGCATCGAGACCGCACGCAACGAAACGTTCGGTCGCTTGAAAGGAATCGAAGCCGGGTTCGGTTTCAAGATCGGAAACCCGGACCAATGGCGACTCGACGGAAAGCTCGCCGGTGGAGGCGCGTTGATGGACGTGGGAGTCTACGCCCTGCAAGCCTGCCGATATCTCACCGGCGAAGAACCTGTGGTGATCTCCGCCCAAGAAACCAAGACCGATCCGAAGAAATTTGCCGAGGTCGATGAAACCATCGCTTGGACCATGAAGATGCCCGGCGGTGTGACTTGTTCGTGCATCACCACCTACGCCTTCAACGGCATCAATCGTTTCAAAGCCTTCGGCGAAAAAGGTTGGTTCGGCCTCGAACCCGCATACAGCTACCGCGGCATCAAAGGCGCGACCAGCAAAGGTCCGATCGATCGCGAGAACATTGACCAGTTCGCGGCCGAAATGGACGCCTTCGCTAAGTGCATTCTCGAGGACCGAGATAGTACCGTCCCTGGAGAAGAAGGCTTACGTGATCTAATCTGTGTCGAAGCCATCTACGAAAGCATCCGCACCGGCCGACACGTCGAACTGCCACACGGCTAACGAACGCGAATTCGCATTCCGCGAGTGCTGCGTCAACGCCGAGTCTCCCGGTAGCGAAACTCGCCAAGAGTTTGTCGATTTAAAGAGTGTCGCCGATCACGACGGGGTCGGTTCATAAGCCCAGCACCCATCACCGAGTGTTCGGCGACACAATTTAAATCGTCAAACAATTGGCGCGTTTCGCTACCGGGAGACACGGCGTTGAAGCAGCACAATCGGAATGCGAAATAGCGTT